>NZPK01000079.1 GCA_002693325.1 Gemmatimonadota bacterium | reverse complement strand
ATTCTAAACAATATATCAGACCTATTAGACACCGAGATGGTTAAATTGAAAATCATTCCTCAACATCCTAAGTTTTTAGGTAATGAAAGTTCGGGGTATCGCCTACTTGAGCATGCTTACGGTTCAATCATCAAACAATTGCCACACGAAATAAAACATCACGTCCCATGTTGGGACCAAATCTTCTTAGAGGAGTTTCACACATGCTATGTTGATTCTATTCCCTTAGATGAATGGAATAAAGTGCTATGCTTGACCCCCACAAAAGTATGAATCAACTTCTTTCAAAGGGGANTAAAAATCATTAAATTGCTCATATCTGTATCTTTNTAGANTGATAGGCCAAAACAATAAGGAAAGCAAACTAAACACTCTATGAAAAACATTCTGGATTATGCTAATCCCACGCAAGGTAATGAATCTGTTCACACCTTCTCAGAAGGAAACACATTGCCCCTGATAGCTCGTCCGTTTGCCATGACGCATTGGGCACCTCAAACTGAAAATGGAAATCGCTTCTTTAAACCATCAGCACATCAAATCCAAGGCATACGCGCTACACATCAACCTAGCCCATGGATAGGTGATTATGGCCATTTTTTATTTNCTGTCCAGAGTGGTCAACGATTTTTACCTGCTTCTCAGAGATCCTCTTCTTTCCGAATGGACAAAACGGTAATCAAACCACATTTCTTCAAAACTAAANTGCTTCGNTACNATACCACTCTTGAATTCACCTCAACCGAGAGGTGTTCGATTCTACGAGCAATTTTTCCTTCTCATCAGGATGCAAGGCTCATCGTTGACCTTTTCGACGGTCCAGGGGAATTCAACATTGATCGTGAAACAAATAGTATTAGTGGATTTACAAGAGCAAATAGCGGAGGAGTACCAGACAATTTCGCACTATATTTCTACTTAAAATTTGATAATATTATCACAGAATCCGGCATTTTTATAGATGAAGAAATTTTACCTTNCACANATCAATATACAGGTGAATCTCCAAATGCATTTGTCGAATTCTCCAAGCCAACTAAACCANTAATAGCCCGGATCGCTACCTCGTTCATAAGTGTCAAACAGGCCAAAAACAATTTAGCATCAGAANTTGGAGAAAAAACTTTCGACGAAACATTAGTAGAGTCCCATGAAGTTTGGTCAGAAGTACTAAACCAAATAGAGATCAAAGGTGGAACAGAACGACAACTNAAAACTTTTTATTCTTGTTTATATCGGACACATTTGTTCCCACGAGCATTTTACGAATATGACGAAAACGGTAAGCCGCACCACTATAGCCCTTACGATGGTAATTTACATTCTGGAGTGCTCTACGCAGACAATGGATTTTGGGATACTCACCGCACCGTATATCCTTTATTGGCTTTATTAGACCCAAGTCGCTTGTGCGAAATTCTTCAAGGATGGGTACAAGCGTACCGAGAAGGAGGTTGGTTCCCTAAATGGTCAAGTCCTGGTTATCGTGCCTGTATGATTGGCACTCATCTCGACGCAGTTATTGCTGACGCAGTAGTACGTGGTATTGATGACTTTGATGTCGAAACAGCCTACGAGGCAATGATAAAAAATGCCAACGAGGTGGGCGACGATGAAGGAAACTATGGAAGAAGAGGGATAAAAGCCTTTGAGAAATTAGGTTGGGTTCCGCATGACGAAGTTGAACATGCAGCCTCTCGAACACAGGATTTCGCATATAATGACTTCTGTATTGCGCAGGTCGCTCGCATCTTGGGTAAAGAATCCGAATCCATTAAATATTATAACCGAGCACGCTATTATAAAAACACCTTCAATAACGANACCGGATTTATGCAAGGCAGGCTACGAGATGGTTCATGGGCAATACCATTTAATGAATTTTCTTGGGGGAATGAATATATCGAAGGATCAGCTTGGCAATGTACATGGGCAGTTCCGCACGATGCAGCAGGATTAATTCAACTTTTAGGTGGATCTAAAAAAACGGTAGCAAAACTTNACCAGTTGTTATCTCTACCTACCCATTTCGAAGTCGGTCATTATGGAACCGAAATCCACGAAATGACTGAAATGGCTGCAGTNGATTTTGGACAGTATGCTCATTCCAATCAACCCGTCCATCATGTACTCTACCTTTACACTTATGCAAATGCTCCTCATTTAACCCAATATTGGGTAAGGCAAGTCTTAAACNAACTTTATAGTCCAGAAAAATTTTGTGGCGACGAAGATAATGGCGAAATGGCTGCCTGGTATATCTTTTCTTCTTTAGGAATTTTTCCTTTTTGCCCTGGACATCCCTCTTTTGTTTTAAGCAGTCCACTATTTGAAGGTGCTACAATTAATTTAAAAAATGGGAAGAAGATAGAAATTACAACTGAAGGCAGTAGCCCAGACAATGTTTACTTTGAAAATGTTATCCTAAATGGAGAAATTCATACTAAAGCAGATGTTTTACACAAAAATATCTCTGAGGGAGCAAAATTACATTTCAAGATGACAAGTAAACCAACAGAAAAAAAATATGCAGAAAAAGACCTCCCATACTCACTTACAAACTAATTAGAAACTACAATTACGTTTTTAATATGTAACTGCGAGAGTGCCTAATCTCAGATCAAATTCAGTGTCTACATCAAGAGTAATTTTATAAATGTAAGTTCCTGGGCGCACTAATTTTCCTGAACTATCACGACCATCCCATTTAACATGGTATTCTCCAATAGATTTTTCTGTCGCTTGAATACTAACATATCGACTACCAGCAACATCAAAGATATGCAATTGAGGCTGAGTATTTACTGCCTTATAAATCACAAAAGAAACCTCGAAGTGATCCATTATACCATCCTCATTGGGGGAAAAGATACGCGTATCGGTGACAATCTCTTGAACAAGACTTTTTGTCCCCAGCAGATCCGGTAACATAACAATATTACCCCTTCGAATTGCTGGTTCGACTGACTGCCATAAACCAGGCCGTGACTCCAATCCCACGTCCATACTTACTAAAGTCGCATTTTGAATGATTCTAGTTTGAAACATAATTTCAACAGAGTCACTTTTTACTATTTGCGGTAAAGAAACAATTAATGAATCCTTTTTGATCATAACTTCTTTCGGTTGAACTATCTCTCCAGAAATCCGAACCTGTATTTTATTTTTTATGTCAGATACACCTGGCACGACGAGTCTTAGAAGGGAAAAACCAGAATCATCTTTTTCACTTTGGGGCCAAAGTTTATATGTAAAATAAGTCATCGCATTAACAGCAACATTCCTCGGAGAAATCTGTCCATGAGCCTGCTGAACTAAAGCATCTTCATACTCGACGCTCAAGGAATTCACTTCTGGGGCTACGTCAGGGTCTTCGGTGCTAAGAATCATTTCTAACAATACATAACGCCGAGGACTCTCAGACTGGAAGGATTCGCCAGAAACCTGATAAACGTTACTCCAATCTCCCCAGTCTTCTCCTATAACCAAAGTAGTATCAATGGGTCCACGAAGTACTTTTGGGGCACTATTCCAGCGCTCCTCTGTTACCTCTTCGCCTTTCCGATCGAAGAATGTGAACCGCGGCGCTAAGGTATTACCCGAACGAGAGCGCAATTGTAATTTGGACGCTGGTGGAATATCGGCATCCCAATGTAGAGCCTTTATAACTTTTGGGCGATTATCACCTGCCTCAGCACCCAAATCGATAAAAGACGAATTCAGAACAACTTCTGCGGGATGACCAGGAGAAAAAAGCATAAATTCTCCCCACTTTACTATACCCCATCCCGTATCCCGAANACCGTGCCAAAAGAAATAGCGCATTTTTCGANGTTTGAACAGATAACGAATATAAAGAAGCCGGTCTGCATTTGGATTTTCATGAGTAAACAATTCATTATAGTCATAGGCATCTGGGATAGGTAAACCAGATTGCATGANCGCAGCACCGTCTGAATAAAGCACTGTATATCCTGGGCCGGTCCCATTGATTGAATAGCCTACCAACCCCTCATCGGGTTTAAATGAATATAGAAAAAATTCATCTACAAAAAATGTAGCTCCTAAATCAACACCAAACCAAACTCCGCCTTCTTTCCATCCCAAACTACCGTATGATGACCCTATTAAATTATTGGTATTCATGTTACCATCAAAAAGGTATTGCGGATCCACAGAATTAATTCCGTTCACAAAACTACCTCTTTGAAGCGTACCCAGACTTATATTATCCCCTACTCCTTTAACAGAAATTTCAGCCAAACCAGCACCTACGGACTTTTCTTCAGCCTCAATTCTTATCCGTTGAATGACCCTGTAATTATTTTTCTTGTCTGGATCTATATTTACCCCACTGTCGATGATTAAAGTACTGTCACGAGAGTTATAGTGAAGCGGTATTATGATTTCTGAATCTTCGTTCGGTTTAGTTGTTCGAAATACAGGTTCAAGCATCACAACATCTTCTTTTACAGAAATCCGAGCTCCCGTACTCACATAAACAGTGAATTGCTTAAAGGGCTTCGCTACTTTATCATCTGGGAAGATTAATCTTATCTCGTTGGCTAAAACTGTACGACCTAAATCAATTTCGATTGCCCAATCTTCTACTGCATCCGTAAAATTTGGTTGCCAGTATGTTAAGCTGTTACCATCAATAACGTTCATTGCGTCCTTCTCATTGGAACCTGCTTCCCATAATCCCCCACTAACCCAACCCTTACTCTTACTCTCGTAATTAAACAGATGCGCATCCTTAACTACGTCAATATCTTTTCGATATTTCACTAACCTTAGCTGACCATCATCGCCGATTTCTGTAAGGCCGTGAGGCGTTTGCCATGTATTCCAAGTTTCCGAACCTTTAAAAACCAGTTCGGCAGTTTTTACCTCATCAACTAAAAAAAGTAAGACGAGCGCTAAGGTAGAAGAGATCGATATAAGAAACATATCTTATCCTTTTTTAATAAGCCAAGCCGATGAGCTTTAATCTCATATCTTCCGTTTTGTCACTCAATAAATCTATTGCAATCATATATATTCCCGGCTGCAACAAATCCCCTTCACTCGATAATCCGTCCCAGTTTACGACGTGCCGACCAGCCCCTCTAAAACCACTATAAATCGTCGCAACTTTACTCCCATCCAAAGCAAAAACACATAAATTAACGGGGATGATCTCTGGCAAACTGAAAAGATCAAACTTTATTTCAAGATCATCATTAATGCCATCTAAGTTCGGAGTAATAACTGAAGTCGAAAACGTTATATTTTGCAAAACTCTTGACGTATTTCCACCAGAACTTATTACACGTAAACTGTTAGTATTTACAAGTTCGCTTGCATCTCCTGCAATAATCTGCTGAGGAAGAGACTCTCTTTTTGAGTCATCAATCTGTCCCAAGAACGTTGTTGCTAATTGAAAAACTTCAGTAGAAAAAACAACTCTTATGGGAGCGTTGTTATCTGCTGATATCTTTTGGGGCAGGATGATTTGCAGTCCATCCAAGTTTTCTGAAACAGACAGAGGATCGACCTTTCGGTCATCTATCCATAGCTCTCGAAAAAAAGCAGTAGCACCGGTACGAATTAATACAGAATCAAAGCCCGGCCGCACCTCTGAAGAAAAATCAGCTTGTATTTCATAAGAAAATATCTGCTCTATTCCTAAATCAACTTCAGCGATCCCTCTAATCGGATTCAAATCTGTTACAAGGGCAACCTCACCTACAACACGATCAGCTAATAAAGGGGCTGTCTCAATCCACAATGAATCTAACCTGATGAAGTCTTTAAACGACTCGCTTTCTAATGTGATTCGCATTTGAATATATTCCCCGCTAGCTAAATCAATCGGCACTCCAGACTGAGAAATAGGAGAGGACCAATATGTCCAATTTTCGCTGTCATACAGCACAGAGGCACGCATACCTGGTCGAGGAGCTCTTTGGACAAAATCACAAGACGCACATGTCCTTTCAAACCCTGTCCGCAATTGATTTTCAAAACGGTTTCGGTCAACAACTTTCTCTTTTCCTGTAACAGTATACTCACGATAAATATTTGGATCCCCATCACGACCCGTCCGAACCTCTATTCCCAAAGAAACATTAGCTTGAGGTTCATGTATCCCAACACCGTTTACCATTTGTAATTTCTTTGAACTAAAAAAAAGACGTCCAAAATTTCGCTCGGTGTCTAATTTGATGATCTTGGTTTTATAAATTGCACTGTGAGGAACCCCTTCGCCATAAACCTCGAATTCACTTATTGTACCCAATAGCGCACGCGATTGATTACCTTGGCCTCCACCACTGGTATCACGAGAGAGAGCTTCTTCGTCAATTATTGAAAGTTTACGAACCCATCTAAAAAATCTTGAATATTGTTTAGGAAAACTAACCCGAACATCCGAAACTAAATTCTCTCTGGGTTCAGCTATTACACTTTCAAGAGCAAAACCACCCTTGAAATCAAATATATCACTATTCTCTTTTTGAAGGGAGATTTGAAATGCTGGCGTAGCGTCCGTTTTTAACGGTGTACCATCAGATCTATATCCACCGGAAGGTGAATGGAAACCAAAAGTATGAGCCGGAACCGGTACTCCGAGGTCTATGGTAAAAAATTGCTTTTCCACACCTTCAGATTTTGAAGAATTGTAAGTCGTACTATCCCCATCAATGAGAGCAACACCGTTTTCTGTTGGATCTCCATTCCCTTCATTCCATTTCCAAATCCTCGGTCGTTCACCGTCAATATATCCTAATTCCTTAGGTTGCCTTAAAAAAGACCAATTTTGGAGTAAACTTATGATATTGACTTCAGGTTCAATATATCGTGGTTGAATCGAACCTGGAGTGCTATCTGCATCGATCAACACGCGAACTGTGTCATTATCCGACCAACTAAGACCACTCCCCCCCAACTTCCACGTACCAATTTCTGCCTCAGTCGTGGTAGCAAATAAGGCGATTATGAAAATGGTGCTCTTTTTATAATCAATTAGAAACAAACATATCCCTCCTGAACAGATCCGTACAAACGGTAAAAAGGTGCTTTTTATCCGTCAAGCCTCTAAATACCCTACCCATATATGTTACGGATATATATACTTTGTAACTATGAAAAAATACATTTTATCAAAAATTGTAAACTTAAGTCAGGCCCAACTAAGTCAGAGCTTTATATTTAGGCTTCTTGTCTCTGTTGCAGGTCTTTTCGTCGCTATTTTAGGATTAGCAAATCTGACATATTGGATGTCAGGATCTGAAAACCAAGATTTTGCCAAAATAATTTCAGAATCGTCACCAAATCGAAATCCTTTAAATCCACAAAATTTACATACTGTAACAGAATGGGATTTGGATAATACTACGAAATTTTCTCAAGCACCATCATTAGACGACCAAGTTACAAAAAGAAAACTACCTTCTGTTGATCTCCGTCTACCGAAAAACCCTTTGGTTATTTCTCCTGCTCACCAAATGGGATCGTACGGTGGGACATGGACACGCTATGGAACCAGTCCATCTGATATCGGTATTTTCCACCACAGACTTGCTTATGATGGACTAGTAAGATGGGATCCGATGGGTCAGAAAATTCTCCCCAACTTAGCTACTTCCTGGGAAATAGAAGATAACGGTCGAATATACACGTTCTATTTACGGCAAGGCGTAAGATGGTCAGATGGACACCCATTCACAGCTGATGATATAATTTTCTGGTATACGGACGTGTTACAAAATGCAGACTTGACCCCCGTTGTACCCATCGAATTTAAAAAAAATGGCAAAATCGTTAAAGTCACAAAATTAGACGATTATACGATTCGCTTTACTTTTTCGGCGCCTTCAGGATTATTCCTAAAACGATTAGCCTCAAACCTAAGCTACGATTTAGTTCATTACCCCCTTCATTATTTGAAAAAATTTCATCCTAATTATCAAATAACTGAAGAAATTGAAAATCAGATTCATGAAAATGGAAAAGACTTTTGGTATCAAGTTTTTCAGGACAAGCATGATTACAGAAATGTCGAATGTCCAAGATTATGGGCATGGACTGTCAACAAACCTCCACCGGCAAGACCCGCCGAATTTATTAGAAACCCTTATTATTGGAAGGTTGATCCAGATGGACGCCAACTTCCCTACATAGACAGAATAACATTTGACATTTATGATCTTGAGACCATAAACATCAAGGCAATTAATGGCGAAATCGGAATGCAAGGACGTCACCTTACATTTCAAAATTATCCAATCTTCATGGCTAACCAAGAACGAGGAGGATATAAATTAAGACACTGGATAGACGGCGGCGACGGTACTACAGCAATCGTTTTTAATCTAAACCATAAAGACCCAATTTTACGGTCAATATTTAATAAACGCGACTTTAGAATCGCAATGTCCATAGCGATAGATCGGGATGCCATTCGTGAGGCGGCTTTTTTAGGAATAGGAGAATCACGCCAAATTTCTCCTCCACCTATTTCGCTCTATCATGTTCCGGAGCACGCCTACGCCTATCTAACGTTTGATCCTTCTAAAGCAAACCGTCTTTTAGACAAATTAGGTCTAACTCAACGTGATCAGAGAGGCATACGCCTCAGAAGTGATGGACAACCGATAGCGATTAATCTTGAGACTTCATCCACAATGCTAGGCGCGGGAAAGATGTTTGAAATGATTGCGGCAGACTGGAAATCAGTTGGTATAGATGCGAAAGTAAAAACTCAAGCGCGTCAATTATATGCCCAAAGACGCAATGCACTATTATGTGACGTATTGGTTTGGGGAGGCGCCGGAGAAATAATTCCGACTCTTGACCCTCGCTGGTTTCTGCCCTATAGCGCATCGTCCTTCCATGGCCTGGACTTCGCAAGATGGTACAGATCAGGTGGGGAAAAAGGTACTCAGCCTCCAGCAGAAATGCTTCGAGCCTTGAATTTATTTTCTGAGATAGAAAATACTATAGACGAACAAGAGCAAATTAGACTTTTTAAAAAAATAATCGACATAAATTTTGAAAACCTTTGGGTTATTGGTACTGTTGGTGGCATCCCTCAATTGTTTATAGTCAACGATAATTTTCGAAATGTTCCAGAAGTGGCTGTCGGTTGTTGGCCACTCCGAACGCCCGGTGCTACTGCACCCGAGTCATACGCGATTGACGAGGATTAGTTCATGATAAATTTAATTATGCGCCGTCTCCTATGGATGATTCCCACCCTTATTGCAATTTCTTTTGTTTCTTTTGCACTAATACAACTTCCTCCAGGAGATTATTTAACGTCTTACATCACTGCCCTAGAAGAAACGGGAGAATCGGTGGCCGAAGATCAAGTAGAGGCTTTGAGACTTCGATATAATCTGGATGAACCATTTCCGATACAATATGGGAAATGGCTAAATAATCTTCTACCGTTTGGTTTTGTTCGTCAAAACGACGGAAATTATTTTTGGATTAATAATAAAACGGGTGACCGAAATTTCAACTGGCCTAGGCCTAAGTGGCCGGACTTAGGTATGTCATTTGAGTGGAACAGACAGGTAAATGATCTAATTGGCGAGCGATTATTTCTAACAGTTGTAATCTCAATCGCCACCTTATTCTTCACTTGGATCATTGCCATACCAATAGGTATCTATTCTGCCGTACGACAATATTCTACTGGAGACTACGTTTTTTCAATTCTAGGTTTTATTGGATTAGCAACACCTAATTTCCTCTTGGCTTTGATATTTATGTACATAGGGTTTTCGGTATTTGGAGTCAGTGCTGGCGGGCTTTTCTCTCCAGAATACGTCGAAGCAGAATGGTCTTTGGCAAAATTCGTAGATCTACTTGCTCACGTGTGGATTCCTGTAGTAGTTATTGGGACCTCAGGCACTGCAGGTCTCATCCGAGTTATGAGAGGTAATCTTCTCGATGAATTGCCAAAGCAATATGTAATCACAGCTCAGGCTAAAGGCCTTTCAACTCGGCAATTACTACTTAAATATCCTGTACGCGTTGCCCTTAATCCACTTGTGAGTACTGTTGGATGGGTTTTACCTGACATCGTCTCCGGATCTGTAATCGTAGCGGTTGTACTTGGCCTTCCTACCACCGGTCCATTGTTACTTCGAGCACTTCAAAACCAAGATATGTATTTAGCAGGTTCAATGGTAATGTTTTTAAGCTTTTTGACTGTATTAGGAACTCTTTTATCAGACATCTTACTTCTTTGGTTAGACCCAAGAATAAGATATGATAGCAAAAGTTGACTTATGACAAAAACAGTTTGGCTATTAGTGATAGTAGCGGCAATGGGTCACGCGATCTGGAATGTAATTGCAAAAACAAAAAACGGAAATCCTGCCATAATGTGGTGGAGTTTTGTACTTGGCGCTGTAGGTATGATCCCGTTTAGTATACTGGCATTTTTAAATGGAAACGAAATTGACTTAACGTTAAGCGGAGCCCTCTGCTTACTAGCTACTGGGATACTACACGCAATCTACTACACGTTATTATCGAGAGCCTATTCGTGTGGTGATATTTCCATGGTTTACCCTATCTCACGTGGTACAGGCGTAGGGCTAACTGGTTTGGGGGGAATATTCTTATTCGAAGAGACGGTTTCAATTTTAGAAGCAAGCGGAATCTTTTTAATTCTATGTGGAATTTTCATTATGAGTATCCCATCAATAAGGGCGAGAAAAGCTCAAAAAGACAGTTTGTTTATAGCTTTAGGAGTGGGAATCAGCATAGTTTGCTATTCTTTAGTCGACAAATTAGGCGTAAGTCACATGCATCCAGTATACTATATCACAGGAATGTGGATTCTCGGCACTTTGATTCGCTGGCCGTGGGTCTTTTATCAATATCGTGGAAACCTGTTTCAAGTCGCAACATCCAATTGGCAAACGGTTTCTTTAATAGGATCAGGCTCATTAATTACATATCTCCTGATCTTATATGCTTACACCATGGGGCAAGTAAGCCACATTGTAGCCGCACGCGAATCATCGATAGTCATTACAGCGGCAATCGGATTTCTATTTTTAAACGAAAACATTAATCTATTTAAAATCGCTGGTATATTTTCTATAACAGTCGGCCTGATCATGTTAGGGACCGGCTAATTGAATGATGAGTAAAGAAATTATGTCCAATTTGGAAAATCTATATTCTGATAATTTGTCCACTGCATCACAGTGGCAACTCATGACGCGGAAATTCACCAAACACCGTTTGGCAGTATGGTCTGGCAGCCTAATCATTGCACTTTATACCTGTGCTTTATTCTGTGAATTTATCTCTCCCTACAGCCTTGACGAACAAAACATTGATTACATCTATGCTCCCCCACAAAGACTACATTGGATTGGCTCCGATGGTATACACTTCACACCTTTTGTTTATGGACTAAAAGGAATTCGCCATCCAACTACGTTGCGAAAAATTTACGTAGAAGATACGACTAAAATTTTTCCGCTTCAATTTTTTAGCAGAGGATCTGCCTATTACTTCTTAGGCATTTTTAAAACAAATATCCACCTATTTAACGTAGAACATGGGGGCACATTATTTCTGTTAGGTACAGATTCACTTGGACGAGACCTTTTCACTAGGATTTTATACGGAGCAAGGATATCTTTAACCGTAGGATTGATCGGTGTAGGTCTAACTTTTGTCTTTGGTTTAACAATAGGTGTCATCTCTGGATATTTTGGCGGATGGATAGATAATGCAATACAGAGGCTGATTGAAATCCTTCGTTCGTTTCCATCTATACCTCTATGGATGGCTCTATCAGCTGCATTACCTTCTGATTGGTCTCCCCTAAAAATATATTTCGGAATAACTGTTGTACTTTCGTTTTTAGGCTGGACAGGTTTAGCCCGAGTGGTTCGTGGAAAAATCCTGTCTCTCCGAGAAGAAGATTACGCAACAGCTGCAGAAGTTTCAGGAGTAAGTAAAAAAAGAATCATGACGCACCACTTACTTCCTGGTTTTACAAGTCATATCGTTGTAAGTCTAACGTTAGCATTACCTGGAATGATTTTAGGAGAGACGTCTCTAAGTTTTCTGGGATTGGGNCTGCGATCGCCGATAACAAGTTGGGGCGTCCTATTGCAAGAGGCCCAAAACGTACAGGCCGTTGCAATGCAACCATGGTTACTAACACCAGCAGTCTTTGTAATAATTGCTGTTTTAGCTTTCAACTTTGTTGGTGATGGTTTACGAGATGCCGCTGATCCTTATGACCGTTAATATATTTTCACAGGCTTAGCATGCATAAAATCGGTAATCAATCTGATAAATATGCTGTATTTTTNGACCTTGACGGGACACTTATAGACTCCGAGACAATNACAGAAAAAGTTGTATTACATTGGTTAAAAACAAACCACGGCATAACGCCTGATATTCATCTAAAGTCACTGCATGGAATTACGTGGCTAAGTATTGCAAAAAAAATATATTCTCCCGTAATTCAAAAAAATCCTGAAACTATTGCGATAGAGTTAGAAAAAGAATACTACATAGTTTCCAATTCAATTCGCCCTAGAATGCTACTCGGTGCACACAGAGCATTTTGTGAAGCAGCACTTAATGGATGTACTGCTATAGTTACTGGGAGCAGCAAAAGATCTGTAATGAAGTTTCTTACCCAAGAGCAACTCGTAAATCAATGTTCTTTTTACGTGAGTTGCGAAAATTACTCAGAATCGAAACCCCATCCTGCACCATATATTTTAGCAGCTGAGCTTGCCAACTGTAAACCTAAAAACTGTTTGGTATTTGAAGATTCAATTGCAGGCGTAACGTCTGCTGCAAATGCGGGTATGAATGTAGTCACTTTACTACCCAAAGAAACAATTCAACAAACGAGAGCCCATTTAAGCATAAATAATTATGACGAATTACCTTCTAACTTTTTTTCAGATTGGTTTGAAGGACGATTAAGCCTATAAAAGTCAAATTTATTGACTACCAAAACATTTTTAGTTTTATATCTTTCAGACGAAGATAAAGAAAAGGAAACGTTCATGTCTTCACATATCGAACAGGCAACATTTGGCGGTGGCTGTTTTTGGTGCACGGAAGCCATTTTTCAAAGTATCGCTGGAGTGAGTAAAGTTACATCCGGTTATTGCGGTGGTCATGATAATGATCCGAAATACGAAGCTGTATGTAACGGTGTTACCGGCCATGCCGAAGCAATTCAAATTGAATTTGACATTAGCATTATAAATTATGCTAGTATTTTGAAAGTCTTCTGGGATACTCATGATCCTACAACTCTCAATCAACAAGGAGCTGACATTGGCACCCAGTATCGATCAGTAATTTTTTTCCACGATCCAACTCAAGAGAAAGAAGCTACAAAACTCAAACAAGAAATAGAAAAAAGTAACCGATATGAAAATCCGATTGTCACCGAAATTGTCAAATTTAATACCTTTTTTCCTGCTGAATCATATCACCAGAATTATTATAGNACTCATCCCGACCAACCGTACTGTAAAATGGTAATTAAACCAAAAATAACTAAATTTCGCTCAAAATACTCCAAACTAATATATGCCGATAAAGCATAAAAAAAATGCTGTAACCATTCGTAAAGGAAAGATATTCACGTTTTGTCGATAGTATCGATTATCTTATTATTCGCAATCGAAAACTTAGGAGCCGAGGAAATCAAATTCGATTCTGTCGAAGACTGGTCGGAGTGGATATTACCCAACGGAATTGTAGAAGTCACCAAGAATGGAAATATTAAACCACTTTACCTGCGACGCCAAACTAATGCCATCGAAAACATGCTCTTATTCGGAGGTGGTATCCACGATGCTGGAACAAATATTACTCTCGCTGCGAACCTTTTTGATGGTGACCACTCAACAGGATGGAATCCAAACATTTCAGACCCAAAAGAAAACTGGTTTGTAGACATTGATTTAGGTAGAGGCGTTTTTGCCAAAAGCGTAACTTTACATTTCGACACAAATGCGAAACCATTTTCTCTTTTCGACCTATTGCTCTCCACTGGAGAACCTCAAATAGATGAAAGCAANACTAAGTTCAACAACATTTTGATTTTTCGAACGAAGAAACGATTTAAAGAAAATAAAAGCCACAAGTTAGTTTTTGAACTGGACCAATTCGACCATACTCCATTCCGCTACTTACGCATAAAGAATTTGCTATTCGTTCCAGATGCAAAACTAACAGAAATAACTGTGGAAGAATTCGGAGATAATGTCGTATTGAACCTTTTAGATAAATCGGGTCAGATAAATATTGAAATCGGAAATGATGAAGATAATGTCCCGTTAGGTAATGCGATGCAGCTTGCAGATGGGAATTTCTTCACGCGATTTCGTTACGGCAGAAGCGTAAGGAGTCCTGAAGACGTTTGGGGTAAAATAACTGTAGATCTTGGTGCTGTTTATTGGATTGATTGGATAAAGATGGTCAGTGGGATCGTACCTCGTCCCTATAGTAAAAGTAGCGGCGTTGTTGGAAATATAGGAGAAAGGGCCCTATCTCTGCGTCGATACGATTTTAACCTTTACGGGATTTCTACGTCGGATGGATCAATTTCGCCAGATGGCAACTTAATCTGGAAACGGGAGTTTCTCAATCGACGTTCGGCGCAAAACTATCAACAAGGCTATGCTGACCACGCACTCACTCCAACACCAACGAGATTCATTCGGATTGATTGGCTTCTATGGGATGCAAATTGCGATGGGGATTGTGGTGCAGCACGTGGTATCATTGAAGAACTTATGGTATTCGGAACTGGATTCCCTCGCGAAGTAAGCTTCAACTCAGGGATAATAGATTTAGGAAAGANAAAAAATATTACCGGATTAAATTGGCTAGCTGATACCCCACCCAATACAAACATTGAAATTCGAACGCGATCAGGCAATAGATTAGATTTAGCGATAAGCTATTATGACAAAAATGGAAAAGAAGTGACAGAAAAAAAATATGGGAAACTCATCCCAAGTTTTCGGGGTAAGATTGACACCTCATTTTCTCCTAGTTCAGATTGGAGNCCATGGAGTAGAGTATACAGTTTCAATGAGACCCAGTTTCTTTCGCCGACACCGAGAAGATATGCTGAAATAGATGTGAGACTCACATCCGAAAATCGAATGCACTCTGCTGTATTAGACTTAATTTCTCTAAGCTTTTCTGAACCGCTAGGAAATATTGTCGAGGGTGAGGTTGGTCCTAATCTTGTCCAACCTGGCATTGAGTATGATTTCACCTATGCTCTACGTGTAAAATCCGTTTTGAGAGATTTCAACCGTGTTATTTTAGAGGTTCCAAGTCTAATCAGATTTAAACGCGCAACGATTAATGATGAGATTATCAACGTAACCTCAAAAATCGAGTCAATAATCCAACCACACGACTATGCCGGAGGCGAACGGTTATTGTTGGATTTCGCTAACCCGATAAAAAGCAATGAACTAATAAAAATTGAATTTTCATCAGAGATTTTCCGACATGCAACACGTTTTAAGGCTTCTATCGAAAACGAAATATCAACACAAAAAGTCGAAGCCGGTAATGCTGATAGTAATATCGTTGGCAATTCAGATATAGTACGTCTTTCAGCCGATACGAAATTAATTGAAAATATAACATTTAACACCCGCCATGTAACACCAAACAATGACATGGTGAATGACGATCTAAGGATAGACTTTGATGTTATAAATGTTCTTAGTCCACGAAGCTTAAAAATCGATTTTTTAGATTTGTCCGGTCAAATCGTACACAATATCTCAAATAAGATAACTGCCGGACGAACCCTCTCGTCTTGGAGCGGGAATGACATGTTAAATGCTGGCGTTAAACCAGGTATATATATTGCCAAAATATCTTTAGATAGTGATTATCCTATACAACCCATATACGAAACATTTTCTGTTTTTTATTAAAGCGGTCTCATTCAGAGTTTTTCCGTAATAACAATTTTTCGCTAAAGCCAATAAATGATAAAAATAGAACAATTAGACGCTACTGATTTTGAAGAAGCCATGGATTTTATGAATCTGGTTTTTGGTGCCCATCGACCTCATGATTTCGCTACTTTACTTCCTACTTTGTATCAACCCACAGATGAACTAATGAATTGTATTTGGGCGATCCGAGAATCAGGACGAATCGTTGCTACTGTAGGATCATACCCACTTGAATGGAATGTATTAGGTAAAAATCTTAGTCTTGCGGGAATCGGTGGGGGTTCAAGTCATCCAAGAAGGCGCGGAAAAGGTTACATGCAAGAACTAATGAAATACTGTGTAGCCGAGATGCGTAGCAACGGCATTCATGCGTCTTGGTTAGGTGGACAACGTCAACGTTACGGATATTTTGGTTATGAAAAATGTGGAATGACCTACGAATACAATTTGAGCAAAAATAATCTTCGTCATGTTTTCGGCACAATTAATAGCGATATAACGTTTCGTCCCTTGGATCCTCTTGACAATACTCATTTAAAAGGAATTGCTCACCTGCATGCCACCAATCCAATTAGGCGAAACCGTCCAATCAAGCGCTTCGATACAATTTTAAGGAGTTGGAACAATGTACCATATATTGCCATTGGAAGCGATGGTCGAATGATTGGCTATATAGTTGCTAGTATCGACAAAAGCTCTGTCGTCGAAATAACCGGAATAAAAGAGGGCGAACCTGCATTTGAAATAGCACGAGCCTGGACAGAGCAACAGCCAAATAGCACCGTCCGTTTCGAACTACCTCCATGGCATGAGTTAGTTGGTTCGCTCGGAAAAGTAGCAGAATCGTATTCTATCCATAGTAGTGGGAACTGGCTTGTTGTGGATTGGGCAACCACACTACACGCCCTGCTTAATGCTCGTTTAAACTTTACTCAATTGATTGAAGGTCGAGTTATAATTGAAATCCTCTCTGAGGGAAAGTTCGCACTTCAAATCGATTCAGAAGGAGCGACCTGCCAGCAAAGCGATGAGGAGTCCGATATTTCGCTTGATGCAAAAAACGCCCTAAGATTATTATTCGGACCATTACCTCCCGAGACTGTAATTCCGCAGTGTGATGCATTTTACACACTCAGTCAGTGGTGCCCACTTCCTCTCAACTTGTTACGACAAGATGCAGTTTAGAACGATCCTTTCCATGAACGAAGTTGACGCTTCCAAGCCTTATCTATTGCTTTTTTTATTGCAATAACATCTTTCCACCGATCACCAAAGACAGAAATATGATAACCACCGGCAATCTGTTCCGGACACACAAAAATCTCACGACCGGGTTCCGCCGCACTTAACCAACAGGAAAAAACACGCTCAGCAAATTCTAACCAGTCTTTAAATTCAGGCGTATATTTACCTTTTATATCGAGAGCTGGAATCTGTGCATGATGCCCATTGAATGGACGAAAATGGAATTGATTGGAAAATTGAATTAAATCAGGACGTTCAGCCAACCTATCCCAATACGGAGGCGACAAATGCTTGATAATCGCAGGATGCGAAAAGTCCCATGTGAGTTTTAATTTTCGCTTTTCAGCTCGCTCAAACCCTTCTGCCAATGCATACGTCTTTTCAGGTGTTTCGGTGCAGGTATCTCTATGGACTTCAATTGAAACATCCATATCCAGTTGTTCCGCGTGATCCATAAGTCTTCGAGCTACTTCGATAGCTCGTTTACTCCCGGTATTGTGGTCAAGCATTTGAACATTTACTACTCTTGCACCAGTAGCTTTTATCTCTTTTAGTTTAGGTCGTATTTCACGTACACCACCTAGGTCGGTCGTACAAGCGAACATTAAACCCGACTTTCGAACCTGCTCAGAACTGATAAATGCTGTTCGTCCTACAAAACCGGCAAATCTGGCCTCCTTGATGATTTTCAGCTTTTTTTTTGTAGTCCATTCACTTTTTTCCTTTTCACCATAACCAACTAACGAACCTAAAGTTGCACATTGATTCAACCTTGGTTTTACAATTTTCTCACTATTTTTCATACGTTGTTATCTCGTTTGCAAAACAGTCTATGATATCGTTTTTTGTATGTTCACGTGAATTTAATCGACAATTTTTATTCCGTAAAAGGTGTTGCTATTATATGCGTCCAAGGGCCCGTAATAACGTCTCCTGTACTAACAACTCATGATCTAATGAACGATCGGAAGGGCATTCACCCATAATTACACTAATGAAAGATTCTAGTTCACGTTCGTAGGCTATTTGTCTTTGGGTACCTTCGATTTCAATAAAATGCTCCCCTTCATAAAATTGCTCTCCAGACTTATAATTCTTTCGGTCTTTCCTGAGACATAACCTAATCGTTTTCCCAGGTTCAAATGGCTCTATCAATATTGCACTCCCCTCACTGCCGTAAACTTCAAATCGACGTGCCATAGGTGCTATTTCCATAGCAGCTATATCAACCCAAGCCATCGCATTTTGATACTCAAAAACACCAAGAGTATTATCACTGAAGCCCGGTACTACACCACTATCGTTACGCAAGAATGAAGTTGTTTTCAAAGGCCGACCTAAGATCCATACAACCTGATCAATCATATGTCCCGCTAAATCATAAAATATTCCCCCGTCATGTCCTTCACTAATTATTGCGCGAGCCTCAGGCGATATATTTGTCGACATATGTGCACGGATAGAATAGATATCTCCCAACATCCCATCACGGGCCCATGTAGCTATTTCTCGAAAACCATCGTGATATCGTAACATATATCCCATCTGTATTTGTAAATCACTCTTCTTAGCCAAAGAAATTACTTCTTTCCATTTACTCCAATCATCCCCAGCAGGCTTGTCATACCAAACATGTTTCCCAGATTCAATTAAACGTGCAGTTTGATTTAAGCTTTCAGCATTTTGCCCTTCAGATGCCACCGCGATGATTGATTTGTCCTGTAAAATTTGATCTTCACTATCAAAAAATGTAACACCTAAATAGGGCTCTAGTTTTCCCTCAAGCTGTTCTCGTTGTTTTGTGTCCGGTTCAAACACACCCACCAGATCAATTGCTGGATTTTTCTTGAGAGCTAACAATTTACCAGATGCGTGTCCATGCTTCGTTCCATATTGTGCCATTCTGATTTTCATTCGATTATGATCTCCTATTGAATTAACGCCCTAACCAACCACCATCTACAACAACGATGGAACCATGAACATAATCAGAAGCGGAAGAGCTCAACCATACCAATACCCCCTGAAGATCCTCGGGGGTTCCCCACCTACCTGCTGGGATACGAACGGTTAGTTGTTCATTACGCTGCGTATCCTGGCGAAGAGCCTTGTTATTGTCGGTGGCAATGTAACCGGGAGCAATAGCATTAACATTAACCCCACGACCTGCCCATTCATTAGCCAAAGCCATTGTTAGCTGACCGATTCCTCCCTTTGCCGCTGCATAACCAGGAACGGTTATACCACCCTGAAAAGTCAAAACAGAGGCCGTAAATATTATTTTCCCCTTCTTTCTCTCAAGCATTTTCGAGCCGAAAGAACGAGCTAAGACAAACTGCGCACTTAAGTTTACCTCAAGTACTTTATCCCAATATTCGTCTGAATGAACCTCAGCAGGAGCCCGCATAATCGTTCCGGCATTATTTACTAAAATATCAATTTGCCCAACGTCACTACTGACTTGGTGGATAAATTCATGAAGTGCGGCGCGATCAGAGAAATCACAAGCATATCCGCTAAAAGATTTCCCACATTTTTCCACATCTTTTCCAACATCACTATCTTTTTCTAAAGACGCACTAACGCCGATTATATCTGCTCCTGCTTCTGCTAAACCGACGGCAAAAGCACGACCGATCCCCCGCCTGCATCCCGTTACAAGTGCAGTTTTACCATCCAATTTAAAACTATCCAAAACTCCCATACAAGACTCCTTTTCAAATATTTTACAGACCTATAAACTTCAATCAGATCTACATAGGCTACAGGTATGAGAAATCAAATCCCTTTTTCTCTCTAACGCGGCCAATATTTTTCTTCTACAACTATATCACCATCAACTACACGCAACGTACGTAATTCTACACCGTTATCATTCAGCAGACTTTCATTGTTGAACCATACCGTATACCAGTGCGTTTGATTTAGATGATGACCATCGGGAGCCACCGAATACCCACGCCTAAATTTCTGTATGGATGCAGGAGGAAGTCGGAATACTCGGCCAATAGCACTACGTTGCTTTACTGAAAGATTTTGAACTTCAACCGTTGAAAATAAATTGCCGGACGAATTCAAAAGCTGCATCTCATGCAACAAAAGGCGTTCACCTAATCTTGCCCTATCCTCTCCTATATCCCAAGAATAGCTTTCATCGAGAAAAGAGAAAAACACTAAGTAGCAAACCAAAAAAATCTTCATAAAAACTCTATTCACTTCATTTTCAATTAACAATTGCACAATTATGTAACAGACAATTAGAATCTTTTCATATCTTCTGTTTTACCAAAAATATCCCAATTGTAATATTCAGAATAAATAGTCGGCTAATCAATAGAATTGGTATTTAATATTTATCGACTTCCGAGAGAATATTAGGTTTAACGTTGCAGGTCGGACAAATATTTTTCAATTGTCTTCTTCGAACATTCCATAAATCTTTAGCCAACACGAGTTGACTCTCTCCTTTTCCAATATAGCCACGTCTTTGGAGCCCTTTTCGATCCATACTTTTTTCCATTTTGGCAATTGGAACCGGGCAAATACCGTTACGAAATGCCAACCCCGACACCTCAACTACATCGCCAGAAATATTTACTAAACGATCCTTATTCCCAAAAGAATTTATACAATTACATGGAACTGAAATTTCTGCAACGTGATAAGCCGTTGATGTTTCGTGGCTCAGGCCAAGTGCTAAAATAAAACCTCCACCGTGAACTAATTTACCAATTGGGCTTCGGGCAGCCCAAATTCCGACTTCAACATGCTCTTCACAATAATACTGTGCTTTGGCACCTATAGCAGCTACCGGATGAGTTGGGTGTAAACTTCGAAAAGCATTTTCACGCCTCCACATCGCATCCGGAATCGCGCCATTGATTGTGGGCGTAGTTAAAGGGTTATATATTGCGGCACTCCGATGATTGAACGACGGCATAATTAATGTGCCTTTTCGACCCACCGCTTCTAGCAAAGCATTAACCACTGTCTCAGCCCCTCCTTTTACAACTCCCAAAGCACTCAGTGATGAATGAACCATCAAATCCATTCCCGCCCGAACGCCCAAAGCCCTCAGATCGCGCAACAACTCTGTTTTTGTAATCATATCAAGAGGATCAATTAGATCCACATAACCTAATTCAGAATGAATTTCAAAATAATTTATTAAGTCATTAATATCGACTTCCGCATTTTTTTTAGGTAATCCTCCAATAGAAGCGGTTTCTTCACACTCAATCTTTCGAGCAATTTGAGAAATATTTCTCTCCCCATCCGCCCAAAACAATGCCCAAGACGACAATCCAGTTTTTGAAAGCCGACTAGCAAAACCCGCCGATAGGTTCTCTGTAGTCGGACACAATATGGCTACTCGACGAGGAACCAATTTCCCAGCTTTTGGAACACGGTAATTTTTACTTTTCTGCCTGAGAGGTTTTTGTTTCTCCAGCCTCAATTCAAGCTCAGAAATAGCTCCATACGTGCTACGTTTATCGCCACCCCAAAGCCAACGTTTTAAACGTTTATTTGAAGTAAGATAACCATCTAGAATAAATTCGATTTTAGAATCTGTCTTAGCTTGCTTAAGAAGTTTTGAATGGAAAACAAATTCCGCTTTAGCCAACTCAAGAACTTCATTTGTGCCCATTTCAGCCAAGTAATACAAATAAGCCGCCATAGAAGCCGCACAGGTTTCAAGCCCTTTTGAACTCAAAATTTCGGGCACATCTGCAGAAGAATGATATGCATCAAAACCAACACCTGGACTTTTTTGAAATGTAGTTAACCAAGGACATGGAAAACCATATTTAGGATCGCCGATCAATGTATCAGAAGTTGAAACAAAAGGCTCTTGAAAGAAACGATAGCCCGGTTTGTGACGATATAATGCCGACCTCAAAATTGTCTCCCCAACGCGATCAACAAAACCTGCCGACATAGGGATTGTCGAATGCCATTCTAAACGTGCCCCACACAGTGCAGGCTTCAAGCCCACCGTATCAATACACACACCAGCTAACGGATTTTGAAATCGATCAACTTTTTCCAAATATCCAAAAAACCCATAACATTCATAAGCATTCACTAAACGAATACTTCGCCGCGGTCTCTTTATTTCTCCTGACTCAATCAAAGACTCTAATAGACGAGCAATTTCTAAAGTTACGACAACGCCCGAAGCATTGTCAGCCGCTCCAGGCTCGCCACTATGAGCTATCGCCCATACTTCGTCTTGCTCATCATCAACTCCCTGTATAATTCCACTAACTACATCATGATGGCCCACATACTGCTTGATATCTGCACGCAAAAGTAGTTCAATTTTACCATATCTTTTTTGTTTTTCTCGAAGACGTATCCCAGCGTTCTTGGAAACGACAAAACCAACCAAGGTAGAACCCGAGCTAGACAATGGAATTGAACCCCAACCGAATTTAGTCCATGCTAATGCATCCGGTAAATTTGGAACAAGTTGATCACTAATCACTCCCACAGCCCCAAGATCAGCCAGCGTGCTCAATAATGGACGTGGACTCATACAGGTAAGAACAACTTTTCCCCTCAAACTACCATGTGAAAAGCCATTTAGCGAGGCGATATCATCAACAATTACTAACTCCGCCTTAATTCCATCCGAAGACGTTGCAGCACTCCACTGAATAATATGCCAGGGGTTTTTATCATAATCCAGCACTCGCTCTTTGACGGGAGATACAATGTCAACCATTGCGGATTGAACATCGGCCGCCTCTCTTATAACCCATCGACCTGAACCAACCTGTCCACCAGTCTGTATTGACTCTACCTCAACCTTCGCTCCTGACTGTTCATAATTCTTCACAATTTTTTCAGTGGTACGGCTAAATTGNTCGAAAGAATTCCAACGGTCGCTTTCCACAATTTCANCGANTCCTCGNAACATATTGCGGCCGCTNGCCTCTTTAAGAAAAGTCGGCAAAATATTTCGATTTAGCNNTCGGACTGAAGNCACTCCNGAATNAGACATTNNAAATANCCCCAATGAAAAATTCAACTAATCCATTATTCAAATTGACACCTCCAAAAACAGAGGAATAAACAATCAAATTTCAACGGCGTGGAGGAGTTGCAAATAAGCCTAAAAATGCCAATAAAACAGAGAGAATGGCACATACCCATATAACCTGTTCAAAACTATTCATAAAATCAAAACTCAACCCCATTAAAAAAGGTCCTACTCCAGACGCTGCAACTCCTATAGCATAGGTAATTCCGCGAATCTTACCTAANTGTTGACGTCCNTAATATCTTACCCAAACAGTNTCNGATACAGCTAAAGCCAAGCTACTACCCAAACCAGAAACAATNCCAAACGCATATGGTAGCCAAAAAGGATTAATTGAATTCAACACCGTTAATCCAATCCCCTGAAAAATCATTGCCAACACCACTAATACATGCTGAGGTAATAGGTCGGCTAAAACACCACCCACAATCCGTCCAATGGCGGATATCAATGCAAACACAGAGAACATTAAGGCGGCATCTACTTCATTTAATCCTCTCTCTGAGAAAATCGCAATAATATGAAAATGTGTTGCCGTTCCACTCATCGACCAAGATGCGATACATGCATTGATAATCCAAAAGCTTTTTGTTCGGATAACTTCCGATACATTCATAGAANTTAAGNCTTTAGTCGTTTCGTCTTTATTTTCCTCAACTTCTTCTCCATCGATATGCTCACCAACCTGATCGGGACAATCCTTAAAAAGGAAGAACAAAATTGGTAANATTATCACCCACAAACCTACACCAATTATTGAGTATGCAGATCGCCACCCATACGAACTAATCAACATAATCCCTAAGGCCGGCATAGCCCCTACCGCAAGAGACATCCCTACATTTGATAATCCACTGGCAAACCCCAAGCGTCGGTCAAACCACATGGCTAAGGCATTCCGTGCCAACATACTTAAAGAGCCTTGCCCTAAAAGCCTGAGGAAAAAGAAGATTATAAATAGTGACACTAAATTAGACACGAACTGCATACTCATACATGTCAATCCAAAAAGCAATGCCACCACAAAAAGCACTCGCCGTGATCCATACCGATCCATCAACGCACCAATCCATATCAGTGGTAAAGATGCCAGTAAAGTTCCAGCCATATAGGCTCCACTAAGCTGCGCACTTGTAAGCCCTAGTGCCTCCTTGATATAAGGATTGAAAACCGCAACACCGAACGTTTGTCCCGGCGAAGTACATACCAAAAGGATCATCACCACGGGAAGCATGATCCAACCATAAAAAAAAGGCAGTCGATTCATATATTTTTTCACCAAGAATCAATCACTCGAACTTCCGAAATAGGTTACCCCTTCACTGCACCTGCAGTAAGACCACCTATAAATTCTTTTTGAAGAATAAAGAACAAAATAACTACTGGTAATACCGCAAGAAAAGTACCGGCCATCATTGCTCCATACTCTTGTGCATACAGACCAACCATTTGGTTTATACCGATAGGTAAAGTNAAACGATGCTGGCTATGCAAAATAATTTGAGGCCATAGAAAGTTATTCCACGATGCCATAAATGCAATTAGACAGAAAGCTCCTACCATCGGACGCTGAACCGGCATTACAATATTCCAGTATAAACGAAATTCTGTACAACCATCTATTCTTCCTGCCTCTAAAAGATCTCCGGGCACGTTGGNTATCGACTGGCGAAATAAAAACATACCAAACACACTAACCGCTCCTGGAATAATCAATCCTGCATAGGTATCCACTAATCCGAGCGTATATATCAACTCGTACATGGGTGCAAGCATAACCTGGGAGGGAATCATCATCATCAGTAGCATAATCACTATGACAATCTGTTTCCCCTTAAATTGATATTTTGCTAGAGCAAAACCACCGAGCGAAGAAAAAACAAGCTGTATAGTAACCGTACTTCCTGTTACAAAAAAGCTATTAATCATAAAACGAACGAAGGGTACCTGATCGAAAAGTTGAACAAAATTGTGAAAAGAGAACTGTGAGATTGGCGGAAAAAATAAATAATGGAATAAATCATCCGGGCCCTTAAAAACAGCCGCAATCAGCCAAATTATTGGCGTTAACATCACCCCAGCAGATCCAACAAGTAAGCAGTACAAGAGCAGTTTCCGAATCATATCAATCTTTACTATTCCAAGTTCCCGTTAAACGCATCTGCAACAGAGATATTAGTAAAACACCCACTGTTAAACTCCAACCAATAGCAGACGCATAACCCAAATAACCAGAGATAAAACCGTTCTGGAACAAATAAATTACTACCGTTAAACCCGCGTTGTCAGGACCTGAAGTATTCCCTAGCATTACGTAGGGCAGTTCGAACAACTGAAACGAACCAATCGTCGTCAAAACCCCAACAAAAACTGTTACCGATTTGATGCTTGGTAAAGTCACGTGCCTGAATTGAGCAACTGGTCCCGCCCCATCGACTTGCGCGACTTCGTACAATTCTCGATCCACTGATTGCAATGCGGCGAGAAAATAAATCATATTAAATCCAACATACATCCAAAGAGAAGTCATAACTAAAGCAGGCATCACCAAATCAGGATTTCCTAACCATTTTGTATCAATAGTAGTATCTATAACCGCATGTAAAGTTCGGTTCAATAAACCAAATTTTGGCATAAAGATCACAGCAAAAAGAACCGCTACAAAAACCTGCCCCACTAAGTGAGGAGAAAAGAAACTGAACCGGAAAAAATTTCGGGCCTTAAGAAAACGGCTATTCAACAATAACGCCAGCCCTAAACTTAGGGGTAATTGGACGCCTAATGAGCATATCGCATAGATCATCGTATTCCATATGGCTTTATGAAAAGTCGGATCATCAAACAAGAAGATAAAATTTTCAAAGCCTACAAATTTTTGAGACTTAGGGCCGTTTGTTATATATAGCGACAGAGCTAAGCTCTTCAATAGTGGGAACAAAGTGAAAATCAGGAATAACAACATAAAATGCGTCAAAAAAATATAAGGAGCTAACCTCGACTGAATGCTGAACCATTTTTTTTTCAAAAAGGATTCCTGTCGATATAACGCCGCACTTCATTTCCTGCAGCAAGCAAATTAGAACGGGCAAAATCTTCAAATCCATTTTCTCCATTTGCTCTGTAATAAGCCGCGCAAACCGAAATCACCGACGCCATTTTACTCTTGGCCATCTCTATAAGTGGACTTGCATACTGAGGTGGAACATCCTCCGCTAAGTCTGCATAAATCCTACCTAATTTCTGTCCCGACCAATAATCTCTTGGTTCATCGAAAGCTGGATGGGACCAGGCTTCCTTTAAGGGCGGTAGGATATTCGAATCACGAAACCTCTCTCCAAGTTGATTCTTATCGAAATACATGTGTACCGCTACCTTCCATGCTAGTTCAGGATTCGGACAGGCCTTGGTAATACCCAGCATGGTACCACCCATCGTGCTTGTGCGACGCGCCCCGCGCTCAAAAGCCGGCAACGGCATCAAAGCCATGTTCCCACTCATCCGAGGTATATCAGTCTCGGCTACTTTACTCCGCCAATCCGGACATAAAAATGAGATAAAATAGCCCTGTTCAACAGCTTGTGTAAAAAGCCTATTGGAGCCTAAGTCGGAACCAATCCTATCTGGCCCTGCAACTAAAGGGATGAAAAAAAGAAGTGTTTCCAATGCCACCTCATCATCCATGGTCAGATTTCCTTGTCGATCGAAATATCCCCCTTCACGTTGAAAAAGAAATATCTCAAAGTGCATCGGACTATTATCAGATAATTCGATCAGGTATCTTTCACCAGGTATTGTTATTCTTGTTCCAATCCGAATAAAATCATCCCATGTTTCGATTGCCGTAACATCGATACCTAGATTTTCAAAGAGATCTCGACGGTAGGCCAAACCTACAGGATGGACATCGTGAGGTAGGCCGTATATTTTCCCTCTATTTGTATACGGAGCAAAACGAGTTTCCACAATCTGGTCGTAATAATCAGTCCTCTTGAGGATCGGAAGTAAATCAATAAACCCTACATCTTCAGAGCGACCTCGAAAAAACGACCCCGCTCGGCTTATTTCTAATTCAACAAGATCTGGGACATCCAAATCCGCCCAAAAAGCTGCTCTTAAACGGCTATTCACTGCATCTCCATGTACGAGTTGAACATCTATCTTTTTGCCTGGATTAGCTATCTCAAACGAAGGGACCGCGTTTTGATAAGACTCTAAATGATTGCTAGCAAACGTCCACAGGCGCAAACTTACTGCTGACTCTTCGACTGGACTTAAAGTTAGATATCCACCGGACAAAAGCGTTATGACAAAAATAATGGATGGAGCTTTTCCGAAGGGTATCCCAGCAAAAGCCAATTTAATATCGCCCATAACTTTTCCTCAATTAATAACAAAACCAGATGAAAATATAATCACCCAACACGATATGAAAAAGATACAGGTCACTACTTCCATCCAACTTAAAGACGCATTATACTTTGCGTAATACAAAACGAACTTTTGGAGGAGATGCGATTATGCCCGAATTGGAGAAGCGTTCACTAGGTAACACTGGGATGAAACCAAAAGCATTAGGAATTGGATGTGCTTGGTTTGGTAGTGAAAAAAGCTCTGATGCAGACACAGAAGCTGGTCTGCGGAGAGCAATTGAACTTGGCCTTGACTTTATAGACACTTCTGCTGGATACGGCGAAAGCGAACGAAGAGTGGGATTGGCTTTGTCGGGTGGTTACCGGGAAAACGTTTATCTCCAAACGAAAGCAGGTACCCATCCAAATTTTAGAGGCGATTTTACCGCAAAAACGATCCGTCGGAGTGTAGAAAATAGTCTTCGTCTTCTCAAAACAGAATACATAGACTCTATCTTAATTCACGATCCTCAGGATATCGAAAAACCCTTAGCACCTGATCATGCATTAGACGAACTCTTAAAAATGAAACAGGAAGGGCTCGTAGGCCATATTGGTCTTGGTGTTAGACAACACGAATTTCATAGAAGAGCGATAGAGACCGGTCATATAGAGATCATTCTGTCGTATTTAGACTATACACTACTCGATCAATCGGTGGCTGAAACGACTTTACCATTAGCAAAGAAAAAAGGTGTAGGAATTATATTAGCTTCCGTATTCGGTATGGGATCGCTTTGCGGAGTAAAACCCGATGAAGATACTGAAAAACGTCGAAATCCATCGGGGCCTCCTAAAGCTTACAAAATGTGGGAATGGTGCAATAAAAATGGTGTAAATATTCGACATTTAGCCATGCAGTTTTGTTTAGGAGCACCAATTGATGGGATCGTAATGGCTGGCCCCAGCAACGCACAAGAAATTGATGAGGCCTATGAAGCGGCAACGGCTATCGTTGAACCGGAAATATGGAAAAATTTCAAATCGAAATTTGGCGTTGGATTATGACACATTTTATGCCTCTAATTTTCGATATTATTCCTCTTCTGATCTTTGTAATATTAGACAGCCTTGGTAAAATGCGCTATGCATTAATCGGCGCAGTTACCGCCGCAGGATTCGAGATAGGCTACAGTTATTTTGCAATGGGTAGTATAGACAGTTTTTCTTTGATATTTGCTGGGACTATTTTACTATTTGCTTCTCTCTCTTACTACTTCAATAATTCTATTTTTTTTCGCTTAAAACCAGCAATCATTGGCGGTATTACAGGCATGATCGTAGTTGTAACATCGATGATGGGCGAACCGGTATTGTTGTCCATGGCTGATCGCTATTCAACTCATCTTCCCGAAAATATGAGTCATACGTTACAAAATCAGTATGTTCGTGATCAATTCACAAACATAAACCACTATATGGGCTTCGGACTCATTATCCACTCTATTTTGACAACTTGGGCAGCCATTTATACAGGACGATGGATTTGGTTTTTTGTCAGTGTCCCCGGTATGTACGTAACTATAGCCTTGTGCGTGTGGGTCGGACTAAAAAATTAGCGGTCAAAAGGCTATCGCCACGGAAAACAGAATGCCCCCTGACGATACCAGTGCATCCCAATCCAAATTAGTAACCATACGCCGAGTAATTGGACACCCATGATCATGAATGATACAAAACTTAAAATAAAGCCAAAAATAAATTTAGCCGTCAAAACCAAACTCAAAATCACAACAAAAATACCGAGAACCTTACCTATACTTCTAGATTCCGATAACATCTTAGATCCAATACGAAAGACGATCACCGCTCCTAATCCAAAAGCCGTGACAATTAGTAAATCGGATACATTTAGTATCAACGGCCAAATAAGATCACCAGCTAAAATTAATCCTAACATGGTAGAAACGACACACGCAATCTTAGCCATATTATTTTTCCTTTCAAGATCAAAAAAATGCGATATGTAACGTCTTGCGTATATTCTCCAAAAGAAGTTATACAGCTAAAAATATCGCAAAGATAAAATAATGTCACACGCAATAAGACTGAAACAGAAAATCACCCATACTATAGACGGAGTCGATCTATGATTTTTCTTAACTTTCAGATAAAAAACTTATCGTGCTTAATGAGTATAGCTCTGTTAATGACAGCCTGCAGTGATAAAGAGGCAGATATGATTTTCGATTCAAATGGCGAAGAGCAAACAACAGGTAAAGATATTGTCTTTACCAAATCTGCAAATGCGGATTGGACTAAACACGAAAATCAAGACAAAATCACAGAAAATGTATGGCTCACAAGAACTGACCAAGGGTTACTCTTCAACATAAAAAGCGAAACATCCTCTAACGGTTCGGGTCCGACTGGAACAGAATGGGTTGTGGGCAGTTTAGATGAGTACACAAAAGAGCAACTTCTGTCCTTGGAGTTCACTTCTCTCAAAAAAGCGGCTGAATCACGAATGAGAAATGTTGTTGGAAAGTCTTTTATCGTTCGCCTAATTGAGGACGATCTTTTTATAGACCTTACTTTCTTAGCCTGGGGTAATAAATCTGAGGGCGGCGGATTTTCATATTCTCGGAGCAGTGTACCCACACCATAATTATTGCAGAAAGGTTCATAGTTACCAGATTTTTATACGAAATTTAAAAAATCGGAGGAGTCGCATGTCAGGTATTATGACCTACTGTACACTTCTACTTGCCTCGGCCTTACATGCCGGCGAATGGCACGTCGAAAAAAATTACGGAGCAAATCTCGTAAGCTTCACTTCAGAAGTTATCGGATTCTCCTTCAGCGGTCAGACCAACGGTATCGATGGTTATATTTACGACAAAGATAGCTATTTTTTCACAGATGATTCTGATTTCTTTTTCGAAGTAGACTTGAGCAGTCTTGACACAGGCATTGGTAAACGAGACCGAGACATGCGTGAAATTCTCAATACACGCCGTTGGCCGAAAGCTACTTTCTCAGGGAAATTAGGTGCCGTGGTTAAGGATTCCTCGGATCAGAATGTTTTCTTAACGAGATCACGAGGCGTACTCAACCTACGCGGCGTAGAAAGGACCATCGTTGTCGATACAAAAATCAGAGCAGAAAAAGAAGGTTTTAAAATAAGCGCCGATTTCCCTATATTTTTAAATGACTTCAATATAAAAGCTCCTAAATTAGTCGCGTTCCTCAAAGTAAGCGAGGAGATAATAATAACTGTAAGCTTTACATTGGTAGCGATTTCTACTGAAACAAATGCCACAGGGGAAAAATGAAGTACTCGATTCTCACTTTTAGTTTACTCTTCTCCGCTTCGCTGTCTGCCCAACCTACTTGGAAATCCGGACTAAGAGAAAGAGTGGAAATTGAGAATCCATTCGGAGCGTTGATGACACCGAATTTCTGTACTACTTCCATGTTAGATTCTCGCGATTGGCACTATGAAATATCGCACCGTTTTATTCCTGAAATCCGAGAAAAAGGTGCTTTTGGTGGTTTGGATGGAGGCGCCAATGTACGGATGTCACTTGGTTATGGTATAAAAGATGCCGTAAATATTAGAATAGGTAGATCCAGCCTACATGACAATATTGACGTACAATTAAAGTTCAAATTGTGGACGAATAAAGAATCTATAAGCAATAATTTTGCTATAAAATTAGGAATAGCAAGAAATGGCGATTTACCAGGTGAACAGCAGCGAGCAAGAATTTGGCAATATTTCGGCCAGCTAATTTACAATATACAAGTATCAAGTTCGCCACTGCGTCTTGGATTTGTTCCATCTTATCTTCACAATACAGCACCTTATAGCTTGAAAAGTCAGAATTCGACCATTATGGGGGTCTACGCTCTGTATTATCTAAAAGAGATGTTCGGAGTTTGGGTTGAAGCAGCGCCGCTAATCACAGGATACCGCGGACGTTTGTGGCCGTTAGAACCTGAATATCAAAAATACAACACCCCTTTTTCAGCAGGTATCTCACAAGAAACGGGTGGTCACGTTTTTTATGTCTTTGCGACAAATAGTCTTCAACTCAATCCTAGTCAGTTTCTAGCAGGCTCGCCTAAAAATAGTTCACCAAAGAATTGGCACTTAGGATTCGCTATAACTCGACATCTATAGAAATCAGATATCGTTATGATTGTTGATCTAACAGCAGTACAAGAGTTTAAATCAAAAGGGTTTCTTGTTGTACCTGACGTAGTCGATTACAATACGATCTTATCTATCAGGAAGGAATTAACATCATTAATTAATAACCCGGATGAATTTCCAAAAGGCGTAGTCCTAAATTCAGAAGGGGCTACTGTCGCTAACAAAGACAGTAAAGCTGCAAAAATGAATGATGTAAGGGGCGCTGCGTTTCTGGTAAGATTCATTCCATTCTTTCAAAATATCGCCCNAGAAAAAAAATTACTTGAGTATGTACGTGGGATACTTGGACCCAGTATAAGAGTATTCAGAGATCAAGCACTATTTAAACCCCCTGGAGGACAAAAAAAACCAATTCATCAGGATCAAAGTTATTTTAGAATCGATCCTCCCGATGACTTGATAACGGCATGGATCGCAATTGACGATGCAACGTCANTCAATGGTTGCATGCACTACATACCGGAATCACATAAATACGGNTTACTTCCAATAAAGAAAGATCCGCATAGGCCAGTGCATCACATTCCTAACACAGATCATTTAAATTTACTNCCGAGTGTATCATGTCNGGTTAAAGCAGGATCGGTAATATTCCACCATGGCTGTACTCTACATTTCAGCGAAAGAAATAATAGTCAAGATTGGCGTCGTGCGATAATCTTCCACTATACGACTAAGAATGCTTTTTCCGAAAATAGGGAATTAAACAATCAAATTTCTCTTGAATTAGATTAAATCATCCGGCGATAAGTAAGGTGAGTATCAGGAAAATCCAAATCACTTCTAAAAAATGCCAGTATTGCGCACAGCTATATACAGATTTCAAATGTTGTCTACCTAATCGCCCCCTCCGACTTTTCCACGCCAGACGTGTTATGGGAACCATTCCTCCGATAACATGTAATGCGTGCAATAAAATCAATGCAAAACTTAATCCGTATGTTCCTGCTCGACCTACTTTAACATATTCAAAGTGTATACTCAACATNTCCAGTAACGCAGGAATTTGAACTAAAACGAAAGCCCAAGCAGCAGCCCACATCCTCCATAGCCAAAGATCTAATTGTACGAAATCTTCCATATTGGCAGATTTCGTACACCGAAAAACAAAAAAAGCTGTAATAAGTAGTATCGCTGAAGATAACCATAACGACGGGGGTAGATAAAGCGGTGCCATGTTACTGGTTGCCGGACTGAGAAAACGGTAAAGAAGGAAACATCCAATACCAACAGCGAAGAATACTGCCAATGCCACTAAAAAAATGAGCATTCCGAGATTACGGTTATTTTCTGTTTCAGCTCCTGCCCACGAAGCAATCACCGGATTTGAACGCGGAGATTCGTTTTCCACGGCAATCTATCCTTCCATCTCAACAAATTTAAAAAGCGTTGATAAGTAAAATATCGTAAGTATACACCCTCAATCTGTTTCAGCGATCCAGCTACCATCGAAACCCGTATATCCATCCAAATAAGATCTATGTCTGCTGTCTAATCGTTCAGCAAGAGCCGATGCCGTTTGGGGCAGTGGCCACGGAGCATCTATGCAATCGGACTTGGGACGAAATCCTAAACCACATGAATACCTTCGTTCTTGAGTAGCCACATTGGCATGAAACGTTCGAGCAGCAAAGCAAATTAAATCACCTGGATCAGCGCAAATAGCCACACATCCGGGAACATCCATCGAATTACATGGGTAATCACTTGATGCTTCAATTGGGCAAAAAGTGGATCCCTCTTGAGTTAATCGGTAACCCTCGGGCCCATCCCATCCGATTATATGCGATTTCTCGATTACCGCAATCCCGCTCCGGTCGGGATGACTTCCATTTAGATAGAACCAACAGCCACTTGGAATAGAAAGTCGATTTAAAATATCATTGGCTGTTTTTGGTTTTTTTATGTGTCCACGGTGATCTTTATGCCAGTTCCCCATCGACTCTCCTGGACTTCTTAAAATGGCAGCCGATCGATGCAGACATACAGATTCGGTCCCATGGATTAAGCGCAGAAAATTCAGATAAGGCGAATGATCCATTAGCCGCCAAAGGACTTCACTCTCCTCCGCAAACATCATATGATATCTGTTCGATGATTCCGGCAAATCTTGACCAGGATCCAAAACTCGATCGATCTCAGACTTCAATTCATCAACCCATCTATATGGCATCATACGCTTTATCACGCAATATCCATTCTCAGAAAGACAAATTAAAGCAGCTTCTAAATCTGAGGAATCAAAATAGATATTATAATCGGGTTGGAACGAATTCACCTGCCTATAACCTCTCTGTAACTTCCAATAAATGATAACCGAATTGAGTTTTTACGGGTCCCAAAACAGTATTTAATTCACCGCTAAACACAACTTCATCAAACTCCTTTACCATCATACCTGGACCAAATTCGCCCAAGTCACCACCTTCACGACCCGAAGGACAACTGGAGTGATTTCGAGCAATTTCAGCAAAATCTGCTCCTCCCTCAATCTCTTGTTTTAATTCTAAGCAAATCTCTTCGTTATCCACGAGAATGTGACGTGCACGAGCAGTAGCCATCTATGTTCCTTTCTTATGTGTTAATTCTTTCAAAAATGTAATTTTAATTCAATCTGTAGATCCGAACAGCATTTTCGTTTAAAATTGCCCGCTGTTCGCCTTCGCTGTAGCTAAGAACAACCTCACGTAAAGAATTTATCCAAGCATGTAGGGTAGAACCTATGTTACAAACTGGCCAATCTCCACCGACAATAACTTTATCATACCCAAAGCTGGAGATGCAATGGTGAATAGTAGGAGCAAGTAAATCTGAATCCCACTCCAAGGGAGCACGAGCAATTATACCCGACAATTTACATACGACATTCTCACACTGCCCAAGGGCAGAAATGTCATCGAGCCATTGCTGCCGACCATGCGCAAACGGTTGTTCATTTTCGGGTTCAATTTGCCCAGCAACAACCTGCGGATCCGCGTTCCCACAATGGTCAAGAATAAATAAAGTATCCGGGCATTTCGAAACCATATCAAGAGCATCACTAAGCTCACTGGGCCTCATACACACATCAAAGCTCTTTCCAACTTCGCCTAAATAACGAACACCATCAATAAAGGACTTCTCCAAACAAAATGAACGTGGAATTTCCGGAACATGAAGCACCTGACGAACTCCCTTGACATACTTATTATCGCGATAAGATTTAACATGAGTAAAAAAATCTTGTCCCGCTGGTTCACCGCTAACTACAGCCGCAACCATGGGATTATCATCACGGGCACAGAAATCGCTTATATAATCAACCTCTTTAGTCCGCTGTGAAGGATCGACATCAACCTCCATATAAATCGTTTGACTTATACCTGATTTTTCAGATGCTATTACATAATCACCCATACTATAAGACTTGTTAAGTTGGTCTACACCTTCTAACCAAGGCAGTGAAAACTCTTTTAAATCCCACATATGCTGGTGCGTATCAATAATCGGTATCATAATCCTACCTTCTAAATTTTATCGCTGCGAATTACTTAATTCCAATTTACTCTATAGTGAGGTTTAAGTTGCTCCATAATCTGATCCAACTCGTACAAATCTTCCAAATCCATATCTAATGAACCCGGAGAACGCCTTTTATTAGTCAAGAAAACCCCACGACGCACCAGAATCTCTTTAATAACAGCGTGTCCGAGTAACAAGATCAGATTAATTTGTGGCAGTAAGAGATTGAATAGACCACGTGCTTTTGATTCGTCTCCTGCTTCAAAGGCATCCCAAATCTGAACGTGTATATCAACTCCTTCAACAGCGGGCATAAAACCTGTCGTCCCTCTTCGTAATTCGGAAATCATCCACCGACCATGTCCCCCTCCGAAAACACCCAAACATCCATCCCCAACACGCTCCACTACCGATGTTATCTGATGAGCACTCGGCATCTGCTCCTCTTTCAAATAAGATATATGTTCTATATTTTCAAACATTTCACACATAGTCTCAGTTGTCAGTCCTCCAGAGGTATGTTGCAGAAATACGGGTCGACGAGCAATTTCAGCTATTGCCATATAGTAATCTCGAACTTCATTTTCATTCGGAACAGCCAAATAAGGAGGTAAAGCCACAACTGCATCTGCACCTGCACGAATGGCTCCTCGCGTACATTCGACAGCAATAGCCTTACTTGGGCCGGCGACTCCGGCAACAACAGGCAATCGACCATCAGATGCTTCAACAACTACGGAAGTCATCACTTCACGCTCACGCTCACTCAAATACTGAAACTCACTTCCTAAAACAGGAAAAACTAACCCATGCGCCCCAGCTTCTACACAAAAGTCAACCTGCCGTTTCATACTATCTTCATCAAGTTCACCATCTTCTTTTAACGGTGTCTGCAAAACTGGGAAAATACCTCGCATGACATCTGACATTTAACTTCTCCTATTTATCAATAATCTTAAAAGGTACGCACATTCCGAATAAGTGTATCATCCCATCTATGAGCCTGTAGATAACTAATGGCTGTCTGAGTAGCACTTTTTGTTTCAATTCTTAACAGTCCCTCAATGGAAAATCCATCTACATAGCCACATTTATCACCCAAGAATGACGCTAAAGTTTTTTCAATGTCTATCACATTTGGACCTAAACGCAATAACGCCATCACAGCATTAACTCTTACCTGGTCCCCGCTGCTCCATGAACGACGCTCTAAATTAGACCACTTCGTCAAAGCCTTGCTATATACAGTCGCAATATTTAATAGTAAACTCGAAGCAGCTTCTCCCCACTGCCCAACTGAATCTAAGGCTGTCCTTATCACTCGATCGTCATCGCCCGAAAGAATTTCGGCAAGTTTTTCTATCACCTTTGGCCTAGCAGCGCCCGGACCAAGCTCGCCAAGAGCAAACAAGGCATTTATTATAACCCATTTATCGTCATGAAAAAGCAGATCATAAAGTGGATCAACGGCTTCTTCACCCATAGCTCCCAGAGCATAGGCCGCATCTTCCATCACAACTGCTCCCTCATTCCAGCCATCATTCGATCCAACGAGCTTTTGGATCAACGGACCAATTGATGGTGATCCAATCTTTGCGAGTGTGTATATCGCATTTTGTCGTATCGATTCATGCTTCTCTAAGCATTTGATTATCTCAGGGATCGCTAATGCAGCGGAAGACCCTGCCATTGCTATTCGATCCAAAGCGGACATCTGATCAGCAATTGACTTATTATCTACCAGTGAACCAATACACGTTTTCAATTCTATGCTAGTTATTTCAGCTTCAAAATCACTTGATTTACCACACATCCAATCCCAGTTGCGTTTCCAAAGGATATTGGCGTTGTAGGGACTTTCATTTTTTTTCGGACATTCCCAATCTCCAGATTTAGTATTCCAACTGGGGCTTGTAGGCTCTGAGACACGAGCAAACACGAATTTAACCATGTGACGACATCTCGAATCGGTATTCAGGGACCCACCATGGGCAACATCAAAATGTACGAGGAGGCAGGTGCCTGCATTTCCGCCAAACNGTTTACCTCGAGAATAATCTTCTGCGCTGATATTGCCGGCATATTGCGTTCCCGGTATTAATTGTGTGGGTCCCATTGTTGCTGGTGTATCTTGAGGATAGTACAGAATCATAGCATAACGAGAAAAGTGATGTCGTGGTCGCGACAAGGGACTATGCGAGTCTTGATGCCAACCTATAAATGAGGTAGATCCATCCCCGATCTCTGGACCATTTTCCGTCATCTTTCCGGGCATATTACTATGACAAAATCTATGGGGGTGAACTACATAATCTTTACCTAACACGCTACTTAAAGCTCCACGAATTACGGGAGATTCGATCACTTGATTCATCTCGGATATACGTGGTAGGATATTGTTGCCTGGATTATAATCTTCATCCAACATCCATTGCAATTTCTGATCTATAGCTTCATGAACTTCACGGGATAAATCAGGACTCAATACCAGATACCCGTTACAAATATATTCACGTATTTGCTCATCATTTAGAAGATAATCCTCTTGCATTTCTTTGTTTCTTTCTATTCATTCCCGTGCTTATAAATTAATGGATTTAGATCGTCATTCCTCAACACTTGCCCAATAGACAGTGTCTCAATATAACTATCTGGCAAGACATTTTTTTGGCCATTAAAAGTTGAACCATCTGGCATAAACGCACAGGTCATAGCCCGTCGGCGATAGGGAGTCATATTTGCTCCGGCACCATGTGCAGTCAATCCATTATGAAAAGAGCAATCTCCCGCACGCATCGGACCAGGTAAAGGGTCTCGGTTAACCCACTCTGGATATACCTTGAACAGATCGGCCATTTCCTGAGTAATTCCAGAATTCTCAAACGTAGCTTCGTCGTGAGTGCCGGGTAGAAAATACAGACAACCATTACTAAGTGTAGCATCATCAAGGGCTATCCAAATCGAAATAGCATTCTTTGATGAGAATGACCAATAAGGATTATCTAGATGCCAGGCCGTCGGGTTTGCCCAAGGCTCTTTTATTAATGCCTGGTCATGCCATACACGGATGCCATCGACTCCCGCCAAATCAGCAGCTATCTTTCCGATTCTTTTATCCAGAATCAATTCACGCATTCCAGAATGGTCTTCCCACAAATTTATACGCTGTGTAAAGACACGATCATAGAATGAATCTCCACTACGCATTGAACCATCAGCAAGTTTTCGATCTTGTCTTTGTTCAATAGCGTCGTCGACATTTTTACGCCAAACATCGAGTTCATCACCATCTAAAAAATTTTCTATAACTAAAACACCATCGCGCCTGTACTCATCTATTTGCTCGGAACTTACATCTGTGAACATATCGGTTTCCCTTTTATAATTTCATTTCTCTTAATTCATAAATTCATTTTTCATATGGCAGGTAAGTCAAATAAATCGCCAGTATCGTCAACCCATCCCGCTAGGCGTTCGTGCAAGCGGGCACGCTCATTACTGTAGCGGGAGTTAAACACTAAATTAACCAATTCATAGGGATCAGAATCTAGATCAAAAAGCATCCATGGCTGATGTTCTAAAACGACATATTTCCACCGATCACGCGTTACAACTCCCCTCCAAGGACGATCTATGCTATCAGCATGACCTGTAGGAATAACCAGTTGTAAGAATGCCGAGTCAGGCTCAAGCACATTATTTGCATTTCCCACTCGATAATGTGAGTAGTCTGTTCCCGGCATCCAGTCCGGAACTTCTATTCCACATAAACCAAGAGATGTTGGAGCCATATCAACATGATTTATCGGAGCGTCTACTCTATTCCCCGAGTTCATTTCGTAACGACGTCCCCCTCCTATAATACAAGGAACCCGGATGGCTTCTTCCCAGGGAGCCGTTTTAAGAAACTGACCATGCGAACCATGCATATCGCCGTGATCAGAAAAAAAAATGATATGTGTATTATCATAGATCCCAATTCTACGTAACGCCTCAACGATTCTACCAACATTCCAATCTAGATTTTCTATCATAGCATAATATCCAGCCAAGTCTCGCCGTGACCGATCAATTATATGATCTACATTAGGCACATTGGGGCGCAACTTAATTTGGGCAGGAGAATGTCGACTCATAAAATTTGATGGAGAAACGTAAGGGTTATGCGGTGGTTGGACACTTAAGACGGAGAAAAATGGTTTTTGTGAAGCAACAGTGTCCTCAATATGATCAATGAATAAACTAGTCAGCGCGTCTGTTTCGTAATCTTTTAATCGATGCGATTCAATTCTTTCTTCATGCCGATGTCCGTGAATCCAGGTATCATATTGTGAATTGTTATTTTCATAACCCACCCAGCTATCAAACCCTCCACGGCGTTCGCGCGGAACTTCATGAAATACAGCACGTCCTTCACGCTCTTGAAATCCATCTAAATGCCATTTCCCAAAATACGAAGTATCGTATCCAGATCCTCGAAAAGGTTGAGCGACCGTTAGTAATTCAGGGGGTAATTGTATCTGATGACCGGGGACCGCCTTATTCGGATATCGCCCAGATAACAATGAACCACGGTAGGGACAACACAGTGGGCAACCAGAAACCGCATTTTCGAAAGTGATACCATCTACAGCCAAAGAGTCGATATTGGGAGTACTAACGTTCTCGTNTCCCATGCTTCCTAGAGCCTGGGCACGGTGTTGATCTCCAAACACCCAAATTACATTCGGTCGCTGAAGCATCTTATATCCTTATNAGTATTGTTCCTTATTGAAATTACTAAATAGAAAATGTCAATAACAATATAGAACCAATACAAATCGGTTCAAACTACTTAATAGCGCGATTGACACGTAAAAACGATATACTAANTTAACTTACATTATTACAAAAAACAGGATTTCTTATGCGAGCCATCATAGGCTTAATTGTGCTTACGACTATACCAATTGCTAGTCTATATTGGTGGAATCACATAGATAATCAAATGCGAGTCTTTGATATCATCGATGGTGAGCTAAATCTTTTTCCCTCAAACATAATTGCAACCACCTTCATATTCGTTACTGATGATTGTCCGATTTCCAACAGATATGCACCTGAAGTCCAGAGATTAACTAAATATTTCCAGCCGTTAGGAATAGATTTCCATTTGGTATACGTAAAACCAAATATTTCAAAAGAAGAAATTAAAAAACACAAGGAGCAGTTTTTCTCCGAAATGACTTCCGTTTTACATGACCCATTTCATGATCTTGTGAATTTTTCTGAAGCTATCGTAACGCCACAAGCAGCTATATTTGACGAACGAAAAAACCTCGTTTACAGCGGAAGAATAGACGACCGCTATATCGATTTTGGCAAACAACGACCTAAAGTTCAAAAATCCGATTTAGAAGACGCACTTCTAAATGTAATGTCAAATAATCTTCCAAATCCAAAACAAACTACCGCCGTTGGTTGTTATATTAGAGACCTTCGCAGATGAAACTTGTTATTTCTTATCTTATAAGCATCGTTTTTTTTATTGGATGTGCTCAAAAAAACGATCCTACCCCTACATTCACAAGAGACGTAGCACCAATCATTTACAAAAATTGTACACCATGCCATCGTCCAAATGGTTCTGGCCCCTTTCCACTANTAACCTATGAAGACGTTGCAAATCGAGCGCAACAAATAGCTCAAGTTACTTCGAGCCGNTACATGCCTCCTTGGCAACCNTCAATAGGATATTCCGATTTTCTCGGAGAACGTTCACTNACAAANAGTGAAATATCAATTCTAAATGAGTGGGCTAACAAAAAAACTCCCAGAGGAGAGCATAGCGAACTGCCAACACCTCCAAATTTTGCCGATCAGTGGNAATTAGGAACACCNGATCTGATTGTCAAAATGGATGTCCCCTACATCTTGCCAGCCGAAGGTTTTGATCAATTTCGAAACTTCGTAATTCCTATACCAACGGATTCGGTTCACTACGTAGAAGCTGTAGATTTCTATTCAGAAAACACCAAAGTTATTCACCACGCTGTTCTAATGTTTGACAAAAGCGGTAAGGCACGAAAGCACGATGCTGAAGACATAACAATTGGTTTTGACGGCATGGTCTTTGGAGAAGCTCAAGGCCCAGATGGACACTTTTTAGGTTGGACGCCTGGAAAGCAAGCAATTCGCACTCCCGAACTTGCCTGGAAACTAACACCGAAAACTGATTTAGTAGCGCAATTACACATGTTACCATCCGGCCGTCCTGAATCAGTTATAGTAGAAGTCGGGTTTTATTTTGCGGAAATTGCTCCTACAATCACACCTACTTTGCTTCGCCTCGGCCGAAAAGATATCAATATAGCGGCCGGAAACAGTAATTATTCCCTTAAAGATACATTTCACCTCCCTGTAGACGTAGAGGTCGCAAGTATTTATCCTCATGCGCATTATCTGGCTACAAAAATGTGTGTCTATGCTAAAAATATCAGTGGAGAGAAAATTTGGCTTCTCCATATAGACCCTTGGGATTTTAATTGGCAGGATGATTATCGTTATAAAAAGCCCGTTAAACTCAAAGCTGGATCACAAATTTTTATGGAATATACATACGATAATTCGTCGGGAAATCCGTTTAACTTCAACGACCCACCGCAACCAATTTTTTATGGTTTGCAATCTCGAGATGAAATGGGAGATTTGACGCTACAGGTAGTCACTAAAGATGAAAATGACCGAGTAAAGTTGAAAAACCATTATGCCAAAAAATGGATCAAACAAGAAATTTCCGGTTACGAGATGCTTACGACAACAAACCCTCAAAACTCCGAACACCAACACACACTGGCAATGTTATACATGCAAGTTGGACAATTTCAAAAAGCAAAGTCACATTTTTTACTTAGCATCAATGCTAATCCAAATTACTCTGAAGCAAGAGTTAATTTTGCAATCGCTTTGATGAGAAATGGAAAATTTAAAAATGCCCAGAAACAACTCACGATAGCTTTAGAAAACGCTCCTAACTACGCCGACGCACATTTTAATTTAGGCATGATGTTATTTAAAAGTGGTAGCAAAAAGATTGTAACGTACCATTTAGAAGAAGCTGCTCGCCTAAGACCAGAAATGGCCGAGGCCATAAAACAACGAATAGTTCAGTTAAAATAAGAAACAACAAAAAAGTTTCTCCTACCATTTCATATTCATTGCTAAACGAGGTATTTTTCCATTGTTTATACTACCTGAATGCACGCATAGAGGATGGTAAAATAGAATATCACCTGCCTTTGGTGCCAATTCAATATATTCTCCAATATCCACTTTATTTAGATCATTATTTAAAGTGCACATCAGGTGATAGTGGTCTGGATTACTACGACTGAGTGCCTCCATCTTTTTATGAGACTCCGGCCACACTATTGTTCCACCACCGTGTAAAGAGACCTTATTTAGAAAGACCATAGAAGATATTCTAAATGCTTGGGGAAACGTCTTATGACCATGCTCTTTGATCGCGTGATCTAAATGAGGGCCATGGGGGNGCCATTCTTCCTCAGATGGAAAAGTATTAATAGCAAATCCAGCACGTGGCCGGACAAAATTTGCTCTTTCCACATCCCCTTGACTTAACTGCCAAGCCGCCGTCAAGAATTCTTCTGTATATACTTTTATTAAATCTTCATCAGTATAAACTGCACTACCCGAAAAAGAACCAGGCCAGTCGTGCGGTTTATGAATATCTAGCCCCATACAATTCCACATTGCTTGCTCAGATCGCACAACTATGTCGTCAGGAATNAGTCCAGAAACAACAAGATATCCATTTTCAATATAAAATATGATCTGCGAAAAAGTTAACATAAAATAATAAATACCAATCTCTTTTTGCTTAAAAAACTCACTTTTACCCTAAAATAAAAATTAAGTTACGCGTATGGCCCGTCATATAGTCAATGCAGATCCATAACCCCTTACAAAAAACCTCCCCAATAATAAAACCGAGGAAAAAATACTGTGTCCGTAAATAAAATCCAGGTCCCCCATAACGCATTACAATTAGCTTGACCAACCATGCAAGAAATATGCAAAACCAAATCTTATTCATCATATGGTTCCCTGCTACTGCAAAGCCTATAGGGTGAAGTGGCCACCAAAGCAGATACTGACGCGCCCACGTCAATAAAAGCATTAAGGCTCCTCCGAAAGCAAAAAAACCCAATTCTTGCCAAGCTATACCAGACGGCTCCAGATTACGTAAAGCCGTATTGTAGACGACATTCGGGCTTCCATTAAAAAACCAACCAACAAGATTAATGCCACCATNACGGTAAGCCATCTGCAAAACCATCCAACAGGAGCCAAAAGCTCCTAAAATAACAGATCCGTANGCCCCAATTAATATCATTTTCCTACTACGCTGATTCATATGCTCAATAATCTTTAACCCATTTGCCATCAAAGCCAAAATAAAGATCCGAATATCTGCTGCCCATATATAAGCTAAAGACAAATTAAAAACACTTCCTTTACCAATCAGTGTCGTACCCANTCCCTGCATAATCAGATCAGGTGCAATCATAGGAGAACGAACTGCAGCCAATCCGGCCTCAGCGACGACACGGCTGATTCCCACAAAAATCACTAAGGCCACTACGATAAAAAGTATCGCCACCCACAGTTTCGTTCCCATCAACCACAACCAACCTACCATCACCACGATTCCAGCTATAAAGCTAAAAACTGCATATCGATAAGATCCTATTTCATCTTCATCTGGTATGGGATCTGAAAAACCAAAAGCTTTTTTAAACACCCCAGCTATATGTTCTCGGCCAACCCACAAACCAAGCAGAACCATAGCCATCAATGCACCCCCACCCTGATAGGCTAAATAGGGCTGATCAGCTATACCATACACAAAACTCTGCTTAGATCGCATACCGGTAATCGCTAGTAGTTCAGATTGTAATTTGGATACCAATTGAAAAATCCAAAGCCCTGCAGCAATGTGAGTATTTATCAAATAAGAAAAACCGATAATCGAGAAAAATAGGCTAAGTTGTAAGTTTTGATTTCCAATAAATGGGACCATCCATGTCAAAGGTATTATTGGGAAAGCGGGGTCATAGCTATTTAAAGCTTTCAGCGANCCAATCAAAAANGGGAGAAAAGCTCCCATCCACATTACTTTATTCTTTAAAAACATATTAAAACGTCTATCATTTGACTCACCTCGAACCATAGCGATACCAACTTGCGTTAATGGAAAGGCCAAGCGTTCGCGTTCAACCCATTGTCGACGGAGTATTATTGCCGCAGAGATCATAGTAACGTAAAGCGAACAGAGGAAAATTCCCCACCAACATAGAGGCTCTAACCAAACTTGCCANGGAACGTTAGCCTCAACACCCAGGCCTTCATAAAAATGAACATTGTCTTTCCCATCATTGACTAAAATTGAATATTTTGGAATTAACGGACCTAATAATTCCTGCCATTTGTTCTCAGGCGTTGCGTAATAGACCATAGAGGATATGATAGGTAATAATTGTTGACTCATTCCCATTGAACAAAGAGCGGAGACAATCAACATCATCACATAAACAAGAATTAGATCTGAACGGTTTAGCGCTAACGAGCTTCCCCTTATTGTTGCGAATATATTCATAAAAGTGGAAATCAAGAGAAAATGTGCTAGCCACCAACCAGGCCTAACAATTTCAAATGGTTCATATGTATATGTAATTAAGTAGAGAAACACGGTCACTGCTGNAACTAATATTGCGTTGCGAACGCTAGTTGAGGACCATTTAAACAATACGTTTAATAAACCAATGAGTATTAAAAATAAGAAAATCGCTCCCGGAGTATTAAAATCCCAAGCCATGTGAGTGGCGTGCATAGCCGTATTTGCATAGGGAGCACCTATTGCAAGAAAAAAACTTAAAAATGTTCCCGTCCAGAAACCTCGCCATGTAATCTGAGCCCCATTTACCCAAGAAAGGCCACTTCTTCTNTCAGCTACATATTTATCGTAATACTTTGGAATTGAACGATTCAGAATGTTACCTTCATAATCAATGCGCGACAGATCCATCTGCATGAAAATGTCCGCTAATTTTTACTTTTCTCTGAGGAAATCTATCTAAAACCTCTTCTTTGATTTCTATGCCGATTCCCGGTCTATCGGTCAGTATTCGATAACCACCCTCAATAGGCATCTGCTCATCAATTATTTCATCCAGATAAGAAGGCGGTAAGTTGGCTTCCATATGAGTGTANTTTGGTATTCCAGCAGCAAAATGAGCAAAAGCAGAATTGTTTACCGGACTTCCCATCAAGTGAGGGAATACCCCAACAAAAGCAGCCTCGGCGACAGATGCGATTTTTTTTGCTTGAGTAAATCCGCCAGCAAGAGATATATCTGGCCTAATCAAGCTTACAAGCCTTGCGTCTACTAATTCCTTAAACTGCTGTAAACTATGAAAACGCTCCCCTGTAGCAATAGGCAACCGTACATTTTTTGCCACATTTTTTAAAGCTTCTATACTCTCAGGTGCTAATGGATCTTCGTAATACAGAATCCGATAAGGCTCTAATTCGCGAGCAAGAATAATGGCTTCTTCAATTCGAAGATTACGATGGATCTCGACGCCAAGATCAACACGATAANCAATAGCTGTCCGAACGCAATCAACCATACTAACTGCATCATCTATAACTTGACTAGCGCATTTCCCCTCAAACCCATCAAAAAAAGGTGTCATACGCAATGAAGTATAACCACTCTCTACATGTTTTTTTGCATCTGCCGCTATATGATTCTCTGTATTGCCAGAAATATTCTCAAAGACTTTTATTTTATTCCGCGTTTTCCCCCCAAGTAACTGATAAACTGGCATACTAACGGACTTTCCCAAAATATCCCAAAGGGCGATATCAATTGCACTCAGTGCAGCGCCCAAAACCGCTCCCGTAAAATGCGTCTGGCGAGAAACCAACTGATGATGATGCTGAATATGTAACGGGTCTTTGCCTATAAAATATTCGGCTAATTCATCTATAGCTGCTTTAACTATTCNATGATGGGCCCAAAGACCCGCTTCACCATTNCCAACAAGACCTTTGTCCGTATATACGCGAATCAATAGATAGCGATCTACGCAAAAGCTACGTATTTCTGATATTTTCATTNGAACTTTTCCTTAATATAAAGGCAACAAATTTATAGCATCAGGAATACCATTTAATTCAAATTCTTTACTAATCCATCTTGCCTTCGACGGTAATCCAGGATTTCGATAGGCGTATACGACGGTCCATCGGGTTTCGCTTCCTTTTTTACGAGGGCTTACTGCGTGGGCTGCATGTGTCCACATAAGTATAACCGAACCCTCAACTGCCGAAACTTCTTTGATTGATAAAGGATCACCTGTTTTCGGATGGCTTTTATCTACCAACCATCCATCTTTAAGGTCTTGATCGGATACAGCAGCAACATTTGAATCTCTAAACAAATGGCTGCCCGAAACGACTTTTAATCCTCCATCGCCAATTTTAAAACCATTTACATANAAAAAAATNCGCAAAAATCTTAGGCTAATATCTCCCTCTCCATATTCATGACTGTGCCACTGGACTCCGCTGTTTCCCGGTAATCGATTTAAACTTACGCAATGATCAAACCGGAACGATTCGCCTAGAACAGCAGAAACTAATCCCAACATTTCCGGATGGGCTATTAACGAGGCTAAATACGAATTATATTCGGCAGCATAATGATTGGGGGGACGCTCTGGCTCTCCCGGAAGCATATCCTGAATAGCACTCAAAGAACTAGTTAATTTTTCTTTAGCAGACTCGACAAGAAGACCAGGCAAAATAATATGTCCGTGAGTATCAAGAAATTCTTGCTTTGCCAAATCCCAATCATACGGTTTGAATAGTTTATCCAAAGTAGAAAAACCTATTTTCAATTTGATATAGGCGACAATCTAAATTAGGAGTAAACCACAAGCAAATAGAACTTTGAAAAAAATTCGAAAGAAATTGGACAGGAATAATAAAACATTTTATACTGTCTCTCAAAAATTGAGAGCTTATGAAATTAAATCTAGATGATATAAGGTTTTTCAAAGAAAACGGATATCTTATTAAACGAAATATCCTTGACAAAGCATTGATGGCCAAAGCTCAAGAACGTCTATGGCGTTTCCTACCTGAAGGCAGATCTCCCAAAAGACCAAATAGCCTAATCGGACCATTTAACGATAAAGAAGAAGACCGTTCTCACCCAAACGAAATTTACAAATTCCGCGTCAACTATAGGTCAATTGGCCATGAACCCTGGATGGTCCGACTATTAGCCAAAGATCCTAACGTATGGAGTATGGCTGAACAAATGCTGGGGAAAGGATGTTTGCAGGAGCCCGATCGTATACGTGGTATTTATTGTACTCTGCCTTTTGGCAATTATCCTAAACCACAATTAACTTGTCATGTCGATGGTCATCCATTCCACTTGGGTGTCGTTGGTTATATTGATGACGTCGCACCAACGGGTGGCAGTTTTACCGTTTGGCCAGGAAGCCACAAACATTTCTACTATGCTTTCAATTCTCAATATAAACACGATCGAAACGAGGAATATCGACTAATCTGTGAATATTATAATGGACATCAGCCCGTCGATTGCTTTGGAGAAGCCGGAGATATTGTTTTTTGGCATCACCGTTTGGCCCATATGGCAAGCCCGAACAATACGTGCAATGTTCGGCAGGCCGTATTATATGACTTCAAGAAGACAGATATTGACCAAACTCAATTAGGTCCACCATCGGATAATATGTGGGAAGACTGGTCAACAGAATTACGAGACTCCTAATTTGTAACAAGTACCCAAAATAACATACTTTACCTACTACTCTATTATTGGCCTAGGGTTTTTCACCAAATCCATTAGATAGTCACAATAAGGATTACCCGGGGCACTTTCAGCAATTTTCTGTAATTCATTGTCATTTATGTACCCTTTTTGATACGCTATTTCCTCTACACATCCCACCTTGAGACCTTGTCTATGCTCAATTGTTTGTACGAAATCACTGGCCTCCAATAGACTTTCATGCGTTCCCGTATCCAGCCATGCGAATCCCCGACCAAGTACTTCAACACTCAGTTTACCTTTCTGAAGATAAACATTATTCATATCCGTAATTTCTAATTCACCTCTTGACGAGGGCCTCAACGACTTGGCAATCTGGACAGCCTCACCATCATAAAAATAAAGTCCAATAACGGCGTAATTTGATCTTGGATTAATCGGTTTTTCTTCAATTCCTACNGCTTTAAAATCTGAGCCAAACTCTACAACACCGTAACGTTCCGGGTCCTGAACATAATACGCAAATACGCATCCACCTTCCTCAATCTTCCCTGCTCTCTGAAGCATATTAGATAAACCATGCCCATGAAGAAAGTTATCACCTAAGATAAGCGCACTTGGTTCATTTCCAACAAAGTCGGCNCCCAGAGTGTAGCTTTGAGCAAGCCCTTCCGGACGAGGTTGAATAACATATTGAATCTCTATACCTAATTTTGCCCCATCACCAAACTGCTCTTTATATAAACCTATGTGTTCCGGAGAAGAAATAATCAATATTTCCCTAATATTCGCTAACATCAATACAGATAGTGGATAATAGATCATTGGTTTATCAAAAACTGGCAGAATTTGTTTGGATAACGAAACGGTTAGAGGATATAACCGTGTTCCCTTACCGCCTGCTAAGATAATACCCTTCATTTGTAAGACCTCTCTCTTTGAAATTTCAATTTAGACTCAATTCAAGAAATTATCAGATCAATTTTAAATTTCATTTTGATAACGNTCACGCATTTAAAATTTCGTTTTTCGTTTCTAAAAGTTCAATCTAAAACTTAATTATAATTAATAACTATCTCATTAACCTTAATAAAATNAGCTACCGTAGTAGAAGCAATAAACTTTNTTTTGATGGGTCACCGAGTAACTGCCGAATTAATAATTGTAAAAAATCAATGAGAAAAATTGGATCTTTGTTGCTATGATTCGGTGACAAGAGATTCCGCCTGATTAGAAACTGAAATTGAGCTTTATTTATGTAATCAACTACAATCGGGAGAACCATTGAGTNCCGGGCCTCTTACGCGAAAGAAAAACCAAAGAGCGACAAAAAAATGCTCAAATCGTTTATATCATCAAAGGACCTTCAGAATAACTGTGTAGTCGAATTCAATCAGCCCCAAAAACTGACCAAACACAACCCAATTTGGCGGAAGATGGTTTCGATGAAGTAAAGACTATGCTNAGAAGGCGGGCACCTTTCTATCTTTCGGGCTAAAAGCTTGATCATAGATGACAAATGATAATTTTCAAAACAACCAAAAACTGGCATTATTCTGCCACTCTATCCTTCGTACTTAAAAGAAGGAACTCCGACAGAGCCTGGATTTACACTGATCAAGGAGCCAGCTAAAGGCTGTTTCTCTAACTCTGCTTCACTCATTCTCTGACATGCTGAGGTTACATACAACTGATCCAAATGATCTCCTCCAAATGCACACGATGTTACGTTCATAAACGGCATTTTCAACTCTCGTTTTAGTGATCCATCTTTTGGATCATAACATTTTACCGCTGACCCCCCATATATAGCAATCCAAAGCAAGCCATCTACGTCAATAGCCATACCATCAAAGACTCCTTCCCCCTGATTACGGCATACAATACGTTCATTTTCTAAGGTGGCAGTATTAACATCATAATCATATGCCCGAACAGTATTAAGCGGCGAGTCAATAAAATACATGGTAGAATAATCTGAAGTCCATACTATCCCNTTTGAAATACTCACGGAATCCAATTTTTTTGTAATAATTCTATCAANACCTAAACAATANAGTGCCCCTTGATTAGCAGATCCATCAAACGACATCGTTCCAGCCCATAGTCGTCCAGCTGGATCACATTTTCCATCATTGAAACGATTACTGGTAATTTCTCTTTCTGGATCAATTCCAATTGGAGAAATTTTTTCAGTTTCTAAATCTATATGGCCAAAACCATTTTGTAATGCAACTACCAAGCCACCACTAGAGCGAAGAACCACCGTGCCCACAGCTTGCATAGTATTAATAGTCCTATTCGCTCCACTGCGAGGATTATATTGGTAAACTTGATGTCCTAAGATATCCACCCAATACAAAAGCTGATTATCTTCATCCCAGATTGCACCTTCACCAACAAGAGCTCTCTTTTCAACTATTAGCTCAAATTCTATATCCTCTGCTTTAGAAGTCATATTTTTATTCCCATTAATTTATCAGTTTTCAAGTATTAACAGCGCAAAATTATTAAGCCATCAATAGTTCAAAAACTAACGTGAAAATTATGTCTCCGTCAAAAATCTACGATAGCCTTCAAAACACCTTCTTCAGGATCATTCAGAGTAGGAAATTTTGCTACAATATTGTCGAACTGTAAAGAGTGAGTAATCCAGGGATTTGTATCTATTGCTCCTTCTTCCATCCAAGAAATTATTTTTCGGAAGTCTTCGGATACCGAGTTTCGACTGCTGTGTATACTTATTTCTTTCCTATGGAACTCTGGATTGGGGAAAGAAACTCTTTCACGTTGAAATCCAATATATACTAATCTCCCTGCACTAGCTACATAATCGAAGGACGACTCCATTGCTCCTAAATGCCCAGTCGCATCAAATACTGCGGTAGGCAAACCTTTGCAATAATCTTTGATTTCGTCTATTGAGTTATCACCAACACAGACCGTCGAATCGACATTAAAGTTTTGCTGGCAAAAATCCAAACGACGCTGATTGACGTCCATTACAACAACTTGAGCCCCGTACAATTGAGCAAAAATCAAAGCGCCCAAACCTATCGGTCCAGCACCTACTATCAATACGCTTTCTTTCGCATCTAACTTTGCGCGTTGTATTGCATGAGCCCCGATACTTAACGTCTCGACTAAAGCAAGCTGTTCTAAAGACAATATATTTGATTTGTGTAATTTTTTAGCTGGGACTACAATCCTTTCACGCATTCCTCCATCGATATGAACGCCAAGAACCTTTAAAGACTCGCAACAATTTGTTCTGCCTAAAGCGCATGGTTTGCAACGATCACAATTTAAATACGGCTCGACCGCGCAATGCATACCGGGCTCTAAATTCGTAACATCAGGAGCAACTTCTAATACTTCAACTCCAAGTTCATGCCCCAAAATTCGAGGATATTCAAAAAAAGGCTGCCTACCTGCATAAGCATGAATATCCGTACCACAGATTCCAACTTTTCCTACACGGATTAATGCTTCCCCCGACTTAAGTTTTTCAGGTTCTGCAGTCTCGCAAATTCGAAATTCTCCGGGATTCTGTAACGATATTGTTTTCATGTTTAATAATCCGCCACCGATCCATCTCGCAAGCGGTGATCCTCCCAAACGAACTGATTCTTTGGATCATTACCTACCGCGACAGCTTTCTCTTCATCTATTTCTACACCAAAACCTGGAGCATCTGGTAGAACAACATAACCTTCGTCGTCCATAGACCAAGCTTTGTTGGCAACACCTTCAACCATCTGCGTATCATACCCTTCATGTATTAAAAACAGAGGAATGGTCGCAGCCACATGCAGACTCGCTGTCAATCCCAAATAAGACATCGTACAATGAGGGGCAATAGGCACGTGATGTGCTTCACATAAGGCAGCAATTTTTCGCATTTGACTTATACCACCCGTGTGTCCCACATCGGGTTGCAGCACATCAATCACCTGTGCCTCAAGCAATTCACGCACTTCCCATATTGTTCTATCTCGCTCCCCAGTAGCCAGAGGAACCGAAACAGCTTCTCTTATTTTTGCCATAGCTTCTATATTGCCAGGCACCCAAGCCTCTTCAAGAAAAAGCAAGTCATCTGATTTAAGATATCCTGCAAACTGCTTAACCAGTGGGAGTGGTAACATACTGTGCGCATCGAACATGACAGCTCCATCTGGCCCTACGCTCTCGCGTGCAGATCTAACTCTCTCCACTAATTCCTGAACATCGGAAGGAGTCCCGGCATGGTAACGAGGATTGCCGGGGCTCACCTTAATGGCCTTAGAGCTTGGATATTTCCATATTTTGTCGCGTACTGGCCCCCCAAGTAGTCTAAATACGGGTACTCCGTATAGTTTTCCAGTCAAATCCCAAAGAGCCATATCAATAGCCGAAATAGTATGGACCATCAAACCTCCTCCACGTAGATTTCGATGCGCTCTAAATAAACGCTGCCAATGATGTTCTATTCTTGTAGGATTTTCTCCGATGATTAATTCACCCAAAGATTCTGCTAACGAACAAGCAACCCTCGTTTCTATATTGTTTATTTCTCCCCATCCCGTAACCCCCATATTTGTTTCTATCTTGACGTATCCTTTATTCCCTGCTGGTATAGTCTTTAACGAAGTTATTCTGATCTTAGAAGCTTTATCTGATATATCATTATCCATTATCAATCTTTTCATTTTTAGTTTTACGTTCTTCGTAAAGTTTCCGCATTATGGGATGGTGCCCAAGTCCCTCAGCTCTGAGTTGAGCATAACGCACTTCATCAATTCCTTCTCTATTTAGATAGCCTCTTATGTCGTAAGCACCCTCTTCCTCCGGAGGAAGTAAACCTTCTTCTATCATCAGCTCTAAAGGATAATCTTTCTCCATTAGCGGCAGACGAATCACCTGATTCCGTCGAGCAGATTCCAAAATAGCCATCATTATCTCTACGGTAGCTCGAGCATACCTCCCAGAGCAACGATGCTCAGGTCCACCCTCAATCCAATTCACTAATTCTTTCGCTTGTCGAGCATTCGACATTCCACCGATAACATCTATTTTTTCCTTTTCTATTCCAAGACCCTGATCTTCCCAACCATTTGTTTTCTCATTCCACAATCGTGTCCAGGTTTCCGTCGTTTCAATAAAACCGCGATCTCCGCGAAATATAAAATGCCCTGGCGAAGCCTTTTGGGGATCTAAATCAGACTGAAAATTAATTTGAATTCCATCTTCCAACTGAATTAACCCCATAGATCCATCCTCGATAGGAGTATCCCTTTCGAAACGTTCACTTTTTCTTTCAACTGCCCCCATCACCCATTCTGTAGCGGGATCACCCAAAACAAAACGAACACCGTCTATGGCGTGTGTTCCGCAATTTAGAAGACCTTGCATTACCTTTGAATCAACGTGTTCGATTTTCCCTATAGCGCCATTCACAACCAATTCGCGAGCCTTCTCCCATCCAGGGGTAAACCTACGCTGATGGCTAATTACCAATTTGGTTCCATGTCTTTCACAAGTTTCAATCATCTGATCAGCTAGGTCTAAACCAACCGCCATCGGCTTTTCACATATCACTCCGGATACACCAGCTTCTGCGGCAGCGATCGTAGGTCCGGGATGAAGTAAATGCCATGTACACACACTAACTATATCGGGTTTCTCGGCGGAAAATAACTCCTCGACAGATTCATAATCTGCAGCGATACCATACTCAGAGGAAAATTGATCCCTNGCTGCCTTGAGAGGATCAACAACAGCACTAACCTCGATTCCAGCAAGTTTATATCCGCTT
>NZPK01000078.1 GCA_002693325.1 Gemmatimonadota bacterium | reverse complement strand
GAAGGTCATTCTAATTTTTTCAGTTTCTCTACGCCGGTACAAGAAATCACAATTCGTGGCATCGATTTTTATAATGGCCACGCTGACAAAGGCGGTTTTGCCGATTGTAATACCTGCAGTTTAAACGTTGTTGAAAATCGGTTTTTCAACAACTCAGCTTCTTCGAATGGTCATGTCATCTTCAGTAAAGACGGAAGAATACGATTAGTAAATAATATTCTCAGAAACAATGGCGGTAGCCAAGACACTTTAGGAATAATTCATCTCGAGAATAAATTTGACGACTCATCAAATTCAGACGAGATCCGCAATAATGTATTCTACCGAAATAGCTCCTCAGATATTTGGACATCAAGCACGCATTTGCGCGTGAGTGGTAATATCTTCATTTCGCCCGGTAGCTCGGCGATACGAAATGGCAGCACCAAAACGACGCCATTCTTAGACCATAATATCTTTTGGCAAACCAACGTTCTCTATGTTTCCCCAGCAATTGACGATGAATCTGAACCTGATAGTATCGACGTCGTTCTTTCCGTAAGAGACACACTATCCTCGGTGGCCCGAGAATTTACTTTACCTGCTGCACTAAAAATCGCACCGAACATAAAACCACTAACTTTCCGAAGTGATTCGTTGTTGATCAGTGACCTTTCGATTAAAATGCCAAATTTTGTAACCGATTTTCCGGATACCTTAATAAAGGTTGGCCAAACCCATCAGTATTTGATCAATGTCACAGGCTACCCCTCGGCCTACCAGTTCAAACCCTTAAATATTCCTCAAGGATTAGATACTTTAGATGTAAGGGGGCAACCACGCCTTTTGATATGGACTCCTACAGCAAATGACGTCGGCGTTCACCCTATTTCCATAGAAATTACGAATTCTTACGGGCTTATAGACACATTGAGTTACCAACTAAGTGTATTTAATGCCAATGATTTCCCTGACACATCTAGTTTTCGTTCTATTAATGACACGCAAGGTCGTTTTACTGGGATGTATAGGGAAACCAGTTCACACGATGTCCCTATAACTGCGGGAGAGAGATATCTCTTCAATATGGAAGTATGGGGAAAGAAAAAGTCCTATGAATTCAACCCCCTTCAGTTACCAGAAACGGCATTCAGCACCTCTGTAACCCAAAACGCATTAATCGATTGGACTCCAACTTTGTTAGACACTGGACGCCACGAAATCCAAATTGAAATATCATCACCTTCAAACGTTACAGACACCCTTATCTACAATCTTTTTGTATTTGAGGATCATGCATTTCCAGACACTTCTGGAAGTAAAAAAGTAGTTAATATTTCTTTGTTTCCAGACACCACAAACGGCTTAACTCAATTAAATAACATCACTCCCTCTTTTTCATCTACCAAAAGTGCAGTCGGGAACCTTTACGCGGACCCCGTTCTTCTCGACACGACATACAATCGATACGAGTTGGTCGTTGGGAAGTCTCCGGGTATTAATTCCGGACCGGGTGAAGTTTCTTTTTACGACAAAAACGGAACTCGCAATGACATAGGCTATTGGGGGGGGCCTCTCAACAGTGGTGTACCCAACGCCTCTATTGGATCCGAAATAGAGTTAACAAAAAAACCTGACAGCCTGCTTACCGAAGGTCAAACTTTTGTTTACGAACCTCTCCAGCCTAACGGAGAAGCTTTCACTTTCGTGGATTTGTTGCCTGCTATACCCGGAGCTGACTTACCCCCAACAATAATTCCTTCAAATTCATTTGCTCAGGCACCTCCAATCAAGTGGATACCAACATTAGCAGATACAGGGAAATATATTTTAGGTGTAAAGTCATATTCAGCTGATGGCTCCTTCGGTAGACACTACTTTCCAATTCGCGTACGACCACAGAATGAAATTCCTTTCTCAAAAACAGAACCTGACACATCAGCCACAGAAGATGTCCAGTACATTTTCACTATTGAAGCAGAGGACGTAGACCAGGATAACATTTCATACGAATTAATTGAAAGTCCCGAAAACCTCTCTGTCGATAAAACTTCAGGTATTGTAACATGGCTACCAACACAGGAACAAGTAGGAAAACATGATATCAAAGTTAAAATTGAAGACAGTCGGGGTGCGACGTCCGATTATTTTTGGAGCATTTGGGTTCAGCCAAGTAACGATNCTCCGGTGATAACTTCTCAACCTGACACGGTTGCTCAAGAAGATAATCTTTTCCGCTATGACTTGGTTGTTAGCGACCCTGATCCCGGCGACGTGTTTTTCCCAACGTTGATTAACGGTCCTCCAGGAGTTAGCATAGATAGTACNGGNTCTTTGACTTGGGTACCTTCTCAATCCCAAATAGGAAAACATCAAATTGAGCTTATAGTTCGCGATAAAGATGACGTAGAAGCAAATCAGGTATTTTCAGTGCTGGTCACAAAAACTAATGATCCGCCTGAATTCATTTTAGTGGGTGATTCCACAATTACGGAAGATAGGCTCTATGAGCACCCTCTTATTGCTTCAGACGAAGACGATGAGAACTTAACTTATACACTCAATAGTGGACCTGATGGCATGGTCTTAAAGGATCCCAACATCCTAAGTTGGTTACCAGAAGAAATTGATGCCGGCTCGCATGAAATAAACGTTTCAGTCATGGACCCCTCTGGACTTTCAGATACCCTAAGCTATCGCGTCCTGGTCAAAGGAGTCAATGATCCGCCGGTAATAACTTCAAAAACCCCGATAAACAAGATTATTCTAAGTGCTGATGGGACGTTATTGTTTCGCGTAAATGTCGAAGATGAAGAAAACGACAAAGTTGAATACTCTTGGCTAAAAAATGGAGAAAATATCCCCAATGCTATAGCAAATTCACTAGCATTTACTCCTACCCGAAATCAACTTGATTCCATAACGGTTCAAATTAGAGACAATCAGGATACAACCAGTTTTACTTGGAATATTGATCTCCGCAGTATGCCACGAATTTCTCTTTCTGACAAAGAAATCGATTTTTCCCGAGTAACGATGGGCGATACCATACCAAAAACAGTCACAATCACTAATACCGGCGATTTAACATTAGAGCTAGATTCTCTTCAGGTAGGCAACCCAGCATTCGATGCTTCTCTATCAAGTCTCACTTTAAAGCCCGGCGAAAAAAGTGATCTAAACTTGAGATTCGGTCCTTTAGATCGAGGTGAAAAATTAGACACTGTAAGTTTCATAAGCAACGATCCAGACAACATTGATGTAAAAATCACAACTAAAGGGATCGGATCCATTGGAACAACTATGAACTTCGACTTGTCATCTGTTACAGGCGATCAAAAAGCTCGCGGCGCTAGTTTAAGTGGCGGACAAACAGTCGGGTTGAACATATATGCCTACGATGCTGTCGATTTACAATCCTTTCAAATAACACTCGAATTTGAGGCGTCCGTATTACATTTCAATAGTTTCGCTCCTGAAACAAATTCTGAACCAAATATCTTAGCTAAAAACGGTCGTGTCCCGACCTACAAAACCGAGTATCAGGAGGATAGTTCGTCAATAACCCTCAGTGGTAGTATTGCCGATGGAGGCTTTTCTGGCGACGGCCTCATTGGAGTCGTAAATTTTACCGTCGATTCCCTTGTAAGTAGAGGAACCACAGCTATTGAAATGAAACAGGCCTTGACAAGAAGTGACCAGATCACACTTTTCGACACAGTTGGATTTGTTTCAAATGCTGTTATCTCACTCCGACCTAAACTTCAAGGTGATTTCGATTTTGACTTAGACGTCGATTTCGATGACTTCTTCATTTTTTCTGATAGCTTTGGACAGGAAAACTTTGACCCTTTAACCGATATGAACGGAGATGGCGAGGTTTCCTTTGACGATTTTTTTCTATTTAGTGATGTTTTTGGCCGAGCAGGCCTTGCAAAAATTCCTACCCATAAGACCCTACCGACAAAATTAACGATAGATATCGGCGAAAACACACCCAGTCATGTCTCATTAACCCCGTTTTGGCTAGGTAAAGAGCCGACAAAAGGGTTCGTCGTTGGTGTCAAATTCGATCCCGATATACTTCGTTTTGAAAGATATGTCAGTCAACACCGGTTCCCTCTTTTAGAATGGACTATAGATTCCGTACCAGGTCAGATTATCTTAGCAGTTGGCACTTCTTCAGGCCAAACTCCTTTGCAAAAACTCGGCAAATTAGAATTTGTTCGCCTTTCGAACATCGAAACAGTNTTAAATCCAATAATAGCTATCCATTACGATGGCTCTACCGACCCAACTTACCATACACCTAGCGATCGGTTAGAATTAAATGCACTACCGATGTCATTTACACTATTTCCTGCTCATCCGAACCCATTCAATCCTGAAACTACAATCGAGTTTTACGCACCGTATAAAACAAATATCGACCTAGCTATATACGATCTTCTCGGTCAAAGAGTTCGTACCCTTGTGAAAGGAGAACCGTTAGTTGGATATCATAAATTCAATTGGAACGGTCGCAACAGTAATGAAGAACTAGTAGCTAGTGGTACTTACTTTGTCGTAATGGAGTCAGACAACAGTCGCCAACTACAGAAACTTCTTTTATTAAAGTAGAGACATATCTTCTGACGCAATGCGACGGAGATCTCGAAAGAGGTCTTTGTGTTTNGGTTTAGCAGGCTTTNTTGCTTGACATTATANACAGAAAGCCTATATTTTNTGTTTTCNCGTCAGATAGGTCTGTCTGTGGAACAATAAGCTTTACCTTTGCACATGAGAGGTGTCTTTTTAGCATGCCAAAGATTAAAACACACAAAGCTACGGCAAAACGCTTTAAACGGCGCAAATCCGGTAGCATTAAGCGTGGCAAAGCTTTCGCCACACATCTTTTAGGTGGTCGGTCAACAAAGCGGAAGCGTTCTTTTCGAAAAAAGACCCAGGTTGCTCAGGCTGATTTAGGCAATGTTCAACGCGCTCTGCAACTGAAATAACGACCTGTCCGATCTTGCTTTTAAATGTAATGGAGACAAGTAAATGCCTCGTGTAAGACACGCCGTAGCGACAAAGCGGCGCAAGAAAAAGATACTAAAAAGAGCGAAAGGTTACTGGGGCGCCCGAAGTCGGTTGTTTCGCACAGCACAGGAAGCTGTAAATCGGGCAGATGCTTACGCCTATAGAGACCGTAGAGTTCGCAAACGCGAGTTCCGACAATTATGGATAACAAGAATAAATGCTGCCGCGAGATTAAACGGGCTATCATACAGTAGGCTTATCTGCGGTTTGGAAAAAGCAGGCGTCGAAATTAACAGGAAAGTCTTAGCGGAACTTGCAGTGAGCGACCCCTCTGCTTTCACTACGATAGCTGAGAAGGCGAAGGCTCATATTTAAATTTTCCTTGTTATCCTCAGAAACAATGGGCCTATTTCATTTTCTATGAAGTAGCCTTTTGACAACACATTTATAGAGCTATTCAGAACCCAAATGCTTGAAGAATTGCTGCAACTACAAGAAATAGCAGTGGAAGAGATTCTTGCGACAAATCAGCTTAAAGCATTAGAAGATCTCCGTGTAAAGTACCTCGGAAGAAAAAGTAGACTTCGAAACATTATGTCCAGCCTCGGTGGACTTCCCACGGATCAACGTCCCAAAATAGGCCAAGCCGCTGGTGAAGCGCAGAAAGCTATACAAACTGCTATTGCCAGCCAAATGAGTCTAATTCGAGAAACGGAAGAAAGTAGTTCGTATATAGACGTTACTTTGCCAGGACGTGTTCCAGACTTGGGTGCTCCTCACCCGCTGATAAGATTGTCCTATGAACTAACGGATATATTTCGTGGGATGGGTTTCGAACTCTTTGAGGGCCCCGAGACAGAAGATGAATATCACAATTTTGATGCATTGAACACACCTAAAGATCACCCAGCACGTGACCTCCACGACACCTTTTACCTTGAAGCGGGCGGATTACTACGAACACATACCTCGACTGTGCAGATTCGTCTCATGGAAAATCGCCAGCCACCTATCAGGATGATTTCCTTAGGACGGTGTTACAGAAAAGAAACTGTCGATGCAACACATCATTTTGCTTTCCATCAGATGGAAGGATTATTCGTGGACCATAATGTATCTTTCGCAGACCTGAAAGGTACTATTGAAGCAATGGGAAGACAATTACTAGGTCCCAAGACCCAAGTGAGATTTCGTTCCCACTTCTTTCCCTTCACAGAACCATCAGTCGAATACGATTTTTCTTGCTCTCTATGTCATGGTGCCAGTAAGGAATGCCGCATATGTAAAGGAACTGGCTGGATTGAGATAGCCGGAGCAGGCATGGTTGATCCGGCTGTATTTGAATCGGTTGGTTACGACCCAGAAAACTATACAGGTTTCGCGTTTGGAATGGGTTTAGAGCGAATTGCAATGATACGGTACGGGATTGATGATGTCAGGCTTTTCTTAGAAAATGACCTAAGATTTATTCGTCAATTTTCTAATCTGCGATAACTTAAAAATGAAAATAACAACAAATTGGCTCGCTGATTACATAGAGTACGACTGGAATTGGAATGAATTGGTCACGCGCCTAACTATGACTGGCTTGGAATTTGAAGGGGCCAGAGAATTGTGTGAAGATCTACACAATATCGTGGTAGGTCATGTTTTATCATGTGAAAAACATCCCGACGCGGATCGTCTGTCAGTCTGTACGGTCGATGTTGGAGAAAAAACGGTAACCATTGTGTGTGGTGCTCCAAACGTTGAAACCGGTCAAAAAGTTGCAGTTGCGCTTCCCGGCTGCATTCTTCCCGGAAATTTCAAAATAAAAAAGACAAAGATTCGGGGTATTGATTCATATGGAATGATATGCGCTGAAGATGAAATAGGAATAGGTGATCATCACGAAGGAATCCTTATACTGCCAAGAGACGTTAAACCCGGAGATTCAATCGCTTCAGCGCTTAATCTCGACGATACCGTTATTGAGTTTGAAGTGACGCCCAATCGGCCTGATTGTCTCTGTGTAACGGGTATAGCTAGAGAAGTACACGCTATAATTGGAAAACCACTTAATCTCCCAAAGATAAAAATTAATCGTATTGGTGCTCCAACTAAGACTGATATACAAGTGGATGTAGAAGCACCCATAGATTGCCCGCGATACTGTGCCCAAATCATTCGTAATGTTAACGTGGGCCCTTCTCCGGATTGGCTCAAACGTCGCCTACAAACAATCGGACAAAAACCAATTAACAATGTTGTAGATATAACAAACTTCGTTATGATGGAGTTAGGACAACCTCTACACGCATTCGACCTATCAGAATTGAAGGAAAACAAAATTGTAGTACGTCGTGCCAAAGAAAATGAAAAATTATTGGCATTAGACGGCAANAAACACAAGCTGAACCAAGATGACTTAGTGATTGCAGATGCAGAAAAACCTATAGCCTTGGCCGGAATCATTGGAGGCCAGGAATCGGCAGTCAATGAGAAAACCACCGATATTGTATTAGAGAGCGCTCACTTTGTTCCAAATTTAATTCGTTCAACACGAAAAAATTTGAATGTTCACACCGAAGCAGCAACCCGTTTCGAACGAGGCGTTGACTGGTCTATTTGTCAAAAAGCCTCCGATCGCGCAGCAGACTTAATCGTAAAATATGCTGGNGGTGAAATTAGTTCTGANCCAATTGATATTTTTCCAGTNACTCCTGAGATATCCCCCATANCCTTGCGCATTAGCCGAGCAAACGCGCTTTTATCTACGAGTTTTTCACCTCAGGAAGCATCCATCTTGCTAACCCGATTAGGTTGTGAAACAACAATTGAGGAAGAGATAATCCGTATCAAAGTACCAAGTTTTCGACCTGANCTTTTGCGAGAAATTGATATAATCGAAGAATTAGGCCGGATACATGGATACGACAAAATTGAAGGAAGCGAACAATCAAATGGTCCGTGGCTCACTAACGTGAGTGTCGATTTGCAAACAGAAAGATCATTGCGAAGTATGCTTATTAGCTTTGGCTATGACGAAATCGTGACCAACACTATTGTTGAAAAAAAATGGGAAAAAATCATCGAATCCGATGAAGAAACAGTAATAATTAATCCACCAACGGAAGATCAATCGTTACTTCGATCAAGATTGCTACCGAGTTTGCTTGACGTTAGCCGAAGAAATTTAAACCAGCAAGAACGCAACTTAAAACTTTTTGAGATTGGAAAATGCTTCTCGAAATCCCAAAATCCTGACCAGTTACCTGTAGAACATACTGAATTAGCTGTATTACGATCAGGACTTCGAAACATAAGCCCTTGGCAGGGCGATGTTTCTACAACCGATTTTTTTGACATAAAAGGCCTTGCCGAACAAATTATTGGATCAAGTCCAGCCAATATCACTTATACGCCATTCTCTGGNAGAGGCTACCGGAAAGGTCATTCGGCTCAAATCGATATAGATGGACTTAAATTAGGTTATGTCGGCCAAATTTCGTCTGAGCTATTAGAGGCCTTTGAAATCAAGCAGACCGTATTTATCTTGGAACTAAAAATGAAAAGGCTGACTGACTTNTGGAAGGACCAGACCGTTACAGTTTTTCCCATTCCTAAATTCCCAACCGCCGAACGAGACCTTTCGATAGTAGTAGAAAATTCGGTTGCTCAAGAGGATGTACGTTCCACTATAAGAAAGGGTAAATGGGTCGAACATGTTGAATTTTTAGATGTTTATACTGGAGACCAGTTACAGGATGGTTATAAAAGCCTTAGTTTCTCTATTGCTTTACGAGACCCTAGTACTACGCTNACCGACAAACAAGCTGATTCAACTATAGAAAANGTATTGAAACAGTTGTCTAAGCTTTTCGACGCTAAGTTGCGTTGATAATAATTTCGTAATTATTTCTATGGAGGTTTTATAGTTTCATGAGTATAGACAACAACTTTGAGATTTTAGAACGTGAGGTAGATCGGTTGGTAGNGGCACTTAACCAACTGCGTACGGAAAACGACGAGTTGAAACAAAAGTTGAGCGAAAGCGTTAAGCTTCAGGAAAAATCAGAAGATGAGTTAGAAGTCCTCCGGAGAAATAAAGAAGAGCTCAAAACTGTGAAGGAAAACCATGAGGCAGTTAAAGGTCGAATCGAAGGCTTACTCGAACGCTTGAATAAAATAGATTCGAATATATAATTGGTACACCACCTAGGATTCTAATCATGCCTGAGATTCAGCATACATTGNTAAGTATCTTTAATAAAAAGTTTTCAATTGTTATTGCAGATCACGATGAAGATTTAATTCATAATGCGGCGAAAATTGTGGACGATTCAATGAAGTCATTGTCCGTTAGTAGTAAAAATGCAGCACGCCATCAAATAGCAATTTTAACTGCACTTGACCTTGTTGTTGAACTTTTAGCTCTTCAAGAGGATTACGAATCTACTGAGTCAGAATACGCTATAAAAGCCGAACACCTTAAAGGAATGATTGGGCGCGCACTATTTGAACAAATAAAAGAAGATTCGTCTGTTTAGTTAGGAATCAACAAAATTTAAATTAATTAAAAAAGCATTACTAATTTCTCGCTATAGCCGGAAATAGTACTCGAGTTAGGGGGCTCATCCGTGGATGAAATTTTCCTCGGGACTATCTTATATACAGTTCTTGCATTCATAGTCGGATCTATTATCGGATGGGTTTGGTGTGCCAACATTGGTAGAAATAAGTTAAGTGAAGTTAAGAAACAGGCAAAAGAAATCCTTGATCAAGCAGACCAAAAGGCAAAAACAATTTATAAGACTGCTCAGTTAGAAGCACGAGAGTCTTGGCGTATAGAGCGAGAACCACTTGAAAATAAACTTGAAGAGAAATCTCGCGATCAGCAAAAGCGTGAAACCACGCTTAATTCACGTGAGCAACAATTGAACCGAAAATTTGATGTCTTAGACAAAAAAGAGCATAGCCTTCAAAAACAAGAAAACTTACAGAGTATACAGGAAGAACAACTCGCTGCAAAGACAAAACATCTTGATGAATTAAAAAATCAACATCAAAAAAGCTTAGAAGAAATAGCAGGAATTTCTCAATCAGACGCGAGACAAATTATTCTTAATCAGCTAGAAGAAAATGCCCGGCAGGCTGCCGCAAAAAAAGTTAAAAGTATAACTGATAATGCGATGGCTAACGCAAACTTAGAAGCAAAGGAAATTATAACCCGATCGATACAAAAATTTGCAGGGAAATTAGCCACAGAAAGTACAGTTTCTATTGTCGACCTTCCATCCGATGACATGAAAGGTCGAATAATCGGTCGCGACGGACGGAATATTCGATCTTTTGAAATGATCACTGGTGTTGAAATTATAGTAGACGAGACACCTGGCACCGTAATGCTTTCTGGATTTGATCCCCTCCGAAGAGAGATAGCGAAAATTACTTTAGAAAAACTAGTTTTAGATGGACGCATACATCCAGGAAGAATAGAAGAAATTCACGAAAAGGCTCTTCAAGACGTAGAGGAATTGACTCGCGAATCCGGTTCAAAAGCAGCCTTCGATTTAGGTATACACGACATGGACGAACAACTACTGGAATCTCTTGGCAAATTACGTTTCCACACTAGCTATGGTCAAAATTTATTGGCACATAGCGCAGAGGTAGGTTATATCGCTGGAACGATGGCAGAAGCTTTGGATTTTGATGTCTCGTTAGCTCGTCGGTCTGGACTTCTTCATGAAATTGGAAACGTTATCGCGTCCGAAACTGGAAGTAACCCGGATCAGTTGGGTGCTAATCTGGCTCGCAAATGTGGTGAATCAAATGACGTTGTGCAAGTCATAGAAACATATGCTAAAAATTCTCCCTCGAAATCCGCCATTGCAACGATAGTAGATGCAGCCAATGAAATTTCTCTTTGTAGACCTGGAGCTCAAAAGGGGAAAGCCGAGGAATATACCCAACGGTTAAAACATATCGAAACACTCGCCGAAACTCAGCCGGGAGTTCGGAAAGCTTATGCGCTACAAAATGGTAAAGAAATCCGTCTACTAGTCGATAGTGGTATTTTGGACGATTCAGAGGCAGACCAGTTGGCCGAAGATTTTTCTGAACTGCTTGAGAATGAAGGAGACAATATTGGGCAAATTCGTGTATGTGTTATACGCGAAATAAGGTCGGTTCATTTTGCCCGATAATCCAATTATTCACATTCTTTTCGTAGCTGATATTTTTGGTCAAGTCGGGAAACGTATGGCATCCAAACACATCCCCTCGATAATAGAAGAAAGGGACGTTGACTTAGTAATCGCCAATGGAGAAAATATCGCCGGGGGCTTCGGCTTGACTGCCAACTTAGTACAGAAACTACATAATTACGGCGTAGATGTAATAACCAGTGGCAACCATGTCTGGGATCGCAAAGAGTTTGTGGCTCAAATACATCACCAGAAAAATGTGTTAAGACCTTTTAACTATCCACCTACGGCACCAGGTAAAGGGTCCACTATCGTAGAATCACGCAGAGGTCATCTGGTAGGAGTCCTAAATCTGCAAGGTAGGACATCAATGCCCCAAACCGACTGTCCGTTTCGCATGGGACAACCTGAAATCGAACGAATACGTAAACAGACTCCAGTTATTTTCGTTGATTTCCACGCCGAAGCTACCGCCGAAAAAATGGCATTAGGTTGGCACATCGATGGCACAGTCTCTGCACTAATTGGTACACACACGCACGTACAGACAGCCGACGAACGTATCCTTCCAGGTGGAACTGCCTATTTGACTGATGCGGGAATGACTGGACCACACGATTCCGTTATTGGGGTGAAACCAGCCGATGCCATCCGTCGTTTCTTAACCCAAGTTCCCACTCGGTTTACACCATCGGAACAGGGAGCAAGGTTTTGTGGCGTTTTACTAGATATTGATACCATCACAGGTAAAGCAATTCATATAGAACGTTTACAAATTATTGACTGAGAAACTTGACATGTACTCGTTACCTCTGTATTCTGTCAATCATGTCCTTACTAGATCTTTTTGACCAGCCAGAAGAAAAAAAAACGGAAAAAGACGATACCACCCCCTTAACCGTCTCCGAACTGACCGAACAAGTAAAAACATTGCTAGAAGAAGGCCTATCCCATCGCTGGATAATTGGTGAATTATCTCAATATACCCACCATAGTTCAGGACATCGCTATTTCACACTCAAAGATGAAGCAAGCCAACTGAGTGGCGTTATGTTTAAATGGAAATCGCAATCCCTTAATTTCGAACCTGAAACCGGAATGAAAGTGCTTGTTTACGGTAATATTTCAGTCTATGAGGCAAGAGGCTCTTATCAGCTATATGCTGATAAAATGCAACCCGCAGGAGCCGGTGAGCTTGCACTCGCATTTGAAAAGATGAAAAGTAGACTAGCTGCCGAAGGCCTATTTGACCCTCAAAACAAACGTACTTTACCTCCATATCCTAGGACTGTTGGCATAGCAACTTCTGCTACTGGGGCTGTCCTACAGGATATTTCAAAAATTCTTAGACGTCGGGCGCCAGGCGTAAATATCGTTTTAGCCCCAACTCCCGTACAAGGACCTGGAGCAGCAGAAAAAATTGTCGAATCGATTCAATTACTCAATGCCTACAACAAGGTAGACGTTATAATTGTTGGCAGAGGAGGAGGTTCAGCTGAAGATCTATGGCCATTTAATGAAGAAATTGTAGCGCGAGCAATATATAATTCAGATATTCCAATTATTTCAGCAGTAGGGCATGAAGTTGATTTCTCAATTTCTGACTATGTCGCAGATCACAGATCCCCTACACCGTCTGCTGCTGCAGAAATAGTCGCAAAAGAGCATGGAATACTAGCCCAGCGTATCCTCGAACTTAGGAAACGTTTACGAAACGGTATAGAAAAAGAATTGACAAAATATGAAGAACGTCAAAATCACCTTAATCCCCATAGAGTACTATTACGCACACGAGATAAAATTGCCCAAAGCACACAATATTTAGACGAAAGGCATAAAGACTTAGTCATAGCATTTGATCGGTATAGTAATAGCCTATCTGAAAAATTTAATGTCTCTTTGACACGACTTGAGGATTTGAGCCCATTTCAAGGAATGGAACGAGGCTTATCTATTACAGAAAATATTAAAACGGGAGAACTTATTAAAAGTTCTTCCCAGCTAAATTTAGGAGATATAGTAAGAATACGTTTTAAAAAGGGTAGTATATTATGCAACGTAGAGGAAATTGAACAATGACAGAAGATACTGAAAAATCATTTGAAGAAGCATTAAAAGATTTAGAATCGAGTGTCCAAAAATTAGAAACGGGAGAATTAAAATTAGAAGATGCTCTTTCGACTTTTGAAAGTGGTATCGTAGCATCTAAAACCTGTGAGAAATGGCTTAACCAAGCACGCAAACGCATTGAAGTACTCATGGAAGAAAACGGCGAATTCAAATTGGAATTCTTAGACGATCAAGATGAAGAAAACACATAGACAACCGCTTCGAAAAAAGTATGCTAGCTAAACTGAATATTCGAAACTTCGCCCTTATCAACAATGTAGAGATTGAATTTGACAGGGGCTTAAATGTAATTACAGGTGAAACTGGTGCTGGTAAATCGATATTAATTGGCGCCCTTTATGCAATACTAGGAGCACAGGCAAAAGTTGATTGGCTTCGCGATGGTAGCGACAAATGTACAATTGAAGCCCTATTTGAATTTTCAACCGGTGATCCTCTTATTCAGAAAATACAGCAACTGGCAGTCGAATCTGATGATGGGCAACTCTTTTTACGCCGAGAAATACTTCCAGGAGGACGATCTCGAGCATACATAAATGGCAATGGCTGCCCTGTAAAACATTTAAGACAG
>NZPK01000077.1 GCA_002693325.1 Gemmatimonadota bacterium | reverse complement strand
GGTATTGTCACGTTTTTTTATCATTGACACTCTATGGTAAGCACTCTGCTTGTTGTCTGTATTAATTAGAAATTTTAGATATTTGTGGTTGGAAAAAGGATATAGGAAGGCACATAAATGTGCAAGTAGCTTTGTGAGTAGTTAGAGTGTTTATCTGCTCTATTCTCCTTATATTTCTGGTTAATTTATGAGTTGTAACTCGACTTAAGGTAGAAGAGAAAAAATAATGGAAAAGTCTTCGAATAAGTCCGGCATTGATAGCCGCCTGACTAGTTATGCCGATCCTGGATTCAGCCGTTACCTCAGAAGAGCATTTCTTTCCTCTGCAGGTTATGATGATATCGATTTTGGTAAACCTATAATCGGGATAACTAACACTGTATCCGATTTCAATACATGTCACCGTGAATTGCCGCAATTTATCGAGTCGGTGCGACGTGGAGTATTAGAGGCCGGGGGGCTTCCAATGGTTTTTCCAACGATCTCTTTGGGAGAAATATTACTTTCTCCGACCTCTATGCTCTTTCGTAATTTGATGGCTATGGAGACAGAAGAAATGGTAAGGGCTCAACCTATGGACGCGGTCGTGATGGTTGGCGGGTGTGATAAAACTACTCCTGCCCAGATGATGGCTGCAGCTTCGTTAGAAATACCTTCAATAATTTCTGTGGCCGGACCAATGATGGCTGGACAGTGGCGTGGTGAGCGATTAGGAGCTTGTACGGATTGTAGAAGATATTGGAGCCAATTTCGAGCTAATGAGTTGGATTTTGATGAAATAAAAGAGGTAGAGAGCAATTTGTGTCCAACGGCTGGGACTTGCATGGTTATGGGAACAGCTTCTACAATGGCATGTCTTGCTGAAACTATGGGCTTGATGATTCCTGGAGGTGCGACTCCTCCGGCAGCATCTGGTGCCCGACTTCGTATCGGAGTTGAGACAGGAAGATTAGCGGTAAAACAAGCTTCGATTGGAATGCCCGCTGCAGAGATTTTGACTCGTAAAGTGTTCGAAAATGCGTTGACTGTTTTGGCTGCTTTGAGTGGGTCAACGAACGCAATTGTTCATTTGCAGGCGATAGCGGGTCGAGTGCGTACTCAATTAGACTTGGAAGATTTTGATCGAATATCTCGCGATATTCCGCTTTTGGTCGATTGTAAACCAGCAGGAAGTGGATACATGGAGGATTTTCATCGAGCGGGGGGGGTTCCAACCTTATTAAAAGTGCTTGAATCAAAATTGAATCTCGACGTGGTTGGTGTTACAGGNGANTCTTTAGGAGAAATTCTCTCGAATGTAGAACGGCCAGGTAAATGGCAAAAGATAATCAAGTCTGCTGAAGATCCAGTGGGACCTCGAGGCTCCTTGGTTGTTCTGCGTGGTTCATTAGCTCCTGATGGAGCTGTTTTCAAACGATCATCAGCTTCTCCTCATTTACACAAGCATAGAGGTCGGGCTTTTGTTTTTGAGGGGCCTGAAGATGTAGCTCGCAGGATAGACGANCCTTCTTTAGCCATTTGTNCAGATGATATACTCGTTATGCGCGGTATTGGTCCTGTAGGAATGGGAATGCCTGAGGCAGGTTCGATTCCGATTCCGAATTATTTGGCAAAAAAGGGAGTTAAGGATATGGTGCGAATTTCAGATGGGAGAATGAGTGGGACTGCCTATGGTGCAGTAGCTCTTCACGTTGCTCCGGAAGCAGCAGTGGGCGGACCTTTAGCTTTTGTTAAAGATGGCGATGAGATATTTATTGATGCAGAATCAGGAATATTAGATTTAAATATTTCAGAAAAAGAGTTAGNCAGGCGTAAAAAAAATTGGCTTCCTCCAGCCGCTCCTGTTCGAGGTTGGCGACGACTTTACGCCAGTAGCGTTCAACAAGCGAATTTAGGTGCTGATTTAGATTTTTTGATTTCAAAGGATGAAAGTTNCAACAAATAATAGCTTGCTTTAAAAGCAATATTAGATTGTTACAAACAATACTTTATTGGTAAATCGANCTTAAATGTTTCTCGTGTTTTAAACACATAATGGGATAAAAACTGAGATATGTAAGTAGTATCTTAGTTCCTATTCTTTTGGGATGTTTAATCGCCATCTTGCGTGTCATACTTCATTTGATTTTATACTGTTTGGTAGATTTGTCGTTAAATAGATCAATATGCTCCTTGAATTCGTCCATACCACTGATATAACGGATCGTTTAATTCAACCATGTAGCGATCCATCCGGTTCATGAGATCTTTGCGTATGGATTCGTAACTTGGGTCACCATAGAGATTATTTAATTGATAGGGGTCTGATTCAAGATCGTATAGTTCTCCAGGGTCACCAGAATTGAAAGTAAATTGGTGAGATTTGGTTCGTATCATTCGTTGATTGGCTACAGTGAAATGGCGATCGAATACGCAATATACTTCTTCCCGTTGATTCGTGTATGGTTTACCCTCCATACTGGGCAGAAAAGATATACCATCTATGTGCTCAGGCACATCAATTCCGGCGATGTCAATTGCAGAAGGCATGACGTCGTGAAGATATATGAACTCGTCGCATGTGGAGCCAGGTGTTTTGCATTCGGGATGTGCTACTACCATAGGTATCCGATAAATTTCGTCATACATAAATTCACCTTTTTCTATGAGTCGATGTGCTCCCAAGCAATCTCCATGGTCCGCCGTATAAATGATAATCGTATTGTCTAATTGGTTGCTTTCTTCCAGATGAGCAACTATACGGCCTACCATGTCGTCGATTAGTGTACAGTGACCATAGTAGCGAGCGGCAATTTCTTGAAACCCCTTCCAGCCATAATCTTCTAACCCCCAAAGACGCTCTATTAACTGTTGTCTATATGGTTTATTTTCAAAGGTCTCACGGTAACTCGGATGCTCTTCTATCTCAGAAGGGTCGTACATAGAAAAATAGGGTTCGGGTACAAGCGATGGACTATGGGGTCCCCAAAAGTTAGCCCACAGAAAAAAAGGCTCTTTGTCTGTGGATATCTGATCGATAACCCTTATTGACTCCTCGGCTACGTAATATTCTATACATGATTCCACAGGGCCATTGTGTAGTGCAAACATTTCTTGGGCTTGGTTTGAAGGATTAGTGCCGACAAAACGCTCAGTGACATTGGGTGGTGGATCAAAATTATTATTTTTCAAATAATCTGAATACGGATTTTTTCCTNTGGGCTTTGCCCCGAACTGAAGNCCTGGAAGAAGCCCAGAACCAGGAAACGCATATCCTAAAAAATCTTGTCCGACGAAACCATATCCGGAAGGACCTGTTTCTTCGTCAACATGCCATTTTCCTGCATAACCACAATTATAATTAGCTTCTTTGAGATAATGATTGATGCCACGTATTTCAGGGTTTAGGCAGAGGCCGTTGCCGGTCACACCGTGTTTGTGTGGATACAGGCCAGTGTAGAAACTTGCTCGTGCGGGGGAGCAAATTGCGGTTGGAGTAAATGCATTTTCATAACGAACGCCACGATCAGCTAATTTGTCGATATTGGGTGTTTTGCAAACTGAATTAAGACCGTATGCTCCAATCGTATCAATACGTTGCTGATCCGACATCAACACTATTATATTCGGTTGCTCTCTCATATGAGTTTCCTCTTAAAGGCGAAATTGATTGGATTTATTAATGAGCCTCAAAATAAGGGTTNTTAGTCAAACGNNAGTTTTTTACAAAACAATTGNGGTNNTAAAATANAGGCTTCCAAAATTAACTCTCGATTANTCTTNGTATACAATTTTTTGGCCACTTTAAGGCTTGTCTTCCAAAACATAGTGTTCGGTTATACGACATCATTTCGCAGGTCAAGCCAATTCAGTTCTTTCTCGCTGAGTATTGTCCCTAGTGCTTTTACATTAGATCTAATCTCTGCTGAATTCATACTACCCACCAAGGCAAATATATTTAACGGATAACTCAAAACATATGACAACGCGATTTGAGCTACGCTTAGATCTTTAGTTTCTGCTAATTCCCAAGCACGGTCTAAGCGTTGAAAATTATCTTCGTGGTAATAAGATTTTGGCATGGATCCATCGAACTGGTCGCGGAGGTTTTCAGCATTATCGCTTGTGATTTTTCCGGAGAAAAAACCACGGGCAACGCTAGACCACGTAAAAAGTGGCATGTCTTGTGAATTGTACCATTCTCGTTCTTTAGTGTGTTTGGGACCTGAGATGGATAGGCAGTCGGTCCATGGTTCCTCAATTTGTTCAGCTAAACTGAAATTCGGACTGGAAATTGTGAATGGCAACAGGTTGTGTTTCTCAGCGTACTCATTAGCCTCTTCCAACCGTTTTGTTGTCCAGTTAGAGCCCCCGAACCTATGTATGCGACCTGCGGCATGATGTTCGTTTAATGCTTCAACTAAAGGACCGACCGGAACTGATAAGTCGTCTCGGTGCAGGAGATAAAGGTCGATATAATCTGTTCGGAGTCTGGCCAATGAATCTGCCATGTCTGATGCGATATCAAAGGGTGTGACTCTATTACGGTCGCCATTTAAATGGGCGCCCTTACCAATAACTACAATCTCGTCTCGGTTTGATCTTTCCTCCATCCATAGACCAAGCATACGATCGGCTTCTCCTCCAGCATAGATTTGTGCGGTATCATAAGCCGTTATACCAGCTTCAAAAGCAGCGTCCAGAAGTTCAAAACCGTCTTTCTGTTTATCTCTATTCAGCATGATACAGCCTTGGACTATTCGAGATATCTTTTTATCAATACCTTCTACAANACCGTATTGCATTTTTTACTCCGTTGGATAGGTTAGCCCCCACTGNGCGCGGGCGTCATCAAGGATTTTCATTATGGCAACCGTTTCATCTAGTGGCATAATGGGACTCTCAAGAAGGCCTTCGTTTAGGCAATTGCCAACTTCGATAGCTTCNTAGCTATATCCATTGCCGTTTATCGCTAATTCTATTTCTTCANAGTGATCGTCGACGGTAAGAGTTGCNTTTTCTGCTCTATAGAAGGGAGGTTCGATNNTTATTTTGCCTTTAGTACCGACGATTTTAGCTTCATGGTGAGTTCCTGTTCGCACGGCACTGCTCAAAACTGCCATAGAGCCATTAGGGTAACCTAATAAAAGGGTATTTTGTTCATCCACACCTGTATCTCCCAAATTCGCGAGTGTCTGAATCTTATCTGGGTAAGGACCTAACACGAAAGAGGCAAACGAAGTAACATAAATCCCCACATCTAGCAGAGCGCCNCCGCCAAGTTCGGGGTTAAACAGGCGACTTTGCGGATCGAAGTTTGCCCGAAACCCAAAGTCGGCACTAACCCAGCGCACTTCACCAATGATTCCTTGGTTAAGCCATTCACGAACATGTTGCATAACTGGAAGATAACGACTCCACATTGCTTCCATGAGGAAGACTTTGTTCTCTCTAGCAGTCTTAACCATACGTTCTGCTTCATGCGAGTTGATCGCAAAAGGTTTTTCGCAAAGGACGGGTTTCCCNGCTTCAAGACACATTATTGTATTTTCTTCGTGAAATGGATGGGGTGTGGAGATATAAATTGCATCGATTTCAGGTGAGTTGGCNANCTCTNTATAGGAGGGATATCTTAACGGGACTGAAAANATTTCTCCAAANTCATCCGCGGTTGTCTGATTGCGAGATCCAATCCCGACTAACTCTGCATGCGGAGTATCTCTTAAACCGCGAGCAAAATGCTTTGCGATACTTCCAGTNCCNAAAATTCCCCAACGTGTNGGTTTTGACATCGTGAATCCTTGNTTTCATCAGGTGGTTAATGTTTNCAAATTATAATGGAGTTNGTGTTTGATCAACTTGGTAGAGATCTTAGACTGAAGGTAAATATTACAAAAAAACTTGACACAGACGAATAAAAATGGTATTGCTATCTGTCGATGTAGGGTGTCCAGTAAATGAAGTCAGAAATAAAAGCAAGGTAAAATGCTATTTTCTTGGATTTTCATAGCCGTTTTCCTACTTTTTTTTGTTAAAAAGTTTATTTATCGTTGCTTCTTTCGTTAGGAAGTGATAATATGAGTTTCCCCGCACTGTATGACTGTCAGCAAAAACTAGCTATAGATTTGGTTTGTTTTAGAAAGGAGGTCCTGCGGAAGTGGGGGCAAGTGATTTTGGTTTTGAAATATTTTTTAGTTTCTTCAACTCAAAAGAAAGAGAGAATTCGATTATGAGAATCAAGCGCAGATTTGCTTCTGTAGCTGCAATTGCACTTTTAATTGTAGCTTCCGTTGATGCACAGTTTTTGCACATCGGAAATCCAGATCTTCAATTACCTGATATGACGAGTGGTGGTAAACCTGCCACGCTTACAATTGATGGGTTGAAAAACATCAAGGGCTATGGATTTGATGGCTCAAACTTGGAGATTCCTTTCACTCTCAATGGTAGTGGTGCAACCGTTTGGTTGATTGTTTACACCGAAGGTGTTAAGTCTCCATTTACGATAAAGGGGAAAGGCCCGGGTCCTTATGCTGATCCTGAAAACAATGAACCAGGTTGGCATGTTAATGCGGGCACAAATGTTTTGGTATATAAATCCCCTGGACAACGTTTTGATGAAGGCGAAAATACGATTGTCTGGAACGGGAAAGACATGGGAGGTAATGTCGTAAAGAAAGGTGCCTATCAGGTATTTCTTGCTGCTTATGACGACGAAGCTACGCCACATATTGTTGGATCCGCAGCGCGTCAATTCGGTAGTGGACAGACTATCTACATCGATCCAAAGCGCGGCCATTTTGTAAACTTTACCGGTGAAACTGCCAATATGGAAAATGATTGGATTGCCGCTGGTGTTGATGCTTACGATTTGGTTAACAATCAATCTTTGGTCGATGCGTGCGGAGACCGTGAAGGATGTCCAACAGGCGTACTGAGTGCTACGCCACTTAACAATGATCTCACTGAGTGGATTGGAAATAACCGAAGCGGCGGTTTTGGTTGGTTGACTCGTTATAGTTACGATTGGGAAACTCGCCAGATGACAGTACACGAGGACTGGGCCGATGGAATGCCTGGCGCAGAGAATGGCGTCATGAGTTTGGGTGATGTCTTACCTGGACGTCAGTACGCCTCAACTACTGATCCTGAAAAGAAAATTGTTTTTGCTACTGCAGGGGTAAGTGGTACTGTCAGCAAAATAGCAGCTTATTCTGTAGACGATGGCAAATTGCTGGATGAATGGGATTTGACGGATATCTTTCTCTATGACAACAAGGGAAGCGATCGTTCTGGAGGTCCAGGAACGATGGCACGCAGATATGATGGACAACCAGATCCTGCTGGTATCACGATGTCGGGTCACCACACTTCTGTGACTCTGAGGCTAGACTACCAGGGTAACATTCTCTACATGAACCGTAACGGTGATGGTTATGGAGACTCAAGAGTATTCTCTGAGGGAAGTTTCGGAGATCTGCAATATGGACATACGGAAGCACCTGCTTTCAAGTATTCGCTCTATTCCACTAAATGGGGATGGGTAACGAATATTGAAGCTGGTTCAAATACAACACAAAATGGGTTTGTTTTAGGTGAAGATGGTTCAGGTCTTTTCCATTTTGAACCGAAGAATATCCCATTAAGCTGGCCTCAATATAACATTATCGTAGATGAAAAAGATGGTGATTGGGATGGTGTTTATATGAGTATTGGTGGTTTTGGTGCCGAAGCCTCGGCCAACGATTTCGTGCCGGTTCCTGAAGAAGGCGCCTTGGCTATCTTGGGCCGTTATCCACTAGTACACATGCCTTATGACCAGAAGCGAATCATGTTGGGTGATCCTGCTACAGCCGTTGAAGAAGTTGAAGGGGCTGCGCTCCCAAGTGAATTTGCTATGAGTGATGCTTATCCTAATCCATTTAATCCCGAAACTTCGATAAATTTCTCTTTACCGTGGGAAGCTCCGGTTTTGGTAGAAATTTATAATGACCAAGGCCAAAAGGTTCGCACATTATTGGATGATCGTGTGAACGCTGGTGAGTTCAAGGTCTCGTGGGATGGTCGCGATGATAGCGGAGTTCAGGTTGCCAGTGGTATGTATCTATACCGTATCCAAGCACCAAACTTAAACGTGACTAAGAAGGTAACGTTGTTGAAGTAACAGTAGCGTGTGATTAGACTGCAGGCCACCATCGCAAGTCAGCGTTGGTGGCCTGCTGTTCATATGGAGGTAAAGACTGTGCCTTTAGTTCGCTTTTCGTGCTGTTTGATTATGATTTGGTTTGTAAATGCAACAGCTTCAGAAACTGTTGTTAAAACATGGCCAACTACTACGCAATATTTGGGTTTTATTGATTTTGAAGATTCAAAAGAGGGGAAAATTCATATCGCAGTGGGTGGACGCTATTCCTTGTATCACAATGGCGATTTTGTTGGTCAAGAAGACGCGGGTGTTGGGCACTCAGTTTACGATGTATCTTTTTCTAGAAAGACGAACAACATTGCGTTGGTGGTAGAGCATGATGGAATGCCCGGAGAATATGGGTTTTTCTTCGGTGTTGAAACAGACGACGGTGTTGAAACGTATTCTGCCCAGAGTCGTAGCGCGCAGTGGTTGTGGACGGATTTCAACTTGGATAATGAAGCTGATTCGAAATGGATGAAGCTCAAATTTAATCGTCTTGATCGTCATGAAGAGGACGGAGAATCTGTAACATGGTTACCAGTTCAAGATGGGTCCTTGTCTTCCGAATTATTTAGTGAACTTCCGGGCGAAGAAGTAGAATCGCTCAAAAGTATGGCAGGATTTCCGGGCAACACGGATACCGGAAAGGGGTCCCTCGGGTTACGCTCATTATCGGGGGTAAATTTAGCTTTTAATTCCTATTCTGGAGATCCTAATTTAGTTGATGGCGACGTGAATACGTCATTTAACTTTAGGAGGGGTGCGGCTGCGTTGTTGCAGAGTGTAGAAACTGATTTAGGTCGTTTATTGCCAATCAATCGTGTGCGAGTTCTGACCGAGCCTCCTTCAAGAGGAACTTTTGAGGATGTTTCTTTGCGAGGTTATAGCATATTTGTGAGTAAAGATGGTGTTGATTTTGTAGAAGCAGGTTCAGCCAACGGCATAACAAATTTTCGTGAAACAAATGTTGAGTTTGACACTATAAACGCGCGATATATCCGCTTAGTCGTAACAGATTTTTCTACCCGAGATGCCTCTCCTAGGATCGGAGAGTTGGAGGTGTATGGCGAAGGCCTGTCGGCTGAAGGTTTTTTTACTTCTCCTGCGATGGATTTTGGATCTGTGTTACCCAAAAATTATGAATCGATTACAGTGTTCAGTAAAACTCCTGAACTTACAAATTTAAGATTGCGTTATCGTTCGGGTAATGATGGGGTTAATTGGGAAGATTGGTCTCCATGGCAACTTCCTAACGACAAAGCATTAAATGTCTCGGAGCCGCGAACTATGTTGCAGTTTCAAGTTTGGATGGAATCTCGAGATGTTTTGGTCAGCCCCGAACTGGACAGTTTAGTTGTCTCTTATGACACGTTAACGATACCGGCCTATAGTTCGGAGGCCTGGATCAGTCCGGTGGAAATTCCAATAGGACAGGATGTTGAACTGACTTACGCAATGCGTATCGAGGTGGGAGAAGAAAATACTGGTGTTGAGAGGATTGCAATACTGACGCAGTGGCCTGCCTCTGTGGACTGGAGTGCAATTTCTCTGTCAGGTCCGTCTCAAGTAGACGTCGACCGATCTTATGTTACGGATGATTCGCTAGTCGTATTTTTTTCACCGCCTATCACCGAATCAGTTGAATTGTTAAGTGTACCTTTCCGGGGCCGTATTCTGTCTTCGAAACATCGTTTTACCTCACTTCTTTTTGCTCCGGGATCTAAAAATGGTCTTAGGAGTGACGAGCGTCTAGGGCCTGGCGAAACAGATGAAGAGCGATATTCTTTAACGGTGACTGCAAGAAATTTCGACATACCCATTTTGCAGGAAGTAAAGGCTAATCCTCCAATAATTACACCAAATGCAGATGACGTAAATGATTATACGTCCATCGTATTCTCATTAGGACTTGTCGAAAATGCTACGCTTTCTTTGGAGATTTTTACTCTGGCCGGTCAATTAGTTCGCTCGTCGATATTAGAGAATGTTTCTGCAGGAAGGTACGGGGGAATGAACGAGGACGGACAGATGCGCTGGGACGGTCGTAATCAAGAGGGGAAGGTAGTGGTTCCTGGGATGTATCTATACAGACTGGTTGTTGACCTAGATCCTAATGATAGCGTGGTGATTGGATCAGTCGGAGTTGCGTGGTAGGTACAAATTGAAAACATGTAATTGGTTGCCAAAGTCAATATCTGTTGTAGCATGCTCATTTTGGTTTATTCTCCATACTGATTTGGCCTTTGGGCAATTCGTGTCGCGTGATTTTCGGGATCTATGGTCTAATGAAGTGTTTGAAAATTACGGCACATCGGGTTACCGGGATTACGATTTTGATGAGGAAAATCGTCGTTTTGACTATTTTGGCGATTTGTTAATCGATGGTGTGGATATTGTTCGCTATAGTGAAATCCGTCGAAACAGTCCGGGAATCCCTGGTAGTTACGAATCTCGCAATGCTAGATATGACCGATTCTTTGACAAACTCATAGTTTCAAATGAAGGCTTTGGACCTTGGTCAACGCGCCTCATAGTGGGTGACCACATTCGGACTTTTTTTACGCCGATGACGCTCAACCTTCCGAGATTTAACGGTGTACGATGGGATGGTGCTTCCAAAAAGAATCGTTTTAGTGTGCTGGCTTCGCAATTGACAGATCCAATTTATGTTCCATCAAATACAAATATCGATCAGAGCTTTGAAGATCGACGAATCTTTGGTACCTCGATAATGGGTGGTCATTGGGAAAGCAAGATTGGTAGCATCCTAAAGATTGGGACGAGTTACGTAAACACGCACCGTTACGATGCGGAGGCGAGTTCGCGTGCAAATAATTTGAAAGGTGTTATCCCTCGAGTGATGGATAATGGCCTTCGTAAGGTTTACGTATTTTTCTCTGATGATTCCCCTCGCGAAGCAGGATCCGGCGCGGCCTTACACGAACTCACGTTAAGGGTCGGAGGACAGACGGTCCCTCCTGCAAAAATAAGTCGCGTAAATGATTTGATTCTACAGGTTCCTGTAACCAGGGATGTTTCTAGTACGATCTTGNTGGACCCTAGTGAGATCGATTTTTTGCGAAAAAATCGGGCTTGGATTCGCGGCGTTGCCGAAGCAAGCAATCAGCCGTTTTTTAGTGCGTTGTTGTCAGATATTGCCAAGCCTGTTGTCCGTGATCCGAGTTTGCTCGAGCCTCTAAACGTTTCAGGTACTGATATTATTGTTTTTGAATTTGATCTTCCAGATACGACTTCTGATTTGAAATTTGAAGCCGTGGTTGCCAACGATTACAGTATTGATGTAGTCGGAGCAATGCGGGTTCCTACCTTAGCTGCAGGAGCTGATGATTTTTACTATGATTGGTATAATGCTGCGCGTGCTATCGGNAATCCTGTCGCATCGAGNAATTTAAGCAGGTTTGTATTTGACTACGGGTTCCCAACGGGTATTTCTGTTATGGGGGTGAATTTCGAANCGGATTTTTGGGGGGTTTCCGCGAATGGGGAATTTGCCCGTAGCACAAGATTTTTTCAGGCTCCTGCTTTCAATGGAGCCAAACATCAACGCGTTGCATCCACCTTTTATATCAACTTATCTAAGGAATTGAGGCGAAATACCCTATTGGGTTTGGAGTATTTTGATGTGCCGAACGACTATAGGACGGATTTCTCGATTTTTAAACGATCCAGTCGCGGTCCGACTCTTAGTGGCCGTTTATACACTCCCTTCAATGTAGTCGAGGACAATGATGATCTAGATCAGTGGCCAGATGTGTTGGAACACGAAGACCCGCTTGTCCCATATCTGCGTACAATTGGAGGTCGGGGTAATGGGGTTTATCCGGGACTGGATCCGAATGGTGACGGTGTNCTGGATTTTGATGTTGATAGAGCTGGAGGAGTAGACGCGTATCAACCATTTATAGNTTATTACGCTGAACCTCCTGAACTTGTATATGGAGATGACTTCAACAACAACGGCGTAGCNGACTTCCGAGAGAACGACAACTTACCTGATTATGCGTATCCAATTGATCATAAAGGTATGCATGGGTTTCTGCTTCAGGAATGGGATTCTGGAGTTGAATTTCGTGTTGGAAATTATCGAGTGCAGCGTAAGGCAATGGGAGATAGAAATCATACNACNTATGCTGAGGGCNCTTATATCTCCCGTTTAAAAGAGCTTGGAAAAATCCGTATGCATCATCGTGTTCGTTGGGTTTCCGACCAGATTGGAAATACGATTTTNAATACGAATCCGGCTTCATTACGACCAGATCTTTTGAAGAACAGAGATAGTATTAATAATCTTACCTATCTNGAAGTAAATTTACAGCCAACAGGTAGGGTCAATACGCGGAATATTTTGTCTTTCAATCATATTAGACTCAAAGGCGAAGTATTAGCAGATGCCTCGATGGCAAAACCAGGAGACTTGGTAGAAGCAACAGTAGTAAACAAGATAGATTATTCTTATGCCCGAGGNGCGTTAATAGTTTCTCCGCAAATCAAGCACATTTTCCAGTACGTAAAGTATTCCGAACGTTCTTCGGCCTACCGCCAGCGTCATTGGTTAATGCCGATCATTCGTGCCGATTGGCAAATTGGCCCGAAAACTAAGTTGAGGTCGGGTNTACAGGGACTTCCTTTTTTAGCTGAGACATCGCGGGATCCAGCATCCCCTGATCAAGATTTTAATCGCTCAACGCAAACAATTTTTCTCCAGAACAATAGTAACTATCTCGGATATGACTTGAGTATTTTAATGGGTNTCTATCGCACTGTGAAAACTTATACAAATACAGCACGACCCGGCTCAGGATTTTCNGAGTATTTTTTTCGTGTGCTGATAGGTTAATCTATGCTATTCCAGAAAACTAAACGGCTAATTTCCCTAGTAACTATACTGACTACCGTTTATCCTGTTAGGGGAGATCTTTTGTTCAAGCCGGGTGAGCCGTACGTAAATTATGCTTACGAGGGATATAGAGCNTATGAGTCGTTGATTTTTGGTCGAACGCGAACGCCTCAGTTCGATAATTTAGGTCAGTTTGTAATGAACGGTGTTAGCGTATTTGAGTTGAAGGAGTATCGCACCATTGATCCTGTTTCTGGAAGTATTATAACGAAACCACGCTTATATCAAAGCTATTTAAATAGATTGGTCATTGCTGATGATAGCTATTCTGGTATAAATACAAAATTCATAATTGGTGATCGAATAAGGGCGAAATTCACTTCCTTTACTCTCGANATGGCCGCTTTGAATGGTATGCGGATGGATTCAGATTTTGATGGTGGCTCTGTCGTTTTGTTGGCCTCACGTATTGACAAGCCGATCTTTGAAGCTGTACAAAATGCCGATAATGGTATTCATGGAGATGAGAAGTCGGAGTTTAGACCTCGTTGGAGTACCTACCTTCTCGGAGGGGATGTTCGTACTAAGCACAACAACATTGATTTCGGTTTATCTTGGGTTAATCAATACCGGACAGATAGCTTCAAATCATTAGATCAAAGTTCTTACAAAGGTACCCTTCCTACAACGGGCCGTCCTCCACAGTGGATTGTAGCTCAAGTTTCCGATGAAACACCAGACGACATAGACGGCGTACAGATACGCAAAGCTGTTATGACAGTTAATGGTGTCGCNTTTACTCATACNTTGGGGCCATATGACAAGCTACAGCCCGACGATCTAAAACTTACAGTGACCAAGCATGTTGGAAAATTGGTTGTTCCTCCGATACGTCGTGACAATAGTAATGANCTTGTTGTCGAATTTCCTCATGTTTCCCCTTCGGCACAAGGTCTGTATGAAGTTCGAGGAAGTAACAGCACGTTATTTTGGTTTAGAGTTCCATCATTGGTAAGTGAGAATAACGATACGATAATGGTCGACAAAGTTTCTATCGACTTTGATATAGCCGGAGACTACCAAATCGAATTGGCTGAAGTGTTTGATGGAGCTTCCGCCAATCCGGCTACATATTTTTATTCTGCGGCAAATGCAATGGGGAATCCCGCTGGCGAGCATTTCGAGCGTGTCAAAGTAAANTATGGACGCCAGACAGGAAGAACTTTGTTAGGGACTCATTTCAACCTTGACTTTAAGGGCTTCTTATTGAGATCTGAATATGTGCATAATCTGTCATTTCGTGCCTATCCATCTCTGGTAACGACAAAACTTAGACATCTTACTCGGCACAGTAACGCTTTTTATGCTGCTCTAAAGCGCGATTGGTCTCGGTTTAGTATGGGTGCTGAGGTCTTTAATGTTGCTACTGATTATTCGACCGAACTGAGTGTGCAAGACGATGATTTCCGCAGTTATTTTCAATTTCTTACTAGCCCTTATATATACCCAACGAATTTTCATGAGCCAAGATTACCTGATTTGATTGAGAATGAGCGTCCCGCTCCGACAAACACTATTGAATTTAATTCTGTAGACGACAATGATGATAAGGATCCCTTTCCGGATAGCAATTTTTTGCGTAAGACGACGAATTTAGTTACGGGTGGTAGATATATTGAGGATCCCGACGGAGTGTTCCCAGGTTTAGATAGCGATCTAAATGGGCGCCCGGATATCAATGAAAATGACAACAGGATCCCAGACTACTATGAGCCGTTTTTATTGTATCGTGTAAATCCTGATGCATACGATTTTGGCGAAGATATGAATAACAATGGGGTTATTGACGAGCGGGAGGATGATGATAAACCGGATTATCCTTATAACGTGGGTGAAAGAGGATGGAATTTATTCGGGCAATTTAGGCCGAGTGATTCCAGTCTCTTAACATTGGGGACCAATCGAACAAGCGCGCTATCTCAGGGTACGGAGGCAGAAATGACTTATCTACGCTTGGAATGGAAACCTATATTGCCTTATTGGGTGAAGTTGGAGGCCGTTGGTCGTACAAAACGTGTTTCGGATGATGTTGCTGATCGAGTGTTTGGTTTGGGACGTAACCCTATTTATCTCGAACCTGAGCCGGTGCCCTTATATTCTCTTACCGATGAAGCGATTTTGAATCCTTTAGGAATTGCGGTAATGGAAGATGATCCATTATTGATGCGCGATAGTTGGGTTAATACATTTTATGCAAAAGCAAATTTTATTCGCTATGAAAATTTTTTTTCGGAGCTGAGTATAAAAAAAGAGTTTAATCAACAGACTGCTACGTCATTGCAAGTTGAGAATCTTATATCCGATTTGGCTGTTGTTTTTAAAGCAGATTATAAGTGGAATCCTTGGAGAGAGTTGATAGTGTGGCCACAGGTTAAATGGCTTCATCANAATTTGGTAGATGAAGTGGGTAAGGTCGCTTCTGTGAAGGAAGATTATTTTTTTCCGATTATTAGGTTTGAATATCCGGTGTCTGATAGAACCTCTTTAAAAATAGGTGCTCAAGGANTACCATTTCTTTCGAGTATCTATCGAAATCGNGTCAGTAATGGAGTTGATTTTGATGATGAGGTGTATTTGGCACAAGTGAGCAACACATCCGTGTATCTCGGGTACCAAGTGAATGTAAATTTAGGCTATGAGCGTCGTTTCCGGTCGTTTTTGGATGAGGGACGTGAGGCACAGGACATAGATTATTCACGAATATTCTTGCGGATTATTGCAGGTCTAAGACCTCTATTTTAAGTGAGTAGCATGGNAATTTTTTTGATAAATAACTTTAAAAATCCGATCGAATATNGGCGAATTTTTATTTGCTTACATTTGATATGCTTTAGTTGTGTCGGATCGTTTGTGCCACGGTCTTACGCCGAGACAGACGAACTTGGAGCTAAACGCGTAACTNAGGGTAAAACATTCTTAGGTCGTTTTTCTGAGGACTATGCCAATTGGGGTGAGGTGGATTATCCTCGTCAGATAGGAATTACGAATAATTTAAAAAACTATTATAGCCTTATGGGTGACCCATTGGTTTACGGATCTGAATCAATTCGTTGGGTTGAGCGTAGAGGGACTGGAGTGCAGCGATACAGTGGATCTAACGGGTCGATTTTGAACGAAAGTTTAGCCCATGGTCAAAGCGGTGCCAGTTTCGCACGCCTTTTCAATTATGTCGTTGTTGGTTCTGATGGCACGGACGCGTGGCAATCACGGTTTATTTATGCAAATGAGATTCGAACACGTTTGACTCCACTCACATTGAAAATGTCTAATTTAAATGGTATTCGTGTCGATGTTGCTACAGATAACGACAATTTCTCGGCTTTGTTTTCACGTTTACACGCACCAATATATTCCTCCGGAAGAGAGGGGGATCATATAATCAAAGCCAAAACGATGCTTTTTGGAGCTCATTACGAGCGTAGCCTTGGTTTTATGAATTTTGGCGCAACATTTGTTAATGCTCATCAGTATGAACCCCTAATGGAACAAAAGGCATTATCTATGAAGGGGGTTCCTGGTGCAATACAAAATGCACCTGCTCTTCTGGCGATACGGGTTTCTGACGATTCGCCAAGTGATGAAAAATCAGGCCCTGTAATTCATTCTATTTCGGTAAAAGTTAATGGTCAAATTAGGCCGGAAGTTGAACCTTTCATTGTTAGGTTAAATAAGAGGGGCGATGATCGTCAAAGTTACATGGCGGGTCGGTTACGCAGTGGTGACCGTAAACCGTTGCCTCCACTGGCAAATGATTATCAGTCGATCAATCGTGGGTCTTCTTACAACACCTACGATCCGTATATAAACTACGCGGCGTTTGATGTCGACGTTTATTATAGAGGTTATGAGTTTCCATTTTGGATCGATCATCTTTTTTACAGAGATTACAAACTATACGGAGCTGATCATGTAATAAACCAGGGACGGGTCGAAAATGATGGAGAGGATGAGATTATTGTTGATGAAGAGTTCGCCCATGAACTGGTAGAGGAATCCGGTCAATGGGGTTTCGCGACCTTGTCCGATCTACCTCAAGCTTATAATGGCAGTGAATATGCAATGGTTTATGTGGATTTAGAACCATTGGGTGAATTTATAGAGTCGGTCGAAGTGGATTTGACAGTTGCGAACGATTACCATGTCGAATTGTCAGAGGTTGATATTGCTGGCAGTGCTCCAAATGTAGCTCGATCAAACTATCGGGATCGTTATCGATATGCATCGTATTTCCGGACTATCGCTCGTGCGAAAGGAAACCCGCAAAATAATGTTCCAAAGGTTGTGCGAGTACATAGCGGTGTCCCGACGGGTTTAAATCTATACAGCTTAAATGCATACGGAGTATTAAGGGGTTTTGAAATAAATGCCGAGTTTAGTCGAAGCAAGGGTTACTACCAGTATGCCAGTGGGATACCTGGGACTCGTGTCCCGATTGATGGGTTAAGTGTAAATGCGCTCCAAAGAGAATTGATGGCAGGTCATCGTTCTTCTATTGCTGATAATGCATACTATATAACGATGAAACGCGATGCAGAAAACTGGGCCGTTGGCGCGGAATATTTTTCGATGGGACCACACTACACTACCGAATTTAGGAGTTATATTGGGCGAGATGAACAGGATGTGTCAGGGAATCCGATAGCATACAATAATACCATGATCCATAGATTAATAGAGGATAACGATGATGACGACCGATATCCTGACAGTTGGTACAACAATGCACCAAGTGGATTACAAGGTCAGTCGGATGTTGATGGTATTTTTCCCGGTTTAGACGAAGATAACGATGGTATACCGGATACAAATAAGAATTTTAATGCGATTCCTGATTACCAAGAGCCGTTTTTGATGTATTTAGCGGATCCACCCGTTTATGATTTTGGAGAAGATTCAAATCATAACGATGTGATTGATTCCCGCGAAAACGATATATATGCGGATCTTCCGTATGAGAAGGATACTCGTGGAATACACGCTTATGCTCGGATTTCCCCTTTCCAAAAAACTTATTTTACTCTCGGTATAAAAGATGCCAGGCAGATTGCTGGGTCGTCACCTGATAAATCCTTGTATACTCAAGTCGGTTATCAAAATTACGTACCGAGTTTTGGCAGTTTTAATTTGAATGCTTCGGTTGAGCGTATAAGAGATGGTGTAGAAGATGATCTAAGTGTATATAGCGACCGTGTACTTACAGTAGCTGAACAGTTTGAGCTCGATTTTGCAGGGTTGCAAAGGAATATCAAAGTTGCTCCATTCTTGGAAGAGCCACGTGAAGATCCAATGCTTTTTTTGAATAGCACGCGGACTCGTCTTTATGCAGATACAAAGTGGGGTGGAATTAATTCCAATTGGAAAATTCGGAATAAGATTAAATTTGAAATTAATAGACAGCATGAAGGTGAGATTTTTGATGGTCGCTCACAGGNAGAAAATAAGATTAGTCGGTGGACTATGGTCCATGCGGTAGATCTCAATTTGCCGATTGCTTCTAAGTTGAATCTGTTTACGGGCTTCAAGTTTCGTTATAGGCGCGAGTGGGATAGTCAAAGTACAGAAGACAGGTTCAACGAACACCACATAATTCCTATGACAAAACTCCGATATAGCCTAACTGAGAGGACACGCTTTCATTTTGGGTTACAAGGTTTAGGGCTATTGGTTCCGTACTCCGTCACCGATTCGGCTCATCCTGTTAACAGTTTTGAGCAGTTCGATCTCGTTGCTATGTTTTCGAACGACAGCAAATATTTTGGTTATGTGGTATCGACCAATGCGGGTATTAGCCGGCGAACCAAGAATTATGAAACTGAAGAGATTAGTTTGATTGGTGACGAAGACTTCGTTGCTGCATTTGTAAATGTGATAGTTGGATTTGAGGCGGAATAGAGGATGAATTTAGCGATTATTGTTAGCCTTATTACTGTAGGNGGTGCGGNTCTTTCTTTTCGGGCTCCGACTGAAGACGAGCTCAAGGCTTCATTTGCTGAAGCNCAACGCTTTTATGCTGAAGGTGCGTATGATCAGGCTATCAAGGCCTATCGTTCGGTGTCTAAGGTGGAGAGTCGTGTTTTAAATGCTGCGGCGATACAGGTGGTTGTAGGCGATGAGTTTTTCCCCGTACAAGAGGCAGCGCTCTATCAGATGGGGAATGCGTTCAATAAACGTTTTGCGGATTTTCGTCTTTTTGCAGAAAATGATCCAAAGCGTAAAGATGAATATTTGCGCTTGGCTGATACTTCNTATGCGGAGTCGGTCAAGTCTTTTGAACATATTATTGAATCAGCTTCGAGCGAAATTCTACGTGGTATGGCACATGGTAGGCTTATCGAAATGCATTTTGATGCAGGTGGTTACCAGGATGTTATTCGAGCTTCTAAGCGCCTCATTAGTGAAGAGGATTCAGGTGAATATGCATTGTCCGGTTACTACAACTTGGGTTGGGCGCATTTTGAGATGGGTAACTATGATTCGTCGATTTCCGCTTTCTCGGATCTTATTCGCTACTTCCCTAACGGCTATAGGGCAGATAGGAGTTTGTTTCAGATTGGTGAAGCATATTTGGCATTAGGTAATTGTGGCTCGGCTATAGATTACTACCAAAAGTTAGTTGAACGTCAACANATAGATGAGTTAACTGAAGAGCAATTGGCAGTTATTCAGCGTGAGAAAATTGCNGGTTTGGTTGATGAAACTGCACTTGAATTGGCAGCAAAGGCAGAAATTCGGACTGGCACGTGTTTCGGTAAAATTGGAGAATATGAAGCTGGGGTAGCCTCATTTCGTAGAGTCATAGAGCGATTTTCAAGTGAACGGATTTTAGTTGAAGAAGCATATCTTCGATTAGCAGATATGCGTGAGGATATGGGAGATATTGACGGCGCTATTCTTACTTATCGAGAGGCCATAGATGTTTCTTCCGATCGGTCTTTACGCGCCCGAATTCAATATGCTCTGGCTGAGNGATTATTTTCTCTACGTTATTATCATAAGGCGTTGTCAGAGTTTCGTATTTATCTCCAAGGGTATGCTGAGATAGCTATGAATGCAGGTTTTTCCGTAGAGCGAGTCCATTACNGAATGGGAAACAGTTTTCAGCAATTAGCGCAGTCANAAATTGAAAAGGGTGTACTGCNTGAGGCTAAGCCTTTGTTGATTAAAGCGGTNGCTCATTATGACACGATTTTGTTTGAAAAAGCTTCTTTGTTCGAATGGGATGCNAGGTTTAATCGAGCATATGCTTTACAGAGTATGACGGACGAAAATAGCCTTAGTAAATCTGAAGAAGAGTACAGTCACATCGTTTCTAACGCTGATCCTACATACGTAGAGCGTGCTTTAATGCAACTTGCTGAATTAAATTATAATCGTGGCGATTACGAACGATCAGATTCATTGGCGAAAAAAGTAATTGACGGGTATCCCGGGGGAACCTCGATAAATGATGCCTTCATGAGAAGGGCTTTGGCTTTACAAGAGTTAAGTCGAAATAAAGAGGCTGTAGACGAGTTTCTTAAAGTTGATATANANTCCCCTCACTACTCCAGATCACGCATGGCTGCAGGTCATTCTTTGATCCAACAGGGGTCTTTTAAGCGTGCCGTCGAAATATTAAAGGATGGTCTTCCGAGTTCAGTTTCGTCGCAACGTGCGGGATTTTTCTATCTGATGGGCCAGGCTTACGTAAGTATGAGCGATTTTGATGCTGGTATTGCGTCGTTTAATTCTGTGTTGGAGAATGATCCTGAATTTGATTTAAANGAAGCAGCTCGTCTTGCTCGGGGCAATGCTGCATTATCCGCAAACATATTAACTGTTGCAGAAGCTGATTTGAATTGGATTATTTCAAACGTGTCTGACCAAGGAAAGATTCGTTTTGCGAGAGAAGCGCTTACATTGTTGTATTTAAGACAGAATAGAGGTGAGGATGCGCTAAATCTTCTTGATGGCATTACNAATCAAGCGACGCCGGAAGAAAAGGCCGAGCTTCTTAGTAGGGTCTTGGATATGTACTACGGCGATGATGATATAGCTAGTGCGGAGCAAATCTCTANACGTTTGTTAGCGCTTAATTTCTCGGATTCAGTAACTTCTGAAAGACCATTTTTGATAAAGGAAAAGGCGCTGTTTGTCCTAGGTGAATTGAATATGCGTCAGGGTGGTGAAGCTTCTGGGCGTAAATTGTTGAACCAATATTTGAAACAGTACGCGGAAGGATATTTTGTTATTAGNGTTAAGCTTAATTTAGCTACTGATGCGTTTTCCCAAGGTGATCTTGAAGATGCTCGAAGTCTATTTCAAGATCTNCTTCAGGAGAGCTTGACGGAAGATCAAAGATTCCTTTGTCAATATTATTTAGCTAATGTGTATTATAGTCTTCGTGATTTCTTAGANGCCAAAGCGCTTTTTTCTTCAATNCTATNTGATTTCCCCNAAANACGTGAATCCTTTGATGGTGTTCATTTTGGCCTTGGAGAGTCGAATTATCAATTGGGGAATTTTACGGAAGCAATTCAATCGTATCGTTTGTTGCTAAAAAATTATCCTGAAAGTGACAATGCGGACGATGCAAAATATAATATGGCGTGGTGCCTAATCGAACTTCAACGTCAAGACGAAGCGATGGAGGAATTTTCTGAATTGTTGATTCAGTATCCGGACAGTGAGTTTGCTCCTTCCGTTCAGTTTACATTTGGTGACTATGCGTATAATGCTGGTGATTACCGTCGAGCCTTGGAAGCTTATAACATCGTAGAGAAAAGGTATGCAAAATCGGAAGTAGCTAAGCAAATTCCGAAACTAAGGAAAGAGCTTAATGAGGCTATAGCATATAAATCCTACGAAAAAGGACTTGCTCTAATGGACTCAGCTGAAGTTGGTGACCGGAAGGAGTTTTATAGAGGTGCAATTAAAGTATTTACTGAAATCATTGAACAACACTCCGGGACGGAGAGCGCTCTTGGAGCACTAAGTAACATGGGAGTTTGTTTAGAAGGCCTGGGGGAATGGGTTGAAGCTGTTAAAGTTTATGATAAAGTGATTTCTCTTTACGAAAAAAAAGAGGCTACCCGAGATGCTTATCAGTTTGCCCGGTCACATCGAGATTGGATTGTGGCATCGCGATTATGATGGGTTACGTGGAACATAAAGGAACCAATAACCGGAAACGTTGCTTGGACTGTACGGATGTCTGTCTACAGCGGTTCCATGCAACGGAAGAAATAAAAGTTGATCGTATGGGTAGTTCCCTATGATGTTTACTTCGTGGATGATATTTTATGAGTAAACGCTTTCACTCGCCAAGCGATTCAATAAGCTTGGGTCTTCTTTTACGCAAGACGGCCAATTATACTGTAATCGGTTTGCTGTGTGCTTTGGCTTTAGGCGGTATTCTAAGTCTGTATCTGGTCTTGTCTGTGGATACAAGAGAAGCGCCGCCACCGGCTATAACACGTTTGATCATTCGCAAACCCAGATCATCAAAAGCTTTTGTTCTCAAGAAGCAACGTATTCAGCCGCGTGCCATGACCAAAAAAGTTACAGCCTTAAAGCCTAAACTTCAGTTGCCAGCTACGCAAAAACTTTCAGGAATTTCACCGTTTGGTAAGATTGCGACGTTCGATTATACTGTGACTCCAGATGTGAAATTAAATTTAAAAGCGAGTGATATAGATCTTTCTGCGGCGGTTATTTCAGGGACCAAAGAGCCAGAAAAGCGAATCGCTATGCGGGAAGAATTAATTGATCTTCAAGCGCTTGATACTGGAAAGTACAAGGGACTGATAATTCAGGACCCATCTGACCGACAAAAGGTCAAAGGCTTCGTATACCTGGGAACTGCTTGGGCTAATGACCTTGAGCCCACGTTTGATAGTGCTGCTAAGGCTATACCGAATTTAGTTGATGCACTCAACAGTCAGACTGGAATTTCTGCTCAAGTCGATGCGCATTTATTTATTGATTCGCAGGAATTATTTCGTACTCCTTTTATTTATTTGACCGCCGATGAGGCTTTTGAACTTACTGAGCGCGAGATTGAGAACCTTGGTGAGTATCTCCGTCGGGGTGGTTTTGTTTTCGCTGATAATGCAAATCCCTCTGCTGAATATAGTCAAGCAGAAGCATCTTTAAGGAAAGTATTCCGAGATGCTCTTAGGGCTCAAGGAGTATTGAGACTTATACCCAATAATCATCCCATTTACCATACTTTTTATGATTTTGATGGACCGCCAGTAGGCTCAGAGCTCGAAGTTCCAGATGCTGGCGGGCAGCGCGGAATGGAAAATATAGTTATAGCACAGCCTTCGTATAATCTTGAAGGTGTTTATCTGGATGACCGCTTGGTTGCTATTTATTCAGACAAGGGTTACGTGCANACCTGGGCCCGTAATTTTGGCAATGAACCTCAATTACGTTTTGGGGTAAATGCAGTGATTTTTGCTCTAACTCAGCAGGGGTCTATTGCACAGCAACAGATAGATTTCTTTAGCCAAAGAGGTGAATGAGTGTATAAGCCTATGAAATATTTTTATATAGTTTTTCTCATATTAGCGAGTGGTTGCAGGAATTGGTTTGTTCCCACAGAGATGGCATATTCGAGCCATTTGCATCCAACCGTTGGGAACCAGGATGAGGCGTCTTCTGGTAGCTATTTGGTTATAGACAAATCAACGACGTACACTCTTGAAGGCGTAAGAGTCAAGGTCGAACCATTAGATGATGACGTACTTAATGCACTTTTTCCTGAAGACTCTTCAAAGGGTCAGTTNTCTACAAACCCGTATACTTATGGAAACTGGATTGATCCACTCAAGGGATATCGACCAAAACGATTTACTGTTTTTCGGATAACAGTCATCAATGATATCTATGCTAAAGTACTTTTAGACCCCATTAAATCTTATATTATGACTAATAACGGAGATAAGCTTTTTGCCTATGGGATACCTGCTTTTGCTCCCTACGAAAGTTTTGAACGTTATTATCGTGCGCTTCGAGGTCAAAGTGGCAATGAGTTTTATCGATTTGACCTAAGGATGGGCAATGTCCGTAGCTCTGCTTATCTTGAAGATCAACTTGTTTTTAAAGGGGAAAGTTATAGTGGATTAATTGCTTTTAACCCGCTATCTGAGAAGACTAGTGAACTCGAATTAGTTATTAGGGATTTTGTTTTAAAATTTGATGCTTCTGGTCAGCCAGTAGAATCTGTAGATATCAAGATGCAGTTTGAACACAGAGTAGATCTAAAAGTTATCGAGACTTCTCGTGATTAGCGCGATCTTAATTTTATTGTTTGTGATTGGGGGCAGCCAAGGAATATCGCAGACTGTTGCTCCTGTTAGGGTGGTTGTGATGCCATTTGAAGATCGAGCGGGATTCCAGGGNAAGTGGGAACTTAGTAAAGATGTCCCTAGACTGCTTNCNGNAAATCTTAGATCCGTGGCTGGTATNGAAATCATCGAACNGAATTTGGTCGAATCAGTCGCGAGTAGAGTTAGTGATAAGAATCGCTCTCAAGGTTATTCAGTTTTTGATTCAGTTGCATCTGAATTAAAGGCAGATGTTTTTGTAACGGGCATAGTTGAAAAATTTGGAGTACGCAGAGCAATGGCTGGCGATCCAAATTCAATCGGATACCGTGCGTACACCTACAGTATTGAATTAAATGAAATAGAAATCGTGCAGATTGGATCAGGTGCTATTTTGGCTACATTGTCTGTAAATAGAGATTCAGTTGATCGGCCTGTTCAGTTTAACCTATTTGGNAAGCCACAGATTCAAGACCGTGAATTTAGAGAATTATTGTCNGTTTCGTTTGCGTCTAAACGTTTTTTTGAGATGGCTTTTGGTATTCATGTTCAGAATGTATTCGAAGAATTAACTGTATCCATAGTTGATAAATTGTTATACCGTGATCCTATAGTTCTTGGTGAATCTGCTAAAGTATTGGCCATCGACGGAGAAGAAGTTTTTATAGGTTTAGGTAAAAAAGATTTAATCCAACATGGTGACACGTTGCCATTGCTGGAATTAGGCCACCAAGTTGGAGTCGTTAGAGTAAAACAGATTTTAGGTCCGCACCTGTCACGTGCTATTGTTGTGGACTGTAGTCAGCCATTGAAGGCTGGCTTAGTAATTGGACAGCGTTTGGTTCCTGGGCAATCTAGAAATTAAACTAAAATTTGAGAATGAGNGATAGCTACTTATTCTAAAAAGGAGCAATTTTTTATGTGGGAAATAATTCAAAGCGGTGGTCCTTTAATGGTTCCGCTAATATTTTGTGCCTTGTTGTCTCTTGGCTTGTCAATTGAACGCTTCCTAATTTACAACTCACTACCCGGGCCTGATCAGTCTGAGGATGAATTAGAGCAAGTCGAAGCTGCATTACGGAGTCAGGGTCAATCAGGAGCAGTAGATATTTGTGAATCTGGTAAAGGTGTCCTTAACTATGTCTTTGCGTCTCTTTTAAAGAGATACAACACGTTAGTTATCGAGCAAGAAGAATTTAAAGACACCAATGAGGAGATTGTTAAGCTGGCGGAAGGCGGAGGTGGTGGAGAAATGGGACGCTTTTTAGTTATGCAAAAGGAACTCGCAGATATGAAGGACGAGCTTGTTATGGAGACTGAAGATTCTGCCCGAACGTATCTAGGTAAACATCTGTCAGTTCTAAATACTATTGGTAATATAGCTCCTTTGATCGGACTTTTAGGTACTATTACTGGAATGATTGTTGCTTTTGAATCTATCGCGGCATCGGGAGCAGGTGATCCAAAAGTTGTTGCAGGTGGTATATCTCAGGCGTTGGTAACTACGGCAACGGGCCTGATTGTGGCTATTCCTACCATTGTTTTTTATCGGTATTTAGCTCGAAAAGCAGATCAATCTTTGGAGCGAGTGGAGATGTATGGTCACGCGTTTGCAAATGCACTAATTATGTCAGGTCGTGTTCGTGAGAATAATACTTAGGAGCAATTTTAATGGCTAGACATAGAGTTCGTAGGATTCGCAGTTTTGCCGAAGATGGTGAGCCAGATATGACACCTCTAATCGACTGCGTGTTTTTGTTACTCATTTTCTTTATGGTGACAACGGTATTTCTACAGACGAAAGGATTGGAAGTCGACATGCCTGCTGACAGTCAGGCTGAAGAAGAAAAGAAAAAGGACATTAACGTTGTAATAGATGAAGAAGGGCGTATTAAGATTGGTGGACTATCGGTTGAAAAGATTATGCTAAAAACAAAATTAAAAGAAGCTGTTAAGGAGGCAAATAACGACAATATAATTATTCAAGCGGACGGTGAATGTGCTCAGAAGGATGTGGTGTTTGTCGTCGATAATGCTCGCCAAGTAGGTATTGAGGGCATTGCTTTTGTTCAGGAAGAGGATTAAATAGGGCTTATTATGGCAAAGCGAAAGTCATTTGACGAAGAGCAGGGACTGAACATGACTCCCCTGATTTATTGTGTGTTTTTGTTACTAATCTTTTTTATGGTTACTACTGTATTTAAGCAGCCCTATACATTGCAGGTAGAACTGCCTGAAGCAGTAAAAGCGAATCAAGTTGAAGAGAAGAAGCTTGTTGGGACAATCACTTCCGATGGACGCATGGAAATTAATCGAAGTATTGTATCCAGTAGTGAATTGGAATCGGTTCTACTTCGAGAGAAACGTGCAACGGGCAGTTTGACATTGATACTACGAACTGATGAACAATCACGTCACAAGTACATGTTGGAGATGTTAGCTGTTGCTAAACGAGCAGGGATTGAAAAAATTGCGTTGGCTACAGAGGATCAACAAATGGATATTGCAGAGTGAATAATTTATACCTGGCCTATTTATTTAATTTATTTTTTGCTCTAATGTGATCAGGATCAAGTTTCGATATTTTTTCCCATATTAATTTTGCTTCTGATCGTTCCCCCTCCGATTCATGGATTTGTGCCATGCCGTCAAGAGCACTGACATCCTGGGGATTGTCGTGTATTGCTTCTGAAAAATAACGTTTTGCCGCAGTAATATTTCCTTTCATTGCAAAACTCATAGCTAAGTTCGTTTTCACAAATTCTGTGTCATTTCCGAGTTTCAACACATAAGAGTAAATTCCAATAGCTCGGTCCCATTCTTTGATCTTGTAATAGGCTTTACCCAGATCTATAAGAGCGGGTATATATTTTTGATTCCATCTACAAGCCTGTTCGAAATTTCTAATTGCTAATTCCATATCGCCATTCCGAAAGTAAATTCTTCCTACTCCATGATATGCTGGAGAAAAAGTTGAATCAGACCGCAGGGCAATGTTAAAGTGTCGTAAAGCTATTGAATGTCGTCCTTGCTCCGCATAGGCTAAGGCCAGTAGAGTCTGAGCGCGACTACTATCTGGAAAAACTTTGACTTTTTCCAGATATTGATCGACTTGTTCTTGTAGAGGTTTTAAGTAATCAAAATTCTTTTTTGCTATCACGGCTTGCGCGTTATTTCCTGTCAAGGAAAATGCGTTTGCGAGATGTAGATGTGGTGTTGGAAGCCAAGGAGCAATGATAGTAGCATCCGTGAAAAATTTTATAGCATTCCGTGGTTGTTTATTCCGGATATATGCAAGGCCTAACCAATTGTTTGTTTCCCAATTTGTAGAATCCGTTGCTACAGCTCTTTTAAAAGTAGTAATTGCTTCGTCTATGAGGTTGGATCGGAGTTGAGCTTTCCCAAGCAATAAATAAGCAGCAGAATTTTTTGGGGAAATAATTATTGTTTGCTTTAGGATTTGTGCGACTTTCGCATAAGCACCATAACCATGGAATAAAACAGTCGCTAAATTAATTTGTATTGCTGGATTTTGTGGTGCCAATTTATATGCGTATTCGAGTACAAATTTCGCTCGATCATATCGGCCTTCTTCATAAAGTTTCCGACCTTCGTTGGCGTAATCTCGAGCTTTCCATCCATCTCGTCTAATTTGAAATGGTGGCTCAGGATTTTTCTTATACTCGGAATCTTTTGGGTCGGAGGGGTATGGTCTTTTTGCCTCGTGATTGTTGATATTATTGTTTAAAGCCGTCACTGTCATGCTTCCTTCGTTGATTTGAAGGTAGGTTTTTAATGGAATGTCTTTGAAGGTTTGCTTGAGTCCGGATGGCCAACTTACAATTGTTTCAATTATTTTCTCATCAGGTTGAAAGCCGAATATGATGCGTGGGTCAAACTGCGATTGGAATCCTCTACCTCTTTGAACTTCACGCATCCGTGTTCTCTGATTGGAGATCATGGTGATTCGTGCACCAATTGCATCTCGATTACTTTTAGTTCCGGTCAGTTTTATCCCAATCCAGGTATTAGAATTAGAAAGTTCGTTACGTAACAAATCAATTTTGTCGTTAAGATTGACAAATATGATATCCTTGTCGCCATCGTTGTCGTAATCGATGAGTGCCGCGGAGCGAGTCACTTTTTCCGATTCCCATCCGAGCGGATTCACAACGTTTTTATAGTATCCAGATTCGTTTCTGTAGAGTAGGTTGACTTGGGGATAACTAAGGCCATCAGAGAAAGTGTTTAATTGTGGATATATGTGTCCGTTTGCTACAAAAATGTCGAGGTCTCCGTCGCGATCGAAGTCATAAAAACCCGTCGCCCAACCCAAGTAGGGTCTTATTATGCTACCGAGTCCTGCGGCATAAGTATTATCTATGAATGTTCCGTTTCCTTGATTTTGATATAGAGTGTTGACGTCATCAGAAAAATTTGTAACATAAAAATCAATATCTCCATCCTCATCATAATCTGCAGCGTCTACGCCCATCCCAGCTTGTGCGCGACCGTTTTCACTATATGCTAATCCAGACTCTATTGCTTGTTCTTTAAAGCTCCAATGTTTCAGATTGTTAAAGAATAAATTTCGCTCTGAGTCATTGGCGATGTAAATATCTAAGTCGCCGTCATTATCAATATCGCTGATCGCAACACCCAGTGCAGGTAACATATAATCAGCAACAGTGGTCTGTTTACTAATATCACTAAATTTGTTTTTCCCCTCGTTGCGATACAAGATATCCGAACTACTTTTCATTCCCTGCGGTCCACAAAAAGTATTTAGGCCTTTATACGAGCATTTTAGTTTTCCTCCGGGAGGATTTTCAAAACTAAATTCTACATAATTAGTGACGTAAAGGTCTAAAAGGCCATCGTTATTTAGATCCCCAAAGGCCGCACTGGATCCCCAATTAGAATCACCAATTCCTGATAACCCACCCTGTTCGGTGAATTTTGCGTTACCATCATTTATGTAAAATTGATTAGTTCCCAAGTAGGTTACATATAAGTCGACATCACCGTCATTATCTGTGTCTCCAACAGCCGTTCCCATTCCCCACCCTTCATAATAAAGGCCGGCTTCATGGGTCTGTTCTAAAAACGTACCATTACGTTGATTTATAAGTAAGTTGTGGCTACTTGAGGAGGTAGTTAGTCCTTCTTTAGTACCACCAACAGTAAAAAGATCCATATACCCATCACCATTAGCATCGAAAGCGGCTACGCCGGCTGACATCGTTTCACTGATAAATCCTTGCTCAGGACTTCCCGAGATGTTGCTAATGTTTATCCCCGCTTCGTTAGTAATTTGCTTGAAATCGACTTTAGTCGCCTTTTCCTTGTGGGTAGGTTTTTTACGTGAAGTTGTTTTTGAATTAACGTCCTGTCGGGAATGTGTTTCATTACTGAGTTTATTTTTTGAATCTCCAGAATCATAACATGATAAAAGTGATACAGTTAGGATAAGGTAAGAGCCGATAATTTTCGAAGTTAAAATGGGAGAGGTTATTATATTTGGCATTTGGTAGTGGTTGCGAGATTAATATGATTCAGATACAAATAGATGTTGTATGCTAAATTTCTACAGTTTCAATGAGCGTGTGAGTCGGAGTAAAGAAGGCTATCTGAAAATTCCACGATTCCAAAACGTTCGGGTGCGTGAAACTGAGGTTTTGGTCGAAGGGTCGTAGACCAGGTAGCATATTGGAGATTGATCTCACCTCCTGTTCGGTAAAGATTTAGTCTCCAAAGGTCTCCGTCTAAAGGAGGTGTGTTTTGGGCAAATTGATAAAAGTCCTCTAAGGGAATAGCAATCTCAGTCGTCCATGTTGTATCTATATCGGAATGATTATTTAAAGTACCATTTAATTTTATTGCTACTTTTAGGTCATTCGAGTTCCATTTGCCACTTCGATTATTGTAGGGAGCTCGGTCTAAGGTTGTAGAAATAGCATTAAATTCGTAGTTGAAGTAGTCTTGGACTTTCGACGGATTTGGTGCAATAAAAACTTCCACACAATCGTCTTGAGAAACGGGAGAATCACGTTCTGATTTATACGCTGAAATAAATTGATCATGTGCGACGAAGGCAACATACAAATAGTTTTTATCCAAAATCATACGGGCTTCTGTTAATTCTTTTTGCCCATTAGTGAACCAGGGATATGAAAATTCATTTATAACAGGAGCGGACTGCCACGCTAACTCATTAAGTATACCATCAATGACAATAGAATTAGCAGTGCGGTGTATCGTATATTTTGGTATGGGTTGAGCATTGAGTGAGATAGAGGAAAGACTATAAAATAATGTCATCAAGAGGACTCTGATTTTGATAACATTGATTGACTTTTGAGATAATAATCTCTTGATATTAAATAGCAGATTCATATTAACCTTTTACGGCTCCACTTGTTATACCTTTGGTGAAGAATCGTTGGGTAAAAAGAAAGAATACTATTGTCGGCAATAGAGCAATTATTGATGCGGCAGAGATGTAGCGCCAATTCACACCGAAGACTCCCTGAAGACTCGCTAGGCCTAGCTGTAAGGTGTAAAGGTCTCTATTTTTTAAAACGATGAGAGGCCATATGAAATCGTTCCATTGCGCTACGAAAGTGAAAGCAGCAAGGGTTGCAAGTGCCGGTTTTATTAGTGGAAGCATAACGCGTATAAAAATCTGCCAATCAGTACAGCCATCTATTCGAGCAGCATATTCTAAGTCTACTGGTATGGTTGAAAATGCTTGTCTTAGAAGAAATATCCCAAAGGCATTTACGGCGACCGGAAGGATAACACCGGCGTAGGAATCTACTAATCCCAATTTTAAGGTTACGATGAAAAGTGGAATCAGTAGTACTTGAAATGGTATCATTGTCGTTGCTAATACGCCGTACAGAATGTATTGTCGGCCTACGAAATTCATTCGAGCTAAGGCAAACCCTGTCATTGCAGAGAGTATAAGGTTTATTACAACAGTAGATATTGCTATAAAAAAAGTGTTAAATAAATATTTTCCAAAAGGAAGTATTTCCCATGATTTGATAAAGTTACTCCAAACAATAGGATCAGGAATCCATTGTGGAGGGAAAACAAAAAGATCAGCAGCTTCTGATTTGAGTGCCGTAGAAAGTAGCCATGCAAAGGGAATAAGTAGGACGACACAGACACTAAGAATCAGGATATATAGTATTACCGTTTCAAGTGTTTTTCTCGTCATACTGCACCTCTTTCGTTTTGATCTCCTGCAAAACGAAAATTAAGGTAAGACAAGATTAAAATTATGACTAGTAAAATTAGTGAAACTGCGGCTGCGTACCCAACTTCTAAATATTTGAACCCTAAAGTATAAATGTAGTAAGATAGTAAATTTGTTCGATGAAAAGGTCCTCCCCCTGTCATAACATATACTTCTCCGAATGTTCGAAGAGCGGCGATAGTGGCCATAATGCATACGACAACGGTGTAGGGGCGTAAAGATGGCAATGTTACATGTTTAATTACTTGCCAACGGCCGGCACCATCTACGCGGGCAGCTTCTTCTAAGTCTTTTGGAATTCCCTGAAGTCCAGCGAGATAAATTATCATGTAGTATGGCGAGGCCTTCCATAGTGTCACAATTGCTATTGAAAAAAGAGCGATAGCAGGTTCGGATAGCCATACGCTTTGGACAGGGATGCCTAAGAAATTTAAAAAGGCATTAAATATTCCACGGGTATCTACTAGCCAAGAGACTCCATCAATTCCCAAGGTTTTAAGTCCCGCATTAAGTAGTCCATCGGCATTGTAAATCCATTTCCAGATGATTCCGGCGACCACTACGGATGTCACCACAGGTATGTAATACAGTGTTCTAAAGATACGAATGCCCTTTAGTGCGTTATTGACTAAGAGGGCAAGTAGGAAAGAAATAATAACAATAGATGGAACAACCATCATAGCATAAAGGAGGGTATTTGCTAATACGCGCCAAAAAAGCTCATCATCCATGGCACGACGAAAGTTATCGATTCCAATATATCGGGGTTCGGTGAACAGGTTGTATTTATGCAGGCTTAGCCAAAAAGTGTCCAATAAGGGGTAAACCAGAAATATTCCAAGCAATAGCAAGCCGGGAGCCATGAACCATAACGGAGTCCAGCGATTATAAATCATTAATTTTATCCGCCATTATTGATAACTTAAGAGGTGATTCCATTTTCGTTCAACACGTTCTAATGCTATTTGGATCGTTTGTTGACCTGCCATTGCTTTAGCAAATTCTTCATACAATATGTCTTCCATTCTACTCCAGCCCTTAACGTCGGGTGGTGCTAACACAAATGAGTTATTTATATCTCTTGATGAGAAGAGGTTTGCTTCGTCTGCTAAATTTTGTGGTTGTCTTGAGAAATATGGATCTAAAGCAGCTTTTTTGGTTGAAGGTAAAATGGCTACTTGACGACAAAACTCCAATTGATTGTGATCATTCGTTACGAATAAAGCGAAATCCGTAGCTATCTCGATGTTCTTGGATGCCTTCGGAACAACAAGAGCTTGGCTATTGGCTGGTACTTGTCCTAACTCACCTCTAGGTTGTGCTGATGGTGTGGCTTTATGCTCGAATGATTTGTCGAAATAACGAGTAATCCATCCGCCTGAAAACGGTAGCATTGCAGCTCGTCCTTCAACAAACCAATTTACGTCATCTCTGTGTGAAGCTGCCAAAGCCTCTGGGGGGAGAGCTCCGTTTTGGTAGGCATCGATCCATTTTTGAAATATAGCCTCTGCCTTTGAGTTGTTGATTAGGGTTTTGGTCTGTTGCTCATTAAAAAGTGGCCAAAAGCCATCTATGCGTAATAACGCCCACGGTGGAGCCCCAAGAGATGGGTGAAGTCGCCAGGATATACCGTATTTACCTGTTGTATTAAAAATATGTTCACCCATTTTTAACATTTCATCGATTGTACTTGGCGGCTTAGTAACATCAAGCCCCGCCAGATCAAAGATTTCTTTGTTGTACCAGAGCATCGACACGCCCGTATACCACGGAATTACGTAGTTACGGCCTTGATATTGACCGATGCCACGCCAAAAATTCTCTAATCGTTTGTTTTGTTCCTCGGGAGCGACTAGAGAATCCATGTCTACCAAGACGCCGTACTGCAGGAATCTTGGTAGGTCGTATATATTGACCACATCAGGCGGGGTTTGCCCAACAAGTGCAGCAAGAAATTTTTCAGCAACTTCAGCGCCACTCACATCAACCCATTTTATCTGAACGCCTGGGTGTTCAGATTCATAGGTTTTGATCATCCCGTTGATAAAATCCGCAAAAGCATCGCCTAAAGCGATGGTCCAAAACTCAATCGTTATAGTTTCTTCGATTTCACCTTGAGAATAATCACAATTGATTCCCCAAAAGGAAACGATGATTAAAAACCATAATTGAATTATCATTAAGTACTTCTCGGATTAAAGATTGCGAAATAAATGGTACGCGTCACTACTTTAATTACAACGCTATAACTTCGGCGATCAATATAAATGTGGGCGTTTCGTCAGGCAAACAAAACGTAAAAATATGTTAGTTGATTATAAGTGGACTTTAAGCAATTTTATGTGACAAATTTCAGTGCATTTGAGAATAATTGTATCCAGGGTGTAAACTCATCGATTAAGTTTTCCGGTATATAGGACAGCTGGGATGATCTAAAAACACGTTCAGGATGCGGCATCATAATTGTTGCACGACCGTCTTTTGAGCAGAGACCAGTAATTCCATGAGTTGAGCCGTTTGGATTTGCTGGGTAAAATTCTGTCGGTTTGCCTTTATTGTCTACATATCGTAACGAAATTTGTTTGTTTTGATCCAAGATTTGAATTTCATTTTTATTTATTGTGGCGCGGCCTTGTCCGTGAGCAACAGCGATTGGCAGTCGAAAACCTTCCATGTTTTTTAAGAAGAGGGAATTACTTTCAATAATTTCTACTGTTGATAGGCGTGCTTCAAATTGTTCAGACCTGTTTGTTAAAAACTTTGGCCAATTCTCAGCTCCGGGTATAAGATCTTTTAGGCGAGACAACATTTGACAACCATTACAAACACATAACGTGAAAGAATCCTGTCGATTAAAGAACTTTGTAAATTGCAGTCTTAATTTGGGGTTATAAAGAATCGAACGAGCCCAACCTGCTCCGGCTCCTAAAACATCACCATAGCTAAATCCACCACAAGCTACCATTCCCGAAAAATCACCAAGGTCGGTTCGTGCTTCTATTAAATCGGTCATGGTCACGTCTACTGATTGAAATCCTGCAGCGTCAAACGCGGCCGCCATTTCGATTTGTCCGTTGATACCCTGCTCTCGTAAAATAGCCACTCGAGGTTTTCGTCCTTTAGTAAGTATCGAGGGTGTGGGTATGGAATCTGACCATTCAAATTGAAGTCCGGGATCGTCAGTATCTCGAATGGCTTCGAATTCTTGTTCAGCACATTCAGGGTTATCTCTTTGGGCCTGCATCCGGTAAGAAACCTCGGACCAGATTGATTGTAAATTTTGTATATTAGATTGGAAGAGTTCATTGGATTTGTACGATATCTTTAAATCCATGATTGAATTTGGACTACCTATTTTGTGGGAGCAGCAAGAGAGATTGTAAGAGGATAGAATCTCATTTACAGTTTGCTTTTTTTCGATATTATATTGAATAACAACGCCAATCTCTTCATTGAAAAGGGCAGAGATTGAATCCTCCCCAAGTGCTGAAACATCTATATCTATCCCACAACGTCCTGCAAACGCCATTTCTGCGATAGTCACGAACAGACCACCATCGGATCTATCATGGTAAGCCAGAAGAAGGTTTTGAGAATGCATTTCTTGTATGGCATCGAAAAGTTGACGCAAGGCCTCAGGATTTATATCCGGCGTTGTGTTTCCGATTCTATTGTAGGTCTGTAGTAACGCAGAGGCTCCTAAGCGATTTTTTCCATACCCTAAATCGATTAATAGTAATTCGGTTTCTGGCATTGGATTTAATTGGGGCGTTACATGTTTTCTTACATTTTTAACTGGGGAAAATGCAGAAATAACTAAACTCATTGGTGCGATAATTTTATGTTTTTGGCCTTGACTGTCCGTCCAGGTCGATCGCATTGAAAGGCTGTCTTTGCCAACGGGGATAGATATACCTAACTCTGGACAAAACTCCATGCCAATGCTTTCCACTGTCTTGAATAAGTTCGCATCTTCACCTTCTTCGCCACATGCACACATCCAATTTCCTGAGAGTTTTATGTTTTCAATCGAGCCGATGTGAGCCGAAGATATATTGGTAATTGCTTCGGCTACAGCAATACGCCCAGATGCAGGAGCATCAATTATTGCTGCGGGCGTTCTTTCTCCCATTGCCATGGCGCTTCCCGAATTTGCTTTGAAAGAATGCATCGTTAATCCTACGTCGGAGACAGGCACTTGGTAGGGGCCGACGAATTGATCGCGAGCGATCAAACCGGTAACCGACCTGTCGGCTATAGTAATGAGAAATGTTTTCGCCGCCACGGCTGGGAACCGTAATACTCTGGTTACCGCTTCTGAAATATCAATATCAGAAATACTTTCTGTGACTTTGTCGATTCTTAGACTTTTTACATCTCGAACCATTCGTGGCGGTTTCCCCAAAAAAACTTTTAAATCTATTTCAGGGATCGGATCTGGACCTAAAAGTTTATCAGAAAGTGTTATTTTATTGTCGCCTGTTATTTCACCAATCACTGAATAAAGACACCTTTCGCGTTGGGCAATATCGGCGAATACGGTGAGATTGTCTCTTTTGACGACTAACACATACCGCTCCTGAGCCTCGTTACACCAGATCTGCATCGGACTCATAGAAGGCTCATCGTTCAAAATAGATCTGATGTTGAAACGTGCTCCCACATCCTCTACTAGCTCGGGACACGCATTGGACAGACCACCTGCACCCACGTCATGAATACTAACAATTGGGTTCTCCTCGTCTAAACTTACACAGCGATTTATTAATTCTTGACAACGTCTTTCTAATTCAGGATTGTCTCGTTGGACTGAAGCGAAATCAAGATTTTCTGTATTCGATCCGGTATCCATACTGGATGCTGCTCCGCCTCCTAAGCCGATAAGCATAGAGGGCCCCCCTAATTGTAGGACATAGTCACCGGGTTCGGGTTTTTTCTTTTCTACGTGGATCTCATCAATTAAACCCACTCCACCGGCGATCATAATCGGTTTGTGATAGCCCCGGTATTTACCCATAAAATATTGTTCGAAAGTCCGAAAGATTCCGTAAATATTTGGCCGTCCAAATTCATTTCCAAATGCAGCACCTCCGATAGGGCCTTCGGTCATGATTTGTAACGGCGAAGCTAAACGATCTGGGAATTCGGCATGTGTTTTTTCCCAAGGTTGGTGGAAATCCGGAATGTGCAGATGGGATGTAAAAAAAGCGCATAACCCAGCTTGAGGTGTTCCACCAGTACCAGCAGCACCTTCATCTCGAATCTCTCCGCCAACTCCAGTAGCGGCGCCAGAATAAGGAGAAATAGCTGTTGGGTGGTTGTGGGTTTCGACTTTGATTAGGATATGTGTCTGCCTCTCAAGATATTCATATTGGTAATTATTTTTTGGTGAAGGATAAAATTTGGGTATCGAAAATCCTTTAAGAATCCCACTGTTATCAGAATATGCCTTAACAGTTCCCTCGGGTTGTTTGTTATGTGTGTTTTGGATCATGTCGAAAAGTGAATTGTGTTTTCTTTGATTATCTACAATCCACTCAGCATTAAATATTTTGTGCCTGCAGTGTTCTGAATTAACTACCGAGAACATCACTAGCTCTACATCAGTCGGATCTCTTTTGATCTCGGCGTAAACCTCTGAAAAGTAGTGTATTTCTTCATCCGATAATGCTAGGCCCATTTCGATATTAGCTCGGTTTAAGGCAGAAAGCCCCTCTTTATGTAAGCCGATATATTCTAAGGGAGCGGCGATTGGTGGAGAGAAAAAATCTTCGGATAGTTTAGAAGGGGATTCCGTCATTCTATCGTATAGGTTCGGGCTGATCAGATTAATTTGTTGCTGAGTCAATTCGGGTTCACCAAGAAATGTATAAATAGATCCACGTTCAATTCGTTCAACAAAATCTACGCCACAGTTTTTCAGTATATCCAAGGTTTTACTTGCCCACGGAGAAATGGTTCCTTTACGCGGACAGATTGCCAGTTGGTTATCTTTGAGTTCGGTAGCTACTGCCTCTACTTCTAAGATGTTTCTTAGTAATTCGAGGTTTTTAGGACTTGGTTGCTTCTTCAAAAGAATAAAATATCTGTATTCGATCTTGATCTCTGTGAGATTAGAAAACTGTTCTTGGCATTTTTTTAACAAAATTGAGTGGTGAAAATCTGACGGAAGAGAATTTCCAAGAAAGCTAATCTGCATATTTTGGTCCGATTATAGAAAAGTTAAGAATAGTGGAATAACTTCATGTTTAAAAGCCGATGAAGGCTTAAAATATTCTCAATTTATTGACATTTAGCAAGTGTTTTGCGGCAAATTGTCGATAACGGTTGAGATACTGTGCGTAGTTCGGCATTGCTGCATATTCAAGAGTAGAAATTCGTTGCCTAAGTGGCGGTTACACCATATCCTTAATGAGTCTTAATGTGATAAAATAGTGATATAAAGGATTGCCGATGCCGCAATTTAATTCACATGTTGAAAATGCCGAGTTTGTTGATCAACTTTATCAACAATATCTTGATGATCCAAGTCAGTTGGATACCGAATGGCGTGCATTTTTCAAGGGGTTTGATTTAGGGTTTTCTCAAACAGAAAATACGTCCACAAAATCGGAAAATAATTCGAATTTTTCAGTAAAATATGACGAAACTGATCTGCCTCATCGTCAACATACAGATAGAGGTGTTTTTGCTTTGGTTCAGGCTTACCGCACCTTAGGCCATTTCGTAGCAGACCTTGATCCACTAGGCCAAAACAAAACGAGTATCCCACTTTTGGAATTGAGTGAATTTGGTCTTTCTGCCGATGATCTAAAAAATGGTGTAGGTAACGGTGGTTTCTTAGGCCGGACTGATGGGACTTTGGGGGGATTGATCGAAAAACTTCGATTGACATATTGTCGTAGTATTGGTGTTGAGTATATGGATATCCCTGACAAAGAGCAGCGCACGTGGTTACAGGAACGCATTGAGCCAGATTATAATGCCCAGATATTAGAAGAAGATGAGACTCATCGTGTCCTTCGGCGTTTGTGTGAGGCGGAAGAATTCGAACAATTTTTACATACCAGGTATATAGGACAAAAACGTTTTTCTTTGGAAGGTGCGGATTCCTTGTTGCCGTTATTGGATACGCTTGTGGAGGATGGTGCATCGTTAGGCGTAGATGAAATTGTAATTGGCATGGCTCATCGGGGTCGCCTTAATATTCTCGCGCATTTGTTACGAAAACCCTACGAAAATATTCTAATTGAATTCGAAGGGGCTTCTGATACTGGTCCCGGCGATTCGGAAGGTGATGTCAAGTATCATCAGGGTTATTCCTATGATCATGTTAGTGTAGGTAATCGTAAGATACATTTATCCATGAGCTATAACCCTAGTCATCTTGAATTGGTTGACCCTGTTGTCGAAGGGATTGTATATGCTAAACAGTCTCATCTCTGCGATAGCGAAGGAACTCGGGTAGTTCCTGTACTGATACACGGTGAAGCGGCGTTCACTGGGCAAGGCATTGTCGCGGAGACATTGAACTTGTCCGAATTAGATGGTTATGGTACGGGTGGTACCGTGCATATCATAATTAATAATCAGCTAGGATACACGGCTACTCCTAACGAGACGCGTTTTTCGCCGTATCCAACAGACGTAGCCAAACAAATACAGGCCCCAGTATTCCATGTGAATGGTGATGATCCTGAGGCTGTTGTTCAGGCCGTACGGATCGCTGTAGAATTCAGACAACGGTTCAAAGTGGATGTAATTATCGATTTATGGTGCTATCGGCGGCATGGTCACAATGAAGCTGATGATCCAACTGTTACGCAGCCTTTGATGTATCGGCAGATATCAAAACTGCCAACGGTCGTAACGAAATATTCTGAAAATCTTGTAAATCGAAATAAAATTAGTCAAGAGAAAATTAGTGAAATTCGCTCTAATATTCGAAAGGATTTAGATAAAGCTCAGGAAGTTGCGCGGAGTCTGCAGGTTCCGGCTAGAGTTGCGAGATTTGGTGGTGCTTGGAAGGGGTTGGGTAAAGCTGGAAACGATTGGACTGCGGAGACGGCTATAGGAGAGCAAAAATTAAATGAAATAGTAACATTGGCCACGCGGGTGCCAGAATCCTTTATGTTACACCGGACCGTTCAGCGGATTAATAAAGCTCGCCAGGCAATGTCAGAAGGGGATGCCCCCTTGGACTGGGGAACTGCAGAGATGTTAGCTTTCGGTTCGCTACTTTTGGATGGGACGCCGGTAAGACTAGCTGGTCAGGATAGTCAACGAGGTACGTTCGCCCACCGACATGCTGCTTGGCATGATATTGAAAATGGAAAGGTTCATGTCCCCTTGGCCAACATGTCTAATGATCAAGCCGATTTTGTCGTATTAAATACAATGCTTTCTGAATTGGCGGTGTTAGGTTTTGAATACGGAATAAGTTCAGCTGACCCGCGAAGGTTGGTGCTTTGGGAAGCTCAATTTGGAGATTTCGTCAACGGTGCACAGATGGTTATCGATCAATTCATTGCTAGCGCTGAGGCAAAGTGGATGCGCATGTGTGGTCTGGTTCTTCTATTGCCGCATGGGTCGGAAGGTATGGGGCCTGAACATTCAAGCGCTCGATTAGAACGATTTTTACAACTATGCGCCAAAAATAATATGCAGGTAGTGTATCCTAGTACGCCAGCTCAGTATTTTCATGTTCTGCGTCGTCAGATGTTAAGATCTTTTCGAAAACCCTTGATTGTAATGACGCCGAAAAGCATGTTGCGCAATAAGTTGTGCGTTTCTGAACTTTCAGAATTTACGGATGGAAATTTCCAGTCAGTAATTGATGATTCTTTAGATATTGAAATCCATACTGTTAAAAGAGTGATCCTTTGTAGTGGTAAAGTGTATTTCGATCTATTTGAATCACGACGTAACTCTGAAGAGTCTTGCAAAGAGACTGCTCTGATTAGAATTGAGGAATTATATCCATTCCCGAAAGAATCGCTTCGTGCAGTTATAGATCAATACAGGGAAATAACAGAAGTTTGTTGGGTTCAAGAGGAAGCCGAAAATATGGGCGCTTGGAGTTTTGTACGGCCTCGACTTGAAGCCTTAATACCTGAAACCTGTAAATTGATATATGTAGGGCGGGATGAGGCAGCTAGTCCGGCAACAGGGTCTCATCAAGTACACCAGGAAGAGCAAAAAGATATCGTTGAACGAGTATTGATTGATAATACCGAGATTGTTGGCACGAATCAGTCAAGTTCAAAAAATGGTTCTGTTTTGACATATCATAGATCGTTAGAGAGGTACTAGATGGCATATGAGGTTCAAATACCCGCAATGGGCGAATCCGTTACTGAAGTGATACTTATTTAATGGCTTAAAGCTGATGGTGAATATGTTGACCGAGATGAGCCTATCTGCGTTTTGGAAACAGACAAAGCTAATGTAGATTTGCCAGCTCCGAATGAAGGTATTTTGCGCCACAAAGAGGATATAGATGTAACTCTCGGTATTGGTTCTACTATTGCAGTGATTGAAGAAGGCGAACAGACTAAAGTGGATGTAGGTGTGGTAGAAGCCGAGCAGAGAGAAATAAACAACGATCAAAACTCCGATAAAGTATCTGAAAAACTACTTAGTCCCTCTGCAAGGCGATTAGTAGAGGAAAATAATCTCGATATAGAAAGACTTAAGGGATCTGGTAAAGATGGTAGAATAACCAAGGAAGATGTCAGGAAATATCTTTTAGAAAGAGAACAATTGGATAAAAATACTCCTTCTGATTCCGAAAAGAATAAGTTACCTGATGATCAGGGTGTACGTAGAGAGCCTATGAGTAGGCTGCGCCAACGTGTCGCAGAGCATTTAGTAAATGCTCAGAATAATGCTGCTATGTTAACAACCTTTAATGAAGTGGATATGCATGCTGTTATGTCACTTCGCAAGCAGTATAAGGACCGCTTTGCTGAGGTTCATGGAGTTTCGTTAGGGCTTATGTCCTTCTTTTCACGCGCTGTTATACTGGCTCTTAAGGAATTTCCGATTATTAATGCGCAAATTGATGGTTTGGATATTTTTTACAATGATCGTATAAACTTGGGTATAGCCGTGAGTACTGAGAGAGGTTTGGTTGTTCCTGTGTTACAAGGAGCTGAAACGCTTTCGATAGCTGGTATTGAAGGAGAAATAAAGCGCTTAGCATCTGCGGCTCGGGATAACAAGTTGGCTATGGATGAATTGAGTGGAGGCACCTTTACAGTTACTAATGGGGGCGTATTTGGATCTTTACTTTCGACTCCTATTTTAAATGCTCCACAGAGTGGTATTCTTGGAATGCATACAATTCAGCAACGTCCTGTTGTAATCGATACTGAAATTGTAATTCGTCCCATGATGTATGTAGCACTATCCTATGATCATAGGATTATTGACGGACAGCAATCTGTGAGCTTTTTAGTTCGCGTAAAAGAATTGATTGAAGACCCGGCACGTTTGATGTTAGAGGTTTAGATCGTAACCTCATGGTTATAGGAGATTTCCACACGTGAGTGACTTAAATTTCGATCTTATTGTTATAGGAGCTGGTCCTGGAGGATACGTTGCTGCAAGGCGTGCTAGCGAGTTAGGTATGCGAGTAGTATGTATCGACAAAAATCATGTGGGTGGTACGTGTTTAAATGTAGGATGTATCCAGAGTAAAGCATTACTTGAATCCAGTGAAATATATGCTCGTGCCAAGAAGGGCTTTGGCCTCCATGGGATCATAGGCGGTGAAGTAGATTTAGATCTTTCGGTTATGATGGAGCGAAAAGAAAAAATAGTCTCAGACATGGCTAATGGCATCAATGGTTTATTTGACCAACATGATATTACTTTTCTAACTGGTTTAGCNAAGTTACTGAGTGAGAAGGAAGTAGAAGTTGACGGTGCTGATGGAACGGTTGTTGTGACTGGAAAGAAGATCTTAATAGCTACGGGTAGTATTCCTGCAGAATTACCAAACATTCCTTTCGATAGAAATTTTGTTGTAAGTTCGACAGAGGCGCTTGAATTTAATACAGTACCGGAGCGTTTAGTCGTTATCGGTGCAGGTGCTATAGGACTTGAAATGGGATCAGTCTGGAGTCGACTTGGTTCAGAGGTGCAAATCATCGAGTATACGGATCAAATATTGCCTGGTACGGACAAAGAAATGGCTGGTCAGCTACAGAGAGTTCTTCGCCGTCAAGGTCTTATGTTTAATTTGAATACTGGTGCTAAGTCCGCAATAGTAAATGAAAATATTGTTAAGCTAGAATTGGAGTCTGACGGTGAATTGAAACAGATTGAATGCGATCGCGTTTTAATTGCAGTGGGCAGACGCCCCTATACAGCTGATTTAGGGATAGCAGANATCGGCATTGAATTAGATGACAGAGGCCATATAAAGACTGATGTAGATGGGCGTACAAGTTTGGATGGTGTTTGGGCAATTGGAGATGTGGTTACCGGNCCTATGTTGGCGCATAAGGCAGAGGCTGAAGGGGTAGCAGTCGTTGAACGTATGTCAGGTCTTGCAGGGCGGGTTAATTACGATGCTATTCCATGGGTAGTGTATACCCATCCGGAATTGGCAAGTGTGGGATTGACCCAAGAGATGGCTGAAAAGGAAGGATATCAGACTTCTCTTGGTAAAATTCACTATCGTGCGAATGCGCGTGCACATTGTATGGATGAGACNGATGGCNTGGTAAAAGTTATTGCAAATGCAGAAACAGATCGATTACTTGGTGTGCACATTTTGGGAGCGCACGCTTCTAGTATGATTGCTGAATCGGTCCTCGCTTTGGAATTTTCTGCAAGTGCTGAAGACCTTGCAAGAACTATACATGCTCATCCTGCGCTTTCAGAAATAGTAAAAGAAGCTGCTTGGGAGGCTTCGACGTAGAAAGGTAGTCCTCAAAATTGTTCTTGGATCTTANGTTTTGAATCGAGATATCTGTGGATCTCTTTGCCCACGTTTTTTAAGTGCCTATCGTTCATCCCAAGCTGAACTTATATGTGAGAGTTTTCTGCACTGGTTTGGACGCCCATTGGTAAGATCGTCGGGATGCCTGGGTGAGGCTTTATTTGAAGCTTCTACTGCAATTGTTTCGCACGGTATAGGACTAAATCCGATTTTTAATTATGGTAATCGTATGGCTCTTTCTGTATTTAAGATGGACTGGGCGGATTTTGTAGCTCTACCTTCTGAAGAGTCTGCAGAGCCACTAGCTCGCTCAGAGAGATTGAAGCTACTTTCCTTGGTAGAACGAAATGGTTTTGTGGAAGGTTACTCAGGAGTACGGATAGATTCTGCCGGACGAAGATTCCGAATAGTTAATGGAACAGTTTGGAATTTAGTCAATCAAGAAGATGATTTTATGGGCCAAGCAGCGTGCTTTGATAATTGGGAAGAAATTTAAAATTAGGTTTTTAATTCCGTCTGTTTAGTTTGATTCGATTCTGAAAAAGGTATGAAATAAATGTCCAAAAGTGAGAGTCAGATCCATATAGAGATAGAGACTGGTCAAAATGTAAATATAGATTTTGAAAAGTTAAAGAAAGTTTTATCCTGTGGGCAGGGATTAGTACCTGTAGCCGTTCAGGATATCGATAGCTTGGAGGTTCTGATTATTGCATATGTGAATCACGTTGCTCTAGACTACGCATTGGCAAATAAAGTAGCCACGTTTTGGAGTACTTCGCGTAATGAACTTTGGATTAAAGGTGCCACGTCGGGAGATACTTTGGATTTGTTAGAAATCCGCGTGAATTGTGAACAGAATTCTCTTTTATATCTAGTACGACCACGAGGTCAGGGAGCTTGTCACACAAAAAATAATCGCGGTTTGAGTCGCANAAGCTGTTATTACAGGCGAATAAAAAGTGGAAGTCTTGAGTTTATAGAACCATAGAGATTTGAAAAATTTATCTATAGGGTAAATTAGGATGGTTGAGGGTGATCCTTTGATTTCTGTTTATGATTAATTTTTTGCAGTTTTTATTTGCGATGAAAGGATAATTCCGATGCGAGTTGATTTAAGTGGTAGGGTTGCACTGGTGACGGGAGGTGCACAGGGTATAGGTGAAGCTATCGCTGAACAGTTAGCTGATAATGGAGCTCGTGTTGGTATAATAGACTTAGATCAAGACCGTGCAAGTGAAGTTGCAAAGAATCTTGGAGGACATTCTTGGTGTGCAGACGTTTCGGATGTAACGGATATGGAGCGAGTAGTTAATGAATCAGAGCAGCGTTGGGGTAGGTTGGATATCCTAATTAATAATGCCGGAATTAATAGTGGTGGTGATCGAGCACCAATTCATGAATTTAGTGTAGAAAGTTGGGACCGTATCGTTGAAGTAGATTTGCGCGGTGTGTTTGTTGCTAGCCGTGCTGTTATACCAGCTATACTGCGTCAACGTGGTGGGAGAATTGTAAATATCAGTTCGATTGCTGGGGTAGTACCTCTTCGTTTACAATCTGCCTTTGTGGCTGCTAAGGCAGGTGTTATTAATTTGACCAAGTCAATGGCTATTGAGTTGGGAGCAAAAGGTATTCTTGTCAACGCTGTTGCTCCTGGTTCGACGCTCACTGATGGTACAAAAAACCTTTTTTACTCTGATGATGGTGTTTTTAATGAGAAGGCTCAGAGTTTACTTTCGCATATTCCTCTTGGGCGTCCTGCTGAAGTCGAGGAAATTGCTGCTGCTGTAACTTTTTTAGTTGCTCCGGAATCTAGTTATGTAAATGGAACAACGATCACTGTCGATGGCGGCTGGACCGCTGGATACACAAGAGAATGGTAAGGAGAACCTGATTTATGGCAAAAATTACAAAATTTAAGGGATACGAAGGGGAACCGCCTGTAGCAAAACCGGAAGTTCCCCCATCTGCTAATGTGGTAACGCCACAGGACGGATTACCTGTTAAATACTCGGGTTGTGAAGGTATTGGTGTTCGTGTCGTTCACCCATCTAATCCGAAAGCACCAGCGAAAGACCTTGGGTTGGTAATGTTCTATCTTCCTCCTCATGTTGTATTAGAACCTGGTAGCCATCATACTGAAGAATGTTACGTTATCATACGAGGAAAAGGTACCATGACTCTTAATGGAAAAAAGCGAGAAGTTTCAGCTGGAACGTTTATTCACCTTCCTCCTTGGTGTGAACACGGAGTAGAAAATACTGGTGAAGAAACCCTTGAAATATTGATATGTACATCGCCACCTAATCCATGAAATTAACCACAGCTTTAGTGAATTTACTTGGAACAAAGTCTGATTATGGTTTTTATATATCTGGCATTTGCCCGAGCTTGTTTAAATATNTGCTNAACCCATTGTTATCTGTTGGAAGGTCGAGCACATCGGAATAGGGCCACATGTTACTCTTTAGAAAAGCATTTGCTGTTTCGCGGTTTTTGGTTGATGAAGAGGCCTCTGCGTCTTTAATGGCTTGTAAAATTACGGCTGCGGCCAATCGCTTATGGCCGTCAAACTGAGAGCGATAGGTTGGTTTTTTCTCTTTCGACATAGTTCCGATCAGTTTTGTTTAATATTGATTGAGTTCTATATTTTTTTTGATTGTGTTAAATAAATAGGCCAATAACTGTTCCTGTGAGCATTGTAGCAAGAGTTCCTCCAATGAGACATTGCAGTCCCATTCTTGAAAGATCACCTCTGCGTTTTGGTGCAATACTACCAATGCCACCAATTATTATAGCTATAGAGCCGAAATTGGCGAACCCGCAAAGTGCATAGGTCGTTATGATAAAACTACGTTGACTTAGTGGGTTGGGACTTTCCATAATATCTGCTAACCTTGAATAGGCTACAAATTCGTTCAATATTGTTTTCAGCCCCATTAATTCTCCAACTTTCATGGTTTCGCTCCAAGGAATGCCTAAAGTCCAGACAATGGGTCGCATTAGTTGACCACAGATCAGCTCTAAGCTCCATTTTCCCCCTTCATTATAAATCAATTGTTGTGCCCAGCCCAAGGCATGATTGATTAAAGCAATTAATCCAATGAATGCAATTAGCATTGCCAAAATATTTATTACTAGGGTTATTCCTTCAGTTGCTCCGCGTGCAGCAGCATCTAAGCCATTTTGTGTGTCTTTTGCAGGTAATTTTATTTTTGCCTTTAAAGTTTCAGGCAATTCCTTTTCGGGAAACATTAGTTTAGCGACCCCGATGGAAGCCGGAGCACTGATTAGGGAAGCTATAATTAAATGGCCTGCTATATCTGGGTGTATATTCGTAAGTAGTGAGGTATAGATTATCATGACTGCTCCTGCAATGGTCGCCATTCCAGCGGTCATAATACAAAATAATTCACTATCAGTTAGTTTGTTTATATAAGGTCGGATGAGCAGGGGAGCTTCTGTCATTCCTAGGAAAATATTAGCAGCTACACCGATACTTTCAGCGGGGCTTACGCCTAAAAACCGTTTAATAATTTTGCCTGCAATATTAATGAACCAAGGTAAAATACCGTAGTGAAATAGTATTTTTGAGATGGAAGATACAAAAATGGTTATAGAAGCCAATTGTATGGCAATGACTGGGCCGTAATTAGCAATAAATATTTCGTTGGTTATACCACCAAATAAGAGCGATTCACTAGCCTTTAGTGATGTCTCTTGGAGTATGTTAGTGAATTTTTGGGCAATTGAAAATATGGGTTGGCGCACAGAAGCTTGTAATAACAAGAGAGCTATACATACTTGAGATACAGATGCGAAAAAAACGGTACGCCAAGGTATTTGTCTTGAACGGCGTCCGCAAAGCCAAGCAAGAATCAATATTAGAAAGTAGCCGATGAGGCTGTGCAGTATTGCCATAACGACGTAAGAAGAACAACCTGTTTATAAAAAAAGTCAAGTTGATTATTAGCGACTTAGCCGAACGTATTGTTTTGTGAAATTGCGGAATTAAATCGGTCGATTTAATGAGTTTCTGTAAAATGTTAGGCAAGGGTTCCGCTTATTAGGGGTTCGATCATATGTCAATGGCATTGGTAGATTATTCACAGATTTTTCTATAACAATCGGGGGACCGTATAGGATTACTCATTTTGGGAAACAAACCGATACATGCAAAAATCGACAATTGACAGTATTCCTATCAACAAAGGAGTAATCCCAATCCACATAATGTCACCGGATGGATGTATGGTGAGAAGGGGTGGCAATGATAGAAGGAAAAGTAGGACATAAACAGTAAGGACCGCATTTTGTTTAGATAATCCAATGCGAACTAATCTATGGCTTATGTGATTGGTATCACCTAGCCAGGGGGGTCGGCCCAATTTTAATCGGAGCAGACTCACTGTTAGTGCGTCATAAAAAGGAATGGATGCAACTAAGAGTGGTGACAATTGAAGAATGGGATCTGATGAAATTTCCCCCAAATGTGTTAATTTGATCGTTATTGCACCGATAGCAAATCCTAAGCCCAAGCTTCCGGCATCTCCCATAAAAATCGAAGCAGGAGGAAGATTGAAAATAAGGAAACCGCACAAGGATCCGAAAATAGTGAAAGACAGGAAAGCTATACTAAAATCCCCTATTAGGAGCGCGATATAACCAGTGAATATCATACTGATTGCTCCGAGTCCTGCACTTAATCCATCCATGTTATCTAAAAAGTTGAAAGCATTGGTCAGGATTACAATCCAAAGTACGGTTGCAAAAATATTAAAAATCGATGTTTCAAATATTCTTAAGGAAAAGCTTGGTTCGCTGACAACCAACAATATCGTAACAGTTATTTGAAAAATTAGTCGAATAAATGGAGTTAACCCACGCCAATCATCAATTAAACCGATAATCACGATTAACAGGCTACAAAATAAAAATGGGCTGACTACCATATGTGCCGCTTGGAATTCGCTGACTATCCATTTCAAGCTTTTTAGCCATGGTGCATTGTTATTCGTAACTTGGTCAAGGATCTTAACTATTTCAGGTGTCAAGAAAAAAACACTCAAACTAATACCTAATGTTATCGCTAACGCTCCCCCGTACGGTGTTGGTTTTGTATGTGATTTATGCGTGCCGGTAGTTGGATGGTCAATCAGGTCTAAAGAATGAGCTAGAAATTTTGTAGGATAAATACACAGTACGGTTGCTATAAAAGGGCAGATGAATACCGCGATGATAGGTAGTATGGAATCCAAAGGTAGCCTATATTCGTTATTTGAAGAAAGTTTTACTGATTTTGTTCCATGTTTTTTAGTTACTTCATTACCAAGATGACACTGAGAATATAACAAATGTTTGTGGAGGTGTAACTATGTTGGCAATTCATGGTGGAGCCAAAGTGAGAGATGAGCCATTTCCTAAGCGACAACTATTTGGTATGAGAGAAAAAAACGCAGTCATGGAATTGTTTGACGAGGCAATTTTGACAGGAGATTCGATTGGATATAATGGTGAACAGGAGAGAGAATATGAGGAAGGATTTGTAAAGTTCATGGGAGGAGGTTATGCTGATTTAGTTAATTCGGGAACTTCGGCGCTTTATGTTGCGTTAGGGGCTCTGAATTTGCCGGTGGGTAGTGAGGTTGTAGTACCACCTATTACAGATCCAGGTGGTGTTATGCCGGTTGCTTTATTGTGTCAGGTGCCAATGGTTGCGGATGCGGATGAAGGCAGTTTCAATACCTCAGCTGAAAAAATAGAAGAAGTTATCACGCCGCACACCCGAGCCATAGTAGTAGCTCATATTGCTGGAGAGCCTGTTGATATGGATCCTGTTTTGGAGCTTGCTAAAAGTTATGGAATTCCGATAGTGGAAGATTGTGCACAGGCACACGGTGCTCGATATAAAGGCAAGTTAGTTGGAACATTGGGTAAAATTGCGGCGTTTTCCACCATGAGTGGTAAACATCATGCAACAGGTCCTCAGGGCGGTGTTGTTTTTTCACGAGATGCCAAACTTTTAACTGAGGCTAAACGTTTCGCTGACCGCGGGAAGCCTTTCGGCCTAGAAACTTCTACCAATGTTCGTGCTGGATTAAACCTTAACGGTAATGAATTGTCAGCAGCTATTGGACGCGTTCAAATTTGTCGTTTACGCGAAATGATTGAACGTCGGCGTGAGATTGCGCAAGAGATTAAAGGTGCCATCAGTGGTTTACGCGGTGTCCATCCAGGGCGTGAGGCAGGAGGTGAAGGAGGTGTTTACTGGTTTATGAGGTTCAAGGTAAACACAGACGTTGTGAATATAAGTAAAGATGATTTTGCTGAGGCTGTAAAAGCTGAGGGTATTCCAGTTACTAATTCTTACCGTCACTTGCCTTCGGAATCTAGTTGGTTTACGGAGAGATGCGTTTTCCCAGGAAGTGACTATCCTTGGGGGCTGCCGTCCTATAAAGGGGCAATTGACCGGAAGTTTCCCTGTGAAAATGCTGTTAAGGCGACGGAAGAACATTTTATTTTATCCATCCATGAACATTTTGGATCTCGCGAAATTAGCGATATTGCCGAGGCCTTTAAGAAAGTGGAATCTGCGTATATTAATTAGGCAAATATTATTGGACGAAAACATTCGGGAGTGTGAAAGTTCGGTTGCTCGGTATTCACGGGAGCCCATGAGCCCCAGTGAGGATGGGACGTCTTATCTCCACATTTGTAAAAGTTCGCGCGCCAAACATCGCCAGATTTTGGTGCCTTTATGTCAAAGTATTTTGCAAAGAGCTGAAATGGGACTCGATATTCAATATTCCAATTTGTAGGTTCAATTAGCTCTGGGTCAACTATAACTGGGAGCGAATGCTCTAGTCGGATAGTGGCACCGTCGACATCGGCAACATTTTCAGTTTCTTGCCCTGCGGCTCTCTCCTCAACGGAAGGACATCGATGAAGGAGCATGGTACCACCGCAGTTAACTTCGAAGTTGAAGTAAGCTAGAGAATTCGACACTGGAGCAACAAAGAATTCTACACAACTATCGCCGCATACATTATCTTGAAATCTTTTTGCAATGGCACGGACAAATCGGTCTTTGACTTGAAATTGAATATAAAGTGCTTCAGAAGTGTATAGGAGCCTGACCACTGTTTCTGGCCGATGGCCCGAATCGGGCCATGGAAAATGCGCGACACGCAATATTTCAGCTTTTTCCCAAATAGCGCTAGACAAACTTGTATCTTTTTCAGTTATGTTATCTGTGTTCTTGATAATATATTGCATTTGGTTTTCCATTTTAAGTTCGAGGATTGATGTAGTAGTTAAATTAGTATTATTTCCAAGGAGTTTACAAATGCGTGTAGCTGTATTTGGTGCAGGAGGTTGGTTGGGGAGAGCTATAATTTCGAATGTTCAAGCGAGTCACGATATTACCGCAGTTGATCTGTCTGCCTGTTCCTGGGATAAATGGAACGATGTTGACCCTGAATGGAATGGAAAAGTCATCTATGGCGATATAAGTGATTACTCTCATGTTGAGGAGGTGATTTGCGAAGTGGATTCTGTCATTCATGCAGCGGTTTGGTCTGGAAGCGAATCCGGTGGTTATGGAGTAGATGATGTGGACCCGTTTCATATCAACCTCAAAGGGCTGTGGAATGTCCTAGATGTATGTCGAAAAAACAAGATTAGACGAGTAGTACATATTGGCTCCTGCCAGACAATTCATCCACGGGGAATATTTTTTGAATCTGAAATTCGTCGACCGGACGGCTCCTTGTACGCTGTGACAAAAAGATTGCAAGAAGAAATGTGCCGCCAGTTCTTTGAGGCATTTGGTCTATCTATTATTATTTTGAGACCGGATCTTATAGTTGATTCGCGTTTGGGAATTGGAAAAAACCGTCAGAAATTAGGAAGCATTCACGGGAATTCATTGCGAAGCGGCTGGGTATGCAGACACGATTTAGCTGAAGCAGCTAGGCTGGCGTTAGAGGCAAAACACATTTCTTTTGATATCTTACACATAGTAGGTACCTCTGAAGCTGAAAAGACTTGTAATACAAAGCGAGCGAGAGAATTACTAGGACTCAAGTATTCAGCGGATTTAACGCGATTTCGTTAAAAATTTAGGTTCGAAGTGATTATTTGATATAATTTTTTTGTGTTTTGACATTGGAAATGCTCACTTATATTTTCTTACGGTAGCTCATTAATACACGATAGCTTAAATAATGTAAATCTGTGAATACTGACTTTGCTCAATGAAAGGCGGTCCCGTTGTTCAGAAAGCATAAATCCCTTCTTTTATTTTCAACCATCTTTAGCCTTGCTTGTTTTAGTCTTTCGGTTAATGCTCAAATGCAGACAATTAGCACAGAGCACTTCCGTATCCATTTTATGCCCGGTTCTGAAAATACGGCGCGTCGAGTTGCAGAAACGGCTGAAGAAGTTTTCCCAACTTTAGCAGCGGCATACAATTACTACGACGATTTTCAAATGATAAACGTTCTGGTCTTTGATACTTCTGATCAGTTGGGAAATGGTTGGGCAGATTATTATGCCAACACAATGGCTATTTGGGCGACAAATTTAGATATGGAATTGCGTGGTAGTCATGATTGGATAAAAAATGTTGTAACGCATGAGTTGAATCATATAATCACGCTGAATATGGCTCGAAAAAAATGGCCATTTCAATATGCGTTGTTCTCAGTCGCCCGATTTGATAGCAATCCCGATATCTCGTTCCAATTTCCTTTGTATCACATGAATGCTCCGCGAGGTTGGTCAGAAGGAATTGCTCAATATGGTGCTTACAAGTTTGGATACGATAGGTGGGATAGTCATCGTGATATGCTTCTGCGAATGGCTGTTTTGGAAGATGACCTTTTATCATGGACAGAAATGGGATCAGTGTTGGACCGCACTGGCAAATATTATGGTGAAATGGTATATAACCAAGGTTATGCTATGACTCTTTACATTCAAGACCAGTATGGAGCGGAAAAAGTCGATGCTTTGACGCATAATATTGGTGTAATGAGTTTTGATCCAGCCATCGAGAGAGTTTTAGGTGTTACCGCAGACCAGTTCTATGAAGATTGGGAGATGTATTTAAGAGAGCGCTACCGAAGATTACAGAATGAAATCTACGAAGCAACATATGTCGAAGGTGAAATGTTGTCCGAACTCAATAAAGGAGTAATCGAATATCACCCAAATTATTCGCCAGACGGGACAAAGCTAGCGTATTTGAGTAGTGATGATCTAGACTACGCTATTTCTTTCCTGAAAATATATGATTTTTCAACGGGTAAAATTTTTAAGTCAGAAGATTATATTGATTCAAGAATTTCGTGGTCACCTGACAGTAAAGAGGTCGTATATTCTCGCGCTAAGGAGGGTTTTAACGACCTCTATATTCTCGACGTTGCTTCAAATGAGGAACGTCGAATTAGTGCACGCCTACGTGCTAAAGATCCATCGTTTTCGCCGGATGGAGAACGTATTGTATATGTTCATAACGAGGATGGAACAAATAACATAGCGATAATAAATCGTGACGGCACGGACCGAAAATATCTAACCAATAACAACGATGGAACNCAATACTACGGACCTCATTTTTCTCCAGATGGTAAATGGATAATATTTAGTATTTTTAGGGGCGAAGATCGGGATATTGCCATTATGCGTGCCGACAGCCCGCCTCGACCTGAGACCTGGGAGCGATCTAAGGAAAAAGTTTCGACAGAATTAACGGTGACGATTGATCCTGTTGTTGTTGAGAGCGGTGTTGAAACGGATACCACAATTTCTTCCGACGTCTTTCCCGACAGTGTTGCTTTTGCTCACACAGACAGTTCAGGATTCCAACCTATCCTGTCTTCGAGTGCTGATGAGCGTGACCCTCGGTGGTTGCCTGATGGAAGCGGTTTTGTTTTTTCGTCTGATAGAACAGGTATTTTCAATATATACAAGTACTCTATGGAGAGTGGGCAGGTTCAACAACTTACAAATGTCGTTGGGGGAGCTTTTGCTCCAACAGTCTCTTTGAATGATGAAGTAATCTATAGTTCGTACCACTCTAATGATTACGATCTGTATCGAATTTCAGCTAGTAGATACTTGCGGGAGGAAAACTTCCCTTCTGTAGTGGCTCGCGATTACAGATCAGTCTACACGGGTCCAAAATTATCTGAAAGATTTGATGTGGGTAGCTATGGAGGACATAACGTAATTCGATATGTTCCAATNGTACAGGTTGGACCGACTTTTGTAGGGAATACTTTCGGATTAAATCAAGCAAGTTTTGGCCTCCAAATGTCGAGTGGGGACGTTCTTGGTGGTCCACAATTAACTGCATGGGGAGTTGCTGGTAAAAATTTGCGAGATCCCACTGACATGAATACTGACTTTGGGTTTTATTTGGAGCGAAGTTTACGTCCCAGAGTTGGGAACAACAAGACCTTCAATCCAACTATGTACATTGCTGGCCGGCGTCGTGAAATAGATAATCTTATAAAAAGCAATGAAGTTGAAGGCGATACTCTTTCTGCGACGAATCTTTATCCGATACCGGTTGACGAAGCTACAAATTTGTTGCTACCAGGTGTCGAACAGTATGTTTACCAAAGTACCGTTCGTGAAGATTTATTTAAGACAACATCCAAGCAAATAGCCGTTGGAGTTGACGTGCCATTGACCAGACGCCAGGAATTAAGTGGAAGTTATTTATATCGAGATTATGTTGAGAGCTGGTCACTGAGACAGTTTCGAAGTCAAACAGACATTTTCTTTGTACAAAATGGCCTTGATATTTCAGAGCGTGCAGATATCGATATTCTTTCGCAGGACACGACGTTAGTTGGTCGGAGTGATCCATTAAATTTTTATAATGGCATGAAGTTTTATAGTACGCATTCGCTGAGTTTGGGTTGGAGTTATCGCCATACACACCCGACTGCATTAAATGCATTCGAACCAACTGGGCGCAATTTCTCATTAGTATATCGGTATAGTTTGCCGACGTTAGCTGATTCGTTGGTGGAACGGTCAGATCAGGAACTCTATAAAGGTCAATTTGTTAGGGCTCCGAAACGTTTTAGAGTAAATGAGTATGTAGCGAGCTACAGCGAGCGAATTAGGCTTCCTTTTGACAATGTTGTATCTTTTCAAGCAATTGGTGCCTATCGTAACGTTGTCTTGAAGCCGAGCTTTATTGAGGATGGGGGATTCTTTGAAGGACGCTTTTATTGGCCATTACGCTATTATATCGGAGGGCAAAATTTCCTAAGCGGTTATCCATATTTTATAGACTCGGGGTCGAAGCTATTTTACAGCCGAATCGGTTATAGTTTTCCGATATTGAGTCGTATAAATAAGCGCTTTCTTAATTTCAATTTCTCTAAGATGCGAGCAGAAATTTTTGCGGAAGCCGGCGCGGTAGGAAACTTTTCTTCCTTTGATGAAGTAGATTTTAATACGGATTCATTTTTGACCGATATTGGCGGTGAATTGAGGCTTCAATTATTTACTTTTTACCGGATACCGCTGTTGGCCTATTTTCAAGCTGTCCGACCTTTGAATCGTGATCGAGTAAATTCGGATGGTCTCAAAATTGACAAGTGGCGGTATTATTTTGGTTTTGGTCTATAAATAAGGAATTGCGGTTATGTCCTCAAAAATAATTCGTTTAGTTTTACAACGAAGGGTATTAAAGATGATACGACAGCATGCACGTGGCCGGTTTATGCAAGATCCCTATGGTTATTGGCGCCGTCTCATTAAGGAAAATTGATTCATGGATAATGGTGATAGCGCTGGTTGGTTTCGTGCTTATTTCATGAAAAAACTATGTGTTTTTGCCCTATTCATTGGATGTTCTGAAAATAATACGGCATCAATAGNTTCTGAATGGGAAGCATTATTTTCACAAACTGATGTTATGATCGATTCGGTTGGAGCTCGCAATCTGTCCAAGTTTGATTCGAGCAGTAGTCATGAAGGACTTGTAATTGTTGATCGGCAATATACTTTTCCTCCAAATTCTGCCGGTGGAGAAGTGGTTGCTTGGGAATTTTATGCAGAGTCGAAGGCTCCCGTAAAGTTGATACTGGTCAAATTTAATGACTCGAAAGAAATATTTGAGATAATTGGTGAGAGTGCAACTCTTGTTCCNAAAAATATTGGGATTAATCGACACATACTCAAGGAACCGATTCCAATTTCTATGGGTTGTATGATGGGGTTGGTCCAGACGAAGGGAGGAACGATACCCTTTAGGAAAATAAGAGGTTATAAAACATATATCGCAGCTAGAGAACTGGAACGACCATTTATGAGNCGAGATNTTTTTGCGGTGTATNGGTGGAGATATAATATGCGAGTCTTTTGGCGCTCGACAAATCTATAGTCTTTATTTTGTATCTGATTTAGGTTTGATATTGGGTTGTTGACGTTCATACAGTTGTATGTTAGTGCCGCTAGGATCTAAGAAAAAAGCCAACTTGATATTTGCTACTCCTACGGCAAATGGTTCTTTAGTTGTCGTTACTTTATTCTTGGTTAATCTATCTGCATCTTTCCTTATGTTTGAACTTGAGAAAGATAGATGGTGGATTTGTGCTCGCGTTTCAGATGTATTCGGCATGAGTTCGATTATTGATTCACCAGATTGAAGGTAAACGTAATCCTGTTCATATTTAATGGGAAATCGTTCTACTACTTGCATTCCAAGAGCTTTCTCATAGAAAGCGACAGCATTCTCGATATTATTGCATTGAATTCCAATTTTATTTAGCGGATTCATCTAATAAACCAATGTTTCATCAACGCCACGAAGTGTNCGTCTTAAGGTGTGCATATAAGTTAGGCTGGAAGTCACGATTAGTAATGTGGAGATTGCCAGTAATATAATTGAATACATATCTGGAATATTTATGACGTAGCTTAGAGTAGTGAATCCTATGGATGTGGTCGTGGCTTTCCCCCAGCGATTGGCAGCAATAACGAAGCCTCGCGTTTTTAGCATATAAAATCCGGCACCTACAATACACAGATCACGTACAACCAATAGAGTTAAAAACCAAAATGGAAAGTTTTTCCATATAGTTAGGCCACCTACAAGTGCTACTAAAAAAATCTTGTCAGATAGAGGATCCAACATTTTCCCGATTCTTGATATGTTAACCATGCGTC
>NZPK01000076.1 GCA_002693325.1 Gemmatimonadota bacterium | reverse complement strand
AACGAATCCAGCCAGTGCTGTAATGGCTGGATATAAGGTCGTCGTGGTTAAATGCAATAACAATGGTGACATAGATCGTATTGATTTTCAAAGCAAAATAGAGAAGCACTCAAATAAATTAGCTGCACTTATGATTACGTATCCGTCAACTCATGGAGTTTTTGAAGAGGGTATCCAGGATTTCTGTGAGATAGTTCATCGGCATGGTGGACTTGTTTATATGGACGGGGCGAATATGAATGCTATGATTGGNNTATGTTTACCTGCAGAATTAGGTGTTGATGTGTGTCACCTTAATTTNCACAAAACATTTTGTATCCCTCATGGAGGTGGTGGGCCAGGCATGGGACCTATTGCTGTAAAAAAAGAGTTAAAATTCTTCCTACCAAATCACTCTGAAATATCTGTGGGTGGAAATGTGTCGATTGGAGCTGTAGCAGCGGCTCCATGGGGAAGCGCTTTGATTCTGCTGATTTCNTGGGGATACATTAAAATGATGGGTAGAGACCTAAAAAAGTGTTCAGAAATTGCGATTTTAAATGCGAACTATATTGCACATCGACTCAATCAGTTTTTCCCTGTGTTGTATTCTGGTCGTAATGGAGGGGTTGCTCATGAGTGTATATTGGATTTTCGCTGGTGTAAAAAAGACGTTGGCATTACTGTAGAGGATGTTGCTAAGAGGCTGATTGATTATGGTTTTCATGCTCCAACAGTCTCTTTCCCAGTTCCTGATACCCTCATGATTGAACCAACCGAAAGTGAGGATTTGGAAGAGATAAATCGTTTTTGTGATGCGATGATTTCGATACGTCGAGAAATTGATCTTGTAGCAAGCGGAGGTGTAGACCCCGTCAATAATGTTTTAAAAAACGCTCCTCACACAATGAGGACGATAGCCAATCAGGATTGGGATAAGCCATACGACCGACNTGTAGCTGCTTTCCCCACCGCCTGGACTGAAGAGAATAAATTTTGGCCACATGTCGGCCGCCTTGATAATGCGTATGGCGACCGAAACCTTATCTGCTCATGTGGTGCGGTAGACCAATTTACAGAGGGGAATGAATGACACGTAAACGTGCTTTAATAACGGGCATTACAGGACAAGATGGATCGTATTTGGCTGAATTTTTACTAGAAAAAAACTANGAGGTTTTTGGATTAGTTCGGCGGAGTAGTACCGTAAATTTTGAAAGAATTAGTCATATTCAGCATGATATAGAGTTGCTTTCCGGAGATTTATTAGATCAACTTTCTCTTACCTCTGCTTTAGAGACAGCCCAGGTAAACGAAGTTTATAACTTAGGTGCTCAGTCTTTTGTTCCAGTATCATGGGAACAGCCGATGCTTACGGGCGAAATTACTGGTTTGGGTACTACTCGTCTTTTGGAAGCTATTCGCAGTGTCGATCCAAATATTCGCTTTTATCAGGCTAGTACTAGCGAGTTGTATGGTAAAGCTCAGGAAACGCCTCAAAGTGAGTCCACTCCATTCTATCCGAGGTCGCCGTATGGTGTATCGAAATTATATGCCCACTGGATAACAATAAATTACCGAGAAAGCTACGATTTATACGCCTGTGCTGGTATATTATTTAATCACGAATCACCTCGAAGAGGACTCGAATTTGTGACAAGAAAAATTACAAATGGTGTAGCAAGGATTAAAAAAGGCATAGATAAAGAACTGCGTTTGGGTAATTTAGAAGCTCGGCGAGATTGGGGATATGCCGGAGATTTTGTTGAAGCAATGTGGCTCATGCTTCAACAAAAAAGTCCTGAAGATTATGTTATTGCGACAGGAAAAGACCGAACTATTCGAGAATTTTGTGAGGCTGCATTTAAGCATGTTGATTTAGATTGGCAGGAATACGTCAAGGTTGATGAGAAATTTTTTAGGCCAGCCGAGGTAAATATTTTGCTTGGGGATAGTTCGAANGCGCAAGATCAATTGGGATGGAAGCCACGAGTAAGTTTTGAAGGCATGGTCCAGATGATGGTAGATCGGGACTTAGAGCTTTTGGATGTATCTGGTTGATTTTCAAGTTAATACTTTTTTCGACATTATTTTTCATTTCGTGCGCTAACAATGATGCGCCTGGCTATTCAAGCAAAGATTTACGGAGGGCTCTATCTATACCAGAATACAAAAGGCCCTTAGAAAGTAAAATTGACCGNCGTTGGATAGAGCGAGATGTGGTATTTGAAAATGTTTCCTTCAATGGACGTATTGGTGAGCGAATTAATGGACTTGTGAGTTATTCATTACTTGCTGAGGTCCAATCAGCGCCAGCTTTGATGTTAATGTCGGGCTCGATGCAGAATAAAGAAGACTTTTACAATAATTTAAATTTGCTGCGTGATTGGGCAGATGAAGGCTTCTTTTTAATCAGTATTGATAGGCCAAGTGTCTTTGGGCCAAATGCACCAGACCCTAACGATATTCTCCGAGGATGGGGACGTCCAGTGTATGATTTGATTCGAACCTTGGACTATATAAATGAACGGTCCCAGGCACGATCTGAAAATATTGGTATTCTCGGGATTTCACTCGGNAGCATGGAAGCGCTATGGTTAGCTGCTCTTGATGACAGGATTGATGCTGTTGTTTCGATATCCGGCCATTTGGTTTGGCCTTATGTCTTTCAATCTGGTAATTGGCAAAGAATTTTTTCCGGTTTGTCATTTTCCAGAAACCTTGTCAAAANTGGAGTTACTAACGAAGANGCCATGANGTTATTCTNTGAAAAATATCATGAAATTGAAATAGTAGATGCCTCTAATGTTATTGAGATGAGAAAGCCATTTCATTTGTATGTCATGGCAGGGAAAGGTGATCCTTTTAATTCTGAAAAATCGGCTAAAGTGCTGTACAACAGTGCTCTTAGGAGTTTTGATAATACCCCTTACTGCATAGATTCTAAAATATATGATGGNGCGGGCCACAACGTTGTTAAGGAAATGCAACAAGACGCATTAAAATGGCTTAAGGAAATTTTCCTTTATCACAATTAGATCTGAATTTTTTCGAAAACTGAATGATTTGGTTACAAATCTTTAATAGAACGCGAATATCTTTTCCGGTTAGGTCAATTTTATTAAAAAAGCGTCTTAATGGCCGTAAGATATGGTTTCGATCTCCGTTATAATGTTTGAAATCAATTGCGTCTAATGAATCGATTAAATTTTTAAACAAATGTTCACGATCTGAATGGTTGGCTAAATCCTCTTCCGTCTGTTTTTCCANGGAGTNGGTATGAGGTTTGAGAAGAAGAGACTGATAAGCGAGTAATAACACAGCGTGCGATAAATTGTACGATGGATATGTTACTGCAGANGGAAATTTGACCAAATAGTTACATAACTGTAATTCGTGTTGCGAGAGGCCGTCTTTTTCACTGCCGAAAACTGCCGCGATTGAATGTGTTCGNGTTTTATCTNCGAGTTTCTTACTCAAATCTAAAGGATTATGAATTGTATTTCTCGTTTTTCCGGAACGGTTCGTAGTTCCTATAATCCAAGTGCAATCCGCTACNGCGGAGGAAAGTGTTTCGTGTGTAGTGGCATTATCCAATATTTCACCAGCCCCGTGAGCTAATGCCCGAGTTTCTGAAGTGTCCCAATTTATAGCGTTAACAAGAGCTAACTGTGATAGGCCAGTATTCTTCATAACTCTCGCAACGGCCCCTATGTTGCCACATGATATCGGTTTCACTAAAACAATTCGCATGTATTTTCCAAAGGCATATAAGAATATTAGAGAATATATTATATTTTCGGTAAATTATTTGCAATAAAATGCAAATAATACTTGCTGAATTTATCTACTACATCTAAATTTTGTTTAGTAATTGTTTTTATATTTTACACAGAATTGCATGGAAATCTCCCCTAATTTTCATGCATCGAAACTCGACATACGCACTGCGTAGAAGAGCAAGGCTCTTCGGGAGATCCTCGGTTAGGCTCGTTTAATCCATTAATATAATACTTCGTCACAAGAGAAATAGGATTCAAGGTGTTTGTTTCTCTCTCATTTTGGTCGAAGTTGCGCTAATGCGCTGGAACGAAGGCTCAAATTGAGCCTTGGGATTGGAAAATGAAACCCAATCTGTGGTTGCGCGTTTATGAAATTATAAAGCCTTTTCGTGCAAAGTTATTGTTTGCGACTTTCACATTGTTTGCACTGACTGGCTTGGGTTTATTACCTCCGATCTGGGGAGCAAAGTTAGTTGGTGTCGCTTTGCCAGAGGGTAATCATGATCTTTTTATCGAATGCGTAGTGATCCTTGTTGCTTTGCACGTTAGCAACAGTTTAATCTCGTTTGCGTATGGTTATCAAATGCGAATCCTCGGTGGGCGGTTGGTTTTTGATCTAAGAAGGCGTATGTATGATCACCTTCAGCGGCTCTCACTGGGTTTTTATGAATCGAGAAGTTCGGGTGAAATAATTTCTAGAATGATGAACGATGTTAATTCAGTAACCTCTCTCGTTACTGGAACTGTTTTAAATACCNTCATATCATCGGTAAAGGCTTTNGCGCTGGTGGGAGTCCTTTTTTATCAACATTCTACAGTTGCAATAGTAGCACTTGCGGTTCTTCCGCTACACTTTCTCGGTTATTTTTTCTTTAATGCTCGGATATCTCATTTTGCCTGGAAATCTACGGAAAAAATGTCCCAAATATATGGAAAAGTTAGTGAGGTTGTAGGGGCGATAAAAATGGTTAAATCCCATTCCGGCGAAAGGCGGGAGAGTCGTTCGCTAATCGGCCAAATGCGTGAAAATTATGACATTGATCTGTATTCTGGCAATCTTGCCAGTGTCTGGGGCAAAATTACGGGCAATATTAGTTACGCGGGTGAAGTTCTTGTTATGCTTGTNTGCGGTCAGGCAGTTTTTGGCCAAGAATTAACTGTAGAAGAATATATTTTACTCATGAGNTATGTGGCTATGCTATATTCCCCGATTTCTGAGTTAATATCTGTTGTTCAACAAATTTTACCGGCCAAGGTAGGTATTAGGAGAGTCTTTGAGGTTATAGATACCGCACCAGAGGTAGACGATGATCCAGAAGGTATTATAGATGCGTTAAAGGGCGATATAGAGTTCAAAAATGTTTCATTCTCTTACGATACGGGAGATAGTGTTTTAACTGGTGTTAATTTCACTGCAAGACCTGGGGAGGTTGTTGCTTTTGTAGGGCCTAGCGGGTCTGGTAAGACAACTATTGCAAACCTCATTGCTAGATTCTACGATCGAGATGAAGGTGAAATTAAAATAGATGACGTTGATATTCGCGATTATGCTTTATTGGCTTTAAGGGAACAAATGAGTATGGTTCTTCAAGAAACCCATTTATTTAGAGGGACTATTTTAGATAACATTCGGTACGGAAAACCTGATGCTGATATGGATGAAATAGAGGCTGCTGCTCGCCAAGCAAATGCGCACGAATTTATTTGTTCTTTCCCAGATGGATATAGATCACTCTTAGGTTCAAATGGTACTAGAATGTCAGGTGGTCAACGACAAAGAATAGCGATTGCTCGAGCCCTTATTCGTAATCCGAGGATTTTAATATTAGATGAAGCAACGTCTGCACTCGATACAGTGTCTGAAACTAAGGTGCAAGAAGCACTAAACCATTTAATGAAAGATCGAACAACCTTTGTTATTGCTCACAGATTATCGACAGTTCAAAATGCAGATAAAATCGTTGTTTTAAAGGAAGGGCGTGTCGAACAAATAGGGCGCCATGAGGAACTTATAAAGGGCGATGGTCTCTATCGCGAATTATATGATCCTGAATGGGCGAAAAAGCGTAATAGAGACAGAGACGAGCGTATTAGAAAAATAGCAGAGGCTGTTTGACGAAGGAGAAAATGATTGACTAATATTGCGAAAACTATCAAGCAATGGGGAGAGCACTTGCCTCTTCCAAAGGTTTTTGATATTACAGTACATTATGAGCCAAGTGCGCATTTTCGTTTTACTAGGAAGATTCGAAATGACTTTAATGACTTGGCAAGACAGCATGGCCAGTCTACTTGGTTGTTAGGTAGTCATGGTGGTAAAGCGCGGATGCAGACGGATATACAAGGTATTGGTCTGGCTACGAGGTTAGAAGTTGGTAGATTGTCTGTGCGTCATGGACGTCAGCGTCTTCTACTTGAGTCGGCGTTCAAGCTTTGTAAGGTTGCTTCAGAAAAGGGTTTAAGTTCNGGCGGTCTTGATCGANTGGCGGTAAAATTTCCNAAGGCTGTATTTCGTGACAATGCACGTATACAGGTAAGTCAGGCTTTTAATTCAGTATTTGGNGGTCCACCTTGTGCATTTCTTGCTGTAGACCAAAATCATATCGAGTTAGGTTACTGTGTCAGGTATCAAAATATTCTACAGTTTATGCGTGAGAACGGGGTATATCATAGCTGTCATCGAGACCAAATTGAAGTATTATTGAGGCATTTACATCAGGAGGTGGGAAGGTACGAAAACGTCAAATTTTTTGTTCGACCAAAATTAANAGAGGGCTCCGTTCCACANATAGACTATATCTATACTGGCTCAAAACGAGACCGCAGCATTGAGGCATACATTGAAGGTTATACTAAGGTAAAACCAGAATTTGTACCGGCTACTGAAGTCGATAATGAACGTGGATCTTATATCGGCCTGAAGGATTATGAACGTGCTAGCCGAAGATTTGGTGGTATTGGAGTAAAACAGAGTGATATTGTTCGGCATCTTAATCCAAATCAGGTNGGTGTACTGTATCTTTTTTTAAATAAAAACCTCGAATTTGNTGAAGGTCGAAATTTCAACTGGGCTGAATTGCATGAGCGCCAAAAGAATTCGGAATTTATTCGAAAGTCAGCAAGATATTCTCCTACTTTTTTGGAGGAGGTATTAGAGACTCTGGTTAGGGCCCGATTTTTGTTACAGTCTGGCCAAACTTTTGCATTATATCCTGGTTTTTCTGAATTTGAACATGTTTCTTTCTATTCATTAGGTTCATTTGGTAAAGCATAAAAATAGTATTAATCAGGTTTTAATTTATTTCTCTAATCATTTATTTATTCATATATAAAATCAATGCAAGATGGAAGTAGTTTATCTTTCTCCAACCGTGTNTTAGGTGATGGAGTTTGGTTACACNCATCCCAAAATCAGAATAATAAATCAGTNAGAATAGACGTGTTTTTAGTATCTGAGTTAGTTTTNCCACAGCATACATATACACATCTTCTTTCGAGGTTATGCGAACGCGGCAGTCATAATTATCCGTCGGCAAGAGAATTAAATAGGCAATTCGAATTACTATTTGGAACGTATTTTGTTACGAATTCTCTGAATATAGCTGGTAATTCACTTCTTCATTTATCAATTGATGTAGTAAATTCAGAAAATTGCCGGAGATTTGGTGGGACAAATTCATTAACCCAGGCTTGCAGTCTGTTATTTGAAATTTTGTATAAACCAAATTTAACGCCAAATTGTGACTTTGATGATGTCGTTGCTCATGAAAAGCAAATTATCTCTACGAATCTGGCATCTGTTTTAAACGATAAAATCAATTATGCACAAAGCCGTTGTGTTGAAGAAACTGGTCGAGGAACCGTCTGGTCGGTATCTGCACCAGCTAAATTAACCGATTTAGAAAAAGCTGATGGAAAACAGATCTTGGATCATTACAAGAGTTTGATTTCGAAATGTCCAATTCATATTTTTGTTAGTGGTAAGGTTAGCCACAAAGATTTATGTATGATAGAAGCTACAGTTATGAGAGACCTACCCGACCGTACGCCAATAGAGGTGCCTATCCTGCCTGCATTAAACGCACGTCCGTCTAAAACAATTTTTGAAATGCAAAAAGTATCTCAAGCAAAATATGTCGTTAGCTATTATACTGGATCTGCATTTGATCTTGATTTTTATGCTAATTTATTAGTCTTTGATTCGTTATGGGGAGGCGATTCACATGGGATATTATCGAGAGAGTTGAGAGAAAAACAAGGGATATGTTATTTTGTTGATTCCCATGTTGAGCGGTATTCTGGGGTTATTTATACAGTAGTTAGTTGCTCAAACTCCGATTTTGACCTGGTAAGTAGATCTATCGACAAGGCGATGGATTACATTAGGCATCAGCAATTCCCCAAGGAATATGTTTTTCAAAGTAAAGCGCTGATCAAGAATAGATTGATTTCGGCAATGTATGATCGCAATTCAATGCTGCGAATTTGTTTGTCGTCTATAATTACTAAACAATCGATTGATATATTTAAATTGAATGCCTCAATTGACAAAGTTACCGGTTTTGGAGTGTCTGAAACTGCAAAAAAATTAATCAAAGGTGTCGAGTATTTTCTGTATGAAGATCAGGGAAATAATTATAGATGAAGATCGGTTTTGATTATGACTATTACCTCGATGAAACCTTAAATGTTTTAGACATACAAGGTTTTGGAGGTGTATGGGCCTTACCCAAGAGGTCTCATGGTAATACAGTAATCTGTATTAGTGTAGCATCAGGTTCACTTTATGAACCTATGTTTTCAGGAATAGACGGCATTGCTCATTTTCTTGAACACAGATTATTTTGGCGAAACGATATAGACGTAAGTGAGATGTTTGCTGATCTTGGTATCGAAATTAANGCCTATACAGGATTTACTACTACAGATTTTGTTTTATCTGGTATTGGTAACAAAGAATTATGTGCTGCTTTAGATTTACTTTTGGAGCTATTATTTTACCCTGCATGGAATTTAACTGGAATAGAGCGGGAAAAAGATATCATAGATCATGAACTCGGTCTTTATAAAGATGATCCTGAATGGATTGGCTACCATTCTTCTCTATACAGTGCTTATGGAAATACAAGGATAGCGGNGGAAATTGCAGGTGACTCTAGCCAATTATCTCAGATTGAAATTAAGGAGATAACGGATTGGCATAAAATGTTTTACCATCCATCTAACATGATGGGTTTTATTAGTGGAAATAGTGACATCAATGACCTGTTTAAGGTTATAACTGATAAGGTTGATNGTTATAGTCGCNATATGAAATCACAGTGTTCTTGGAAAGGATCTTTACTCACTAAAATTTCACCTATACAACGTTCTGAATTTAAAATGGTAAGACATTTCACCATATCACAACCGCAAGTATTTTTAATCTTTCCTTTTGATCCGTTATTATTTAACAACCGTGAACTCGTACGTGTAGAAATTGCTCTTGATTTAGCATTAGACGTTCTTTTTGGCCCATCCGGAGCAATATGTGAGAAGTTATATTTAGGTGGTTTAATTGGCGAAAATATTCTAGAGTATGAGGCTCAAGTTACAAATGAGTTTGGCTTTGTGACCATTAATGTAGAGACAGATTTTCCANACGAATTTTGTAATAAGCTATATTCTGGTATAGAGGATATTTTAAATGATCCTATCTTCTATGCAGATCTGGAAAGAGCACGAAGAAAGGCATTGGGGTCGNTGGTAAGAAGTTACGAAGATAGCGAACGATGTGTTGAATTTCTTCAATTTGCTGAAGATCTCGGGGTTAGGCCCGCAACNTATACCNGTACTTTAATTGACGTAACTGGAGAAGAGGTCGCTGAGGTTATAAACTTATTTTTGCAGGGTAAACCGAAGCGTGGCGCTCTACTTACTCCTTCTTGATTCTTNGAATAACAATTTCATGATCGCCAATTAATAAATTTTTCCCTATTGTTGTATCTTGAATACTAGAATTTACTTTCAATTGAAAATAAAAGTATTTTGACNACAAGGGTGTAGAAAATAAGTTCTTTACCGATCTAAATAGAGAGTAAGANGATTTTCATGTAGGATTTTGTAGTCTGTCTTTATAATTTAAATGGATATAGGCTTTTAGTTTGATTTTTTAATTGTAAACCTTATTGACTATTGGAACGTTTACCACTATTCTTCGATTGAAATAACATTTAGAATAACGGACTCGGTAAATAATGACGGAGCAGACAGATAATCCTCAGCAAGAAAGCCCCAGTAACGAAGATACGGCTCTAAATACTGATGATGAAAAATCAACTGAAGGTGTGATTGAGGCTGATGTTTCCTCAAATCAGGACGCTACCGCAATAGATATATCTGCTGATGAAAATCTAAATATTCTGAATGAAAAAGCCTTGGAACATGAAGCAGAGTCAGGTGAGGATATCGATACCGATTCGAATGGTCCAGAAACTCCATCGGATAATACTCAAATATCCAACACAAGTGAAGAATCGATTTCTTCGGTAACTTTCCCACAATTGGAAGTTTCAGTCGTCGATAAACAAGATCATCCCGATTTGCTCAACAATGTAGATGTCGACCTAAGTGTTGAATTAGGGCGGAAAGATATGACGGTTGAAGAAGTGTCCTCTATCAAAGTGCATGATGTTATTGAATTATCCAAACTTGCTGGAGAGGCATTTGAAATCCGTATTAATGGGCGTATTTTCGCAGTTGGTGACGTCGTGATAATTGGACAAAACATGGCCGTAAGATTGACCTCAATGATTAATCCTGGGGACCAGTTAAAATAAGAATTCTTTGGAATTACATCGAAGCATTTTCATATACAATTAAAACCTATATACTGCAGATAAGTATAGATG
>NZPK01000075.1 GCA_002693325.1 Gemmatimonadota bacterium | reverse complement strand
AAATTTCATCAAAACTTGACAAATTTGTGAGGAATCATATGTTTGAGGGCCGTCCTATGTGTAATGTTTGGCGGTGTTGTATTCAAAAGTAAGCATTATTTAGCAAAAATGTGATTAATGCCAACGATTTTCTAACAGGCTTGGAGAGATTAGTGTAATGGCGCGTTATACCGGACCAAAAGTAAAAAAAATGAGGGCTCTTGAGACGTATCTACCTGGGCTCACAGGAAAGAGTATGGAACATCGAACGACGCGTCCTGGTCAACATGGCCAACGACTATCGAGTCCAAGGAAATCAGATTATGCTGTTCAGTTGCGAGAAAAACAAAAATTACAGTTTAATTATGGGTTGAGGGAGAAGCACCTTGCTCGGTTGGTAAAGGAAGCTCGCCGAAGTCAAACCACCACAGGCGACAAGCTCATAGAGCTTGTCGAACGTCGTTTGGACAACGTTGTTTTCCGATCGGGTTTTGCAAAGAGCCTTCCAGCTGCTCGGCAATTAGTAGGTCATGGACATGTACAGGTTAATGGAAAGAGTGTTGATATTGCTTCTTACCGCGTAGCGGTAGGCGATGTAATTTCTCCGAAAGAGAAAAGTAGAGAATTGACGCACATCAAGGATGCCATCACGAGTATACGTTTGACACGTCCTGATTGGTTAGAGTGCAACTACGCACAGATGACTGCAACGGTTATAGGAACGCCCGGCCCCGATTCTGTTTCTGTCGAGGTGGATGTAGCTAGGATTGTAGAGTACTACGCAAAGCGTGGATAGCCGGCAGGCAAATGTTATCGCAATTTTTAGGTTTCCTAAGTTTGGTTGACCGATTTACTTATTAAATAAATTTTGCTAATTGAATTAAAATTTAGTCGTGTCCTTTTGGGGCACGACATTTTTTTTGGCGACGAGCAAATATAGGAGAAACCGAAATGGACGTTTGGGAGCCAAATCGTGATCAACTAACCCAATGGAATGAAGAAGGCTATTTCATTCTACGAGGCGTGGTTCCGTGCGACTTAGCTTATGATATGCGAGGTGTCATTAAGAATGAAATAATGAAACCTGAACCCTCGGGATCTCCGGACAAAGATCCGATGGATCCAATGGGTGATTCACCTGAAGCTAAAGCGAGTCGGTTTCGTAAGCTTGGAAATTTTTGCTCAAATTCTCCGTTAATTTGGCACAGTTTCCATACAGGAAATTTCATGTTATCTGTTGCTCGATATTTTTTAGGGGAAGACATAATTGTTAAATTCAATAGTGTCTTTGTTAAACCTGCTGAGACAGGATCAGAAACGCCTTGGCATCAAGACAATGGATTATGGCGTGACGGCGAAACCGAGCCATTTAATGCCTGGATGGCCCTTGACCCAGCAAGAAAGTCGAATGGTTGCCTCCAGTTTATACCGGGTAGTCATAAGACCGAAATCGTTCCTCATGTAGTATATGATGATAGCCTGCACGCTGAATTACCTAGAGATCTCGTTTCAGACATGATTGCCGAAAAAGGAATAGTACATATCGAATGTGAACCTGGCGACGTCGTATGTTGGCACAGCAGTCTTTGGCATTATAGCCCCCCTAACCCGAGCTTGAGTAGTAGAATAGCGATTGCAGGTGTGTGGACAAACCCGATCATTAACAAAAATCGGAAAAGGGAACTTAGTAGGTGGGCCTTAAAAAAGGGTAAGATTTGTGGTGCGTTTCCGCCAGAGTCTGCTACTTTCCCCGATGATGTTCCATTCAAGCCAGCGGCGCATAAAAAAGTTTAGTCATTTTGATTGCAAGGATTAATTATGAAATATATTCCCAAATTATCTCGTTACGAAAACATCGAATATGAACGGTGCGGAAGAAGCGGTCTGAAACTACCTCCAATCTCCTTGGGTTTATGGTATAATTTTGGTCATGTGGATGTTTTCGAAAATGCCCGGGAAACTATATTCACTGCTTTTGATAATGGGATAACCCATTTTGACTTAGCCAATAATTATGGCCCTCCCCCGGGTTCAGCCGAAGAAAATTTTGGTCGGATTCTTAGGGATGATCTGGTAGGATTTAGAGATGAAATTGTTATTTCGACAAAGGCTGGATGGGATATGTGGCTCGGACCATACGGTGACTTTGGATCACGGAAATATATGATTGCCAGTTTAGATCAAAGTTTGACAAGACTTGGAGTTGATTATGTAGATATTTTTTACCATCACCGTCCCGATCCGCAGACGCCCTTGGAGGAAACAATGGGAGCTTTAGACTATATTGTCAGATCTGGGAAAGCTCTTTATGTAGGTATTTCAAATTATCCGTCAGAAATTACCGCTGAAGCGGTAGGCATTCTCGAAGACTTAGGAACACCTTGTTTGGTTCATCAGCCGAAATATAATTTGTTGAATAGGCAATCTGAAAAAACGGGTTTGTTTGATCTACTGCAGGAACGAGGTATTGGTTGTGTGGCGTTTTCAGTCCTTAATGGGGGATTGCTGACGGATAAATACTTGAATGGTATTCCTGATGGTTCCCGGGCATCTATTCCTGGACACTGGTTGAAAAAATTACTTGATGAAGAAACCAAAACAAAAATAGAAAAATTAAATGATCATGCAGCTAAAAGAGGACAAACTTTGGCACAGATGGCCATAGCATGGGTTTTACGGCAAGATGGCGTCACCACCGCGCTTTGCGGAGCTAGTCATCCAAATCAAGTACATGATAACTTAGTAGCTTTGGATAATAAAAATTTTTCTGAAAAAGAGCTCAAAAAAATAGATATGATTTTAGGCGATACCGAATTATTATAAGTTATTAATTTTGAAGCTCAGCCTACGAGAATTATTGCAATTAAAGCTAAACCTACACCAATTATCGCCTGACGGTCTAGTTTTTCCCGCCAATAAAAATGTGCCGCTAGGTTATCTAATGTTACCACTACGCAACCCATGAGGGGGAAAAAGACAGTAGCTGAAACATGATTAAGTGCTGTGAGGAGGACGATTAGTCCGAATAAATTATAAGTTCCGATCACGGCTCCAATGCTTATATCTTTATAGGAAGGTTTGGTCTGAATTAAGGCTAAATATAGTACTCCTAGTGATCCGGCAACTGCACCTGTCACCATAATGACTTGTAAAAGTTGATCCTCTAAGCCTGCATAGCGTACCCATCTCAAACAGGTCATACTGGCGCCCTGTCCGAAAAAGACAAGAAGGATAAGTGCGAATTGTCCCCAACGGCCAATTTTATTTGATCCAGCATATCCCTGGGTCATTAGAATTAATGATATAATTGATAAGCCGATACCTATTATTTGTATCGGCTCAGCCGTTTCGCCCCATATAGCTACAGAAAATAAAATTGGGATGAGAATAGCCATTCGAAATGATGTAAGGACTGACCCGACGCGTACTAGAGATAAGGCCTTTGTCATCAATAGCATGGCAACGATGAAAACGAATCCAGTGATTGATCCAACCTGAATTACTTTACTATCAAATTCTAACTGATTGGTAAAACTGAAATAAACGAAAAGAAGAAGAGCCAGTGTGAGGTAATTGGTTACTAATGCGGCTGGAAGGAAGCAACCACGTTGTTGCGCCCATTTGAAGAGTTGGCCGAAACCGAATTCTAAGAAAAATGATAAGGGTATCCAGAACATTATTGATATGGCCTCTTTATATTATCATAAGTTTCACAGGTTAAAGTTAGGTTTAGAATTCTCATTTTTGTGAAATTATTGAGGTTTGAATCTTCTTACGTTAGCGATCCTTATAGGAGGTCAAGAACTGATTCTGCCAACATTTAAAATCACCTGCAATAATTGCGTCTCGCGCTTCGTGCATAATTTGGTTGTAAAAAAAAATGTTGTGAAAAGAGGTCAGGTGCAAGGCTAAATATTCGCCGGTTTGGAATAAATGTCGAAGGTAGGATCGGCTATAAGTTTGACAGGTTTTACATCGACAGTTTTCGTCTATAGGCTGATTATCTTCGCTATGTACGGCATTTTTTAGTCTTAATCGTCCATGTTTTGTAAAAGCAGTGCCGTTTCTAGCGTTTCTAGTAGGAACAACACAGTCGAACATATCTATGCCAAGTCCAACGGCTTCGACCATATCATGAGGAAGTCCAACCCCCATTAAATAACGAGGTTTTTTAGCTGGCATATGTGGTGTCGTCTCTGCTATTATTTCCATCATGTTATCTCGAGGCTCTCCCACTGCAAGTCCTCCGATTGCGTATCCAGGAAAATCCATAGAAGCTAAATTATTTGCACAATGAATTCGGAGATCGGGGAAGATGCTTCCTTGGACAATTCCGAATAAAGCTTGGGGTGATCGATGTATGCGCTTTTCGTTCAGTATTTCGTGTTGTCGTTTGCAACGGGTCGCCCAGCGAAGGGTCATTTCCATAGACTGTTTTGCGTATTGGTATTCACAGGGAAAAGGAGTGCATTCGTCGAATGCCATAATTATATCTGCTCCTATATCATGCTCAATTTCCATAACAGTTTCTGGCGAAAATAAATGAGTTGATCCATCTAAGTGAGATCTGAACGTAACACCCTCTTCCTCAACACTATTTAGATCTTTTAGGCTGAAGACTTGAAATCCTCCACTATCTGTTAAAATTGGCTGTTGCCAATTCATAAAATTGTGTAGTCCACCGGCTCTATCAATCAATTTATGACCGGGTCGTAAATACAGATGGTATGCATTTCCTAAAATAATTTGCGAATTGGTTTGTCGTAAATTTTCCTGATCTAAAGTCTTTACAGTTGCCTGAGTACCGACTGGCATAAACGTAGGTGTATTAATTGTTCCATGTGGGGTGTGTAAAATACCCGCGCGGGCATTAGTATCCTTATCTTCTGCAAGGATTTCGTGATAAAAATTCTTAGTCATTGATTTATTACAGGATTTGAATTGAATTCGTGCCCGAACCGCTCTAGGCGTGGAAGTATTTCCTCTAAGGCTAATAGGCTATTCACGCGGGGTTGAACGATAACAGTGATGGATTTTGACTCGTTAGCCTGTCTGCCTAAATCCCACAATCTTTGTTTTATTGTCTCTAGGCCGTCTATTTCATCAATTTTGATTGCAATGGATTTAAGGGATTCGAGATCTGTTGATTTCAATTCAAGCGTGTGACTACAGTGTTTCAGACTATTAAAGATAGACGAATTTTCTGACATTATTGAAAGTATGAGTGGTTGTTGGATTTTACATATTCGAGCAACTATTTTGTTGACGGTTTTGATGCTGTCGACGATTACACTAATTTGCCCTGTTGAACGTTCTTGTTTGTGTTCTTGAAGAGTAATATTAGTCGTATGTATCCCATTGAATCCTATTTGCATTTTAACATTGTTATTCTTGTCGTTTTCTACGACGTAAATGACAGTGCCTCCAAGGTTCTGCGTAGTTAAGGTGATAACAAGATTGACCTGGGGAATTGGTAGATCGGCTGGAATTTTGATGGTTATTTCATCTAATAGATTTCGTTTTTTTATTATTAGATCTGTACTTAGTCCATATTCGATTAAGACGGAGTCAATATAGACGAAAAATTTGTCGGAAAATTGTTTTACGTTTTCCGCTGGTTCCGGTGTCTGAGGATTTGTGGGTTTAGGAATCGGTGGCTCATATGTTATCTGATATTGATTGTGGTAATTTAGTAAAGTGAATGAGGCGAACACCAAAAGGCCTATCGAAATCAACAAATGCCAATTATGTGATGATTCCGATTTGACCAGGGTATTACGCCTAGAATCTCGGTTCATTTGTTAGCGGTTATTTTTACGTTGGACCAATTTGATCTACTTGTCGTCGGTTTTCCGGCTCCGCAATCTCCGGAGAGAGGGTCATCAATCCAACGTACTATTTTCCAAAGGCCATTATCGGCTAAACGAAGTTTATAAGTCATTATTTGGTCGACACGAAATCCGTCCCCATTTTCGTCAAGCATGAGCATTTGGACGCGCCCACGAAATACTTGCCAGTCTTCTTCTGGGTGTCCATCGGGATCCCCTTCAAAGGCCTCAGGATAATCGGCGCCTATTTCTATATATTCCTGGATAAGTTGAAAGTCATACTCGAATTCTCTAAATATGTCAAAAATGCCCTCCCGTGATCCATCTCTGCTACCACCCAGAAACTCTATCTCTTGTTCAAAACCATTAGCAAGGACCAAGTCTCCTGCACAGTCGGTTTCAGTAAACCAGAAGGCGGGGTCCAGTACGCTTTCGTATAGATCTTTATCGCGATCTCTCATTGCTCTGCGCAAATTGTCCATAAGGACTTCTGGTGTAGTTGCATCTGGAGCAGGCCCCTTAACAATGGTTTCCCCAGGTTCCGTTTTAGGAGCGAACGGGTTTGAACAGGCGGTGAGTGCTAATACTATACAGGTAAAAGCGGATAGAGTAGTACTACGCATTTGACTTTTCCTTTGTACACGATTGATTCAGTTGTCTTTACATCTAAAACTAAGCAACAGCATGCTTAGTGTCTAAAGTGTAGCCCTGATGTTGGGCTCAACGGGAAAAAATTGCTCGAAGTTCCCCCCAAGAAAACTTCGCGGAGGCACGATCTCTCAAGTCTCTCCATTGTTTAATGTTCCAAACGGGATTTTCCACAGTAGGGGTGATGAAGTCTATCTCCATGAATCCGGCTATGCTGATTACAGAATTTATCTCTTTACCATCTGCATTTGAAATTTCGGTAAATTCTATTTCATAAGGAAAAATGAACGTTTCTGTAAGTTGATTTTCGGAAGGGATGCGTTCATCGAGAGCAGGTTGAAACCAACGGACGAAGCGTATTGCACCTATACGATCTGGATCTAAAATTGCTCGAGCGAAATCGCGTTCATTTTCGATTTTCCAGACAGGGTCTCGGTCCTCTTTGAATACGTCAGGGAACCGTGCTTTGTCCTCAATATCTGGCACGAAGATAAAATCGTCACTCAGTTGTTCTATATATTGTTCCGGATTGCGACTCTCTGGTTGAGCTGAAAAGATCGTACGCACATTGATTAGAGCATATTCGGGTCTGGTCCGTTGTAGAAGGAAAAGCTGTTTGCCGCTGGGACATTCGGGCAATTGGGTCGCAAATGGATTAGTAGGTTCTTTCTCAGTTGATGCCATTATATCTGCATCTGCACAGTGAGGAAAAATAATAGCATTAGATTCTGGAGTACAGTGACACTCGGATTCACTATTGTCACTCACACCACAACTAAAAATTAGCACACAAATTCCTGAGTATAACCTGGTATTTCTTAGAATGGTTTGGTAATAAGAAAGACGAGAATTTTTTTCGAGTCTTCTTTTTTGTTGTTCCATTGATTTATTGTCCACTTCGCATACGTAAACTTATTCGATGAATTTGTCCTAAATTTTCACCAAAAGGCTGATGGCTATAATCAAAGTGCCAATTATTTAGCATAATGCTAGCACCTAACGACAACATTCGGTTTTCGAGAGTTTGGTAGCCACAACGTAGTGTGATTTTTTTATTTATTTGATAAGCTGACCCAACATGTAGGGAAGCTTCACTATTATCCATTTTGTGGAGCTCGAATACAGTTTGAATATTTTGACCGAAACTGCTAAACAGACCTATTTGAATTTGAGTGGGCAATTGTGTTGAAACTCTATTTAAAGGAGTAATTTGACCAAAATTTAGTAGAGATATCGCCCAATGATGTTTTGGGCGAACGAAATGTAGGATGCCNAAGTCTATAGNCCATCCTGTTGCATCGTGATCATATATTCCTTGCCTCAACAATGAAATACGTGTTCCTGCACGGATNTTATTCTCAATAGTGCGGACATGGCTCAACCCAAAAGCAAGTTCGTAAAGGCCAAAAGATCCCAAGGGATTGTGGCTCGGACCAACTCGATACTCCAAATCTCCAGAGCGCCAGTTAAGGACATGGATGCCCCAACTTTGCGAGTGTTTCCTTAATATGATATCTATGTTTTCTTGCTCAGTATTTTGAACCCATGAGGTATGCGAAAAAATGTAATCCCGTCCATTTCCGATCGGGATTGCAGCGGGATTGCTTGATTCGGGACTAATCATTGCTGTTCCAATATCAGCCATCGCAGCNGGTCTAGCTCCGCGACTAATCTGTAAACCAGAGAATCCTGCTTGGGCATTAATGATAGTGGGTANACTGAGAATGAAAAAAGTGAGAGTCGTATACATGTTTAAAAATNTGATTCTATACCGGCTAACATTAATTCACCAGCACCAATCGGGTCGGATANATATGCATAATGTAAGNTGATGTTTTGGTTCCTCATGGGGTGGACACTAAATCCATTTGAGAAAGTCCCGAACTTATTGGTCCCGCCAATTTCGCGGAGTCCTGTGCTAATGCTCAAGAGTTCGTTAATTTTCCAAGACGCCCCAATAGTAGCTACATTGTCGTGCTCAATAATCAAGTCACCGCCTAAGTGCAGCATATCTACCGGTGAATATGCTACGCCTACGGTAACCCTTGATTTTATTGAATCGTGGGTATTTCTAGTTTTGTTNCCACGTTTAACTTTCCAATTAAGTCCTGATTTAATGTTTTGTAATGTAACGCCAAAAGACCCTTTGTTATTAAACGAATACTGGAGTCCAAAATTGAAACCATGTCCGTTGGCTTCACCTTTAGATTGAAATGGGCTAGAAATTTGATGGTTCATATTTTTCATACTTAAGCCCGCTTTAAGTGCGTTTCCAAGTTTGAACGCGAATGCCACAGTGAATGCATTTGCCGNATCTTCTATTTTTCCAGTAAACTGACCGCTGCCGGATCTACCTCGTATGTCATTAACTCGGGCATGAATCCACGAGAAGCCAAATCCCACATCTCCTCTTAAGTTTAGAAAGGCAGATAGGTTGTGCGCTTTTCTATCGAGGGAAGCGGAATTGAGAATAGCTTGGAATCCTTTACCGGTGAACTGGACGAGTCCTGCAGGATTGAAATGCGGCGCCATGGCACCGGAAGCTACTGCCGTAAGATTTCCCCCTATATTTATCGCCTGTATTTGGTCACTTGTTCGAAGAAATGTCCCAGCTAACTCGTCGGCAGCTATAGTATTCGAGTAAATTAGACAGATCAATAATATGGAAATCGATTTTTTCAATCTAACACCACGACCTTACCGAAGCTTATTGGCCCCGATTCAAGTTGAATACGAAAAAAATAGGTGCCGTTTGCGACGTTACGACCTTCACTGTCACGACCATCCCAAGGAACATGGTGACTGGAGCCTCCGGAAAATACAGTATTTTGAGCTAGCGAACANACTTTCCGACTAGAAAAATCAAAAATGTCAATACTTACAACNGCTTCATTTGTTAGGCTAAAAGAAATCAGGGCTTGTTCACCGTCAGACGGAGCGAAAGGATTTGGAGCCGCGTAATTCATGGCGATACTGTCTCTTATACTACTCTCATTTACAAATAAACCAGCATCGAGAGAAGCCGTGCTGACGAGATCTCGAATTATAGTCCAACTATCACCTTCGTCATTAGTGGTGTTTAATCCATTTTCACTTCCTGCCCATAATATAAATCGGTTCCGTATAGGAACGGTTTCGACTCCGACCCATGTCATATTGGAAAGNTCTACTTGTTCCCATGTGGTGGATTGTAATGAGCGTCGGATGAGTCCGTTGTTTGTGGTTGCCCAAACATAATTCTCCGTGAAGGCAAAATCCCAGGCGTAGGTTATGCCTGTAACTGACCACGTCGCCCCGCCGTCATTACTAAATGAGATTGAAGGTCTTTCTCCCGGCTGTCCGGTTGAATTTGTTCCAACCCAAATGGTCGTCTTTCCAGACTTTTCTATTTGCCTGTGAATAGAAACGACCCAGTTACCTCCAATGTTTTGNTCTTTAATTATCCCATTAGCATCATATCTAACTTTGATCGTTCGCCAGGTTTTTCCATTATCGTTGCTCTGAGTGAGACCATTCGATGTGCCAACAAATACTGTATCACCGAATGTGAGTACAGAAAAAGTTCGATGTAACAGACTCTGTTTTGCTAAACTATCAGCGGCTATTTCAGTCTGAATGATCAAAGAAGGGTCTGCATTAAGATCTTTCAAGCTATCGGCGANAGCCAATAAACTATCAGCTGCTGTTTCGCCTGAGAAAAAGACGATGTCCTTTGCTCCATCGGGTAAAATTCGCTCGTACTGGTTACCATCGGGAGTGAGTTTTACTAAAGATCCTGCGAAGAAAGCCGCCCATATATTTTCACGNCCGATTGATAAGCCGAAACACCCATTGTCAATTTGAGTTCCAGGACCTCTCTCAAAGCCTGCATTTAGTGGGTCAAAAATTTTTTCTCCGGGGATATGTTTCCAAGTCAAGCCTGCGTTGTGCGAAAAACTCAATCCTGTTCCCATCTGTCGCGGCCCAATGGAGGTTAGTGTATCAATTAATGTTGCAACCCATACTGTATCTCCTATTGCATCCAAAGCACTTACAGACCCACGCCCTATGCCATTATTTTGAGTGAATGTAACCCAATCTTCGGGTGATTTACCCTCAGCTGTAATAGGATCTAGTCGTGCAACACCATTTTCAGTAGCTACCCAAAGATATTTCCCACTCCACACGATATCACCAATCTCTGTTCCAAAAAAACTGCNGATAGGATCTGCAGTTTGATGATGCCGCATAGGAGTAGCATGAAATGCGGAGGTCAACGAAAGCAAAGATGCTATCGAATATGCGAGAAAATGTGTTCGTAGGAATAATTTCATGGGTTAGATAGAATACCGTTTGGCCCGTATTCTCATAGCATCTATAGCCTCATAGCCTATGCCGAAATCTCCGATGTTTGTACCATTTTCATCGCCGTGGCTATCTGAACCACCAGACATTACTAATTTGTTCTCCAATGCTAGTTTTGTATAGAATTCTATTTGAGGTAGTTGATGAGAAGGGTGGTATATCTCAACACCATCCAGTCCTGCTGAAACGAGTTGTGAAAAAACAACATCCGGGAAGCTATGACCAGGATGTGCGAGTATTACAATTCCGCCTGATTGATGAACTAACTCGATAACGTTTTTAGCGGGAATTTGTGGTTTAGATTGAAATGCAGGTGCGCGATCACCTAGGAAACGTAGAAATGCCTCTTCTTTACTTGCGACCACTCCTTTTTTAATCAGGACAGAAGCAATATGAGGACGTCCTAACGGGCTTCCATTGGCTTGGGTTAGAATTTCGTCGATTGTTATGGAGATTCCCATATTGATTAATTGTTCAACTATCGCGTGTCCCCTTTGATGTCGAGCCTCGTGGACACGCTTCAAACTCTGGTTTAGCTGTTCGTCCTTATAATTAAACAAGTATGCCAGTAAATGTACTTCTCGATCCCCTACATGTGCACTTAATTCGCTACCGGGAATTACCTCTACTCCTAATTCATTACCTACGTTTATTGCTTCTTCAATGCCCTCAACTGTATCGTGGTCAGTAAGACTTAATGCGCGTAGGCCTGCATTGCGAGCTTCCTGTACAGCTTGAGAAGGCGTACGAAGACCGTCGGAGCATATAGAATGTGTGTGTAAGTCAGCTAGGTTGTAGCGCACTGTGACCTATAATCGAGTAATTTGAGATAATGTTGTTTCTATCTCAACACAAAAGTGGTCGCAAATTCTAATCAGGGAATAAATAAGAAAAGAGATTTGTTGGGTCTAATCAAGGTTGTTTGGCGATTTCAATTTTAATTGTAAGATATTCAAATTATATGATTTAATTTAAATGATCTGACTATCTAAATAAGAGAAACAAAATTTTCGTAGGCTGAATCCCAGATATTACTTTCGCAGGGCGTGTATAATTGAGGGACAAATGAGTTGTGTATGATGTGACGAGCTTGATCGATATCGGAAATTTCATTAGTTCCTATGGCCTGAACCATTATATTTCCTATTGCGGTGGCCTCAATAGGACCAGCAATTACAATTTTTTTGGTGGCATTTGCAGTAAATTGGCATAAAAGTTTGTTTTGTATGCCGCCACCCACAATGTGAATTACGTCGAAACTTCGTCCCGTAATATTTTCTATGCATTCGGCTGTATATCTGTATTTTAGGGATAGACTTTCCAAAATAGAACGAACAATGCTGCCGGGTGAATCTACGACATTTTGTCCTGTGTTGGCCCAATATTCTTGCAGTCGCTTGGGCATGTTACCTGGCGATAAAAAAGATTGGTTGTCTGGATCAAATAGTGTGGCGAAAGGTTTTGTTTTTTCTGCAGCATGAATTAATCCGTCATAATCAACTTTTTTATTTGTTTTATTCCAAGTACGACGGCATTCCTGTAATATCCAAAGTCCCATTATATTTTTTAAAAATCTGAAGCTGTGATTGAAGCCGCCTTCATTTGTGAAATTGTGATCTAAAGCTTGCTGGCTTAGTATCGGCTCTTTAGTTTGAATTCCCATTAAAGACCAAGTGCCAGAACTGATGTAGATAAGATCTTTTGGATCTTTTTGGCTGGGTATTGCTGCAACAGCAGACCCGGTGTCATGTGTCGCAGGAGCTATAAATGGTACGTTAGAGGAACGTAACTCCTTTTGAATCGAATCGCGTAGAATTCCAATTTTTGTACCAGGTTCAACTATATCTGGTAAAATATATGTTGGAAGTTGGAATCGTTCTAGAAGATCGTAGGCCCATGTTCCAGTAATGGGGTTAAACATTTGCGTAGTTGTGGCATTAGAAAACTCGGTAGTTTTACTACCTGTAAAATAAAAATTAAATAGATCTGCCATCATTAATAGGGTGTTGGCTGATTCTAAAGACGCTGAGCCTCGCATTGAAAGCAACTGATATAGAGTGTTGATGTTTAAAAACTGAATACCAGTCTGTGCGAATATATCTGATTGTGAAACCTCTTCGAATGCTTTTTCGGGGAAGCCATTGGTCCGAGGGTCACGGTAGTTACGTGGATTATCTAGTAAAGAATCGTTTTTATCCAATAATGCAAAGTCAACCCCCCAAGTATCGATACCAACGGCATCCAAGCGGATATTATATGATGTCTCTGCGATTTTAAGTCCATTCTTCATCTCAGTAAATAGACTTAGAGGATTCCAGTAATACCTATCGCCTACGTAAACGGGGTGGTTACTGAAACGGTGAACTTCGTTAAGAATAAGATGTTCACCGTCAAGACGTCCCAAGATAGCGCGACCACTCTCGGCACCCAAATCAAGCGCCAGGAAATTGCGTGTTTTCATAGATAATTTAGACCTAATTCGCTAACAAGTTCACGAGTGCCATTGTGTAGTAAGGAACAGACAAGTGCAATTTTTAAATCGTTATCTAAGTTGTCGACGTATATCGTTTGCTCTTCCCGATAATTTAATTTTCCGAATTTAAGAATAGCTTTTTTAAATTCATCTGGGCGATCGTAGAGCACGTTATAAGCAGTACTTTCCTCATTAAGAGCTTGAGTAACAAATCTGACTCCAAATATTTCTTCAAGCGCATTTCGTAATTGTCTATGTAACATTTTTAGGATTAAAACGGGTAAACTACGTTTAGATTTTCTTTTATGTGAGCATGATTCAGTGTAACCTTATGGTAGTATACAGTATGCACTGCAGTAATCTGCCACAAAGATATAATTGACTGTATAGTAGGCATACGCGGTCGCGACATTAATCTTAGAATGACGATTCCTCTTAGGATATTTTTGAGCATAGGTCTTTCTTTATTTCAACAAGCTTTGGAAAGATCATCAACGACTAAAAATGATGTTTTATTTTTTCTTTTATCCGTTCTAAAATTGGTATATCATCGAGTTCAGCTTCAAATTCCTGACCTGTAACGCGCTGATAGAGATCTATGTAACGTTCTGCAACCTGAATTCTTATTTGATCATCTAATTCAGGAATATTGTCATCGGAAAATCCTTTTTCTCGAAGCCATAGGCGTAGGAACTCCTTGTCTAAACTTTCCGGTTCTTCTCCGCGGTTATATCTATCTTCATAGCTGTCTTTGATCCAAAATCGTGACGAATCTGGAGTGTGTATTTCATCGGCTAACGTAATATTACCTTCGTCATCGAGGCCCATTTCGTATTTGGTATCCACAAGAATAAGACCTTGCCTAGCGGCTAATTCCTCACCACGTGCAAATAATTTAAGGGCTATTTTTTCGACTTCTTCCCAGACTTCTGGAGCTACAATTTTTTGTTGGAGGATTTCACTGCGTGAAATTAGTTCGTCATGTACTTCATCTTTTGTTGTTGGAGTAATTATAGCTTGTTCAAAAGCTTGATTTTTTACCATGCCTTCAGCTAGCTTATGACCGCAATAATCTCGAACGCCCTTTTCGTAATGAGTCCATATTGCAGTATCGGATGATCCAGTAAGGTATTTTCGGACAACGACTTCGATAGGAAGAATTTTGAGTTCCTGTGCTATCGTGACGTTTCCGTCCGGAACCTCAATTATCATGTTAGGTGCAATATCGCTACATTGTTCAAACCAATACTGGGCCATGCGGTTAAGAACTTGTCCTTTAAGAGGTATGCTTCCAAGCACATGATCAAAAGCGCTCTGTCGATCGGTAGTTATCAGGATACGTTTATTGGGTAAGAGATACATATCACGTACTTTGCCCTTTTTATACAGCTCCTGCCATTCTTCAAATTGAGCTTCAATTAGGCAGTTATTTAGTTGATTTTGAAGTTGGCTCTGAGTAATCATTCTTTCTTTCTGACTCCTTATTTTTTTTTGGTTGGATAGTCGCAAATATTAGGATTGCGAACTTCTTCGTCAATACCTCCGCATATGTAACTTGATTTTCAAACCTTGGCGGTTTATCTTGAGAAACTTGTTAATGCATTTAGGATGATCTGATCGAGTTTATACGGTATACCCAGAGGGAGGGTAAAATGCTGAATAAAATAGTATTGTTCACTGTGGCTGTAGTCATAGGAGGTTATGGATGTGGTAAGGATGAGGAGGAACGAAAAGAATTAGTTGGTTATGCTGAGAAACTGGCTGCATTGAGTAATTCTAATGGCGATGTTATCAAATGGATTGAGACGTTGGATGACCCAAGTCATCAATTGGAACCTGAAGATTTGCAAAAAGCTCGCGACCTCATAGGTGAATATGTTGGTAAGTTGGAACACATAGATCCGGCTCAAATATCATACAGAGAACTTAGGGTAACACACAACCTTTATTTGACCAAGATGAGGGATGCAATTCGGCTTGCTGCCGATCAAGGTCGAGTCCTAAAGCGTGAGCGTGGAAATGTTGCTATTGGTGTCCGGCATATAGAAAAGCTTACGAAGTTACATTATGGTGCCATTGACTTATTGTGGACGCGTCAAAAAATTGCGGATCCTTTTTCTCTCAAATGGCCTCAGTAGACAAGAAATTTTAATCGTAAAAATACCAGCCTGCTTTAAGCAGGCTGGTATTTTTTTGTGTCGTTTAAGTTTTAAACGTTGGTTCGTTTCAGACTACTTTCCTTTAAGGGAGAGCGTCCCTGTGTACAGAAAGCCGATATGGAATAATATCAGAAAAGGTAAACCAAGGTATAAACCTGTATGCCATGCTGAATAAATGGCAAAGCTGAAATAGCAGGCCATGGCTAATTCGACGCAGGCTGTTACCTGACGGGCTTTCCCGTACAAACGTTTTGGTGGACCAGATTCTTTATCTGTTATGCCATATTTTGGAGTTCGTTCGAAAGGTGTTTGGACGCCCATCCAGCCTTCGATGACTGCTCGAGTATTGTTTATACAAAGACTCATTCCTATAGCCATGAGTAATGGTAGGAGCTTTATTTGTTTTTTCCAATCACTATAGAGCGCACGCTGTGAGCTTAAATAGAAACTTGATATCGCAACCGTTGAAAAAGCAAATAGCGGAAGGTCGATTATAAATATTCGAATCCAACCTATTTGTTGACGGATTTCTAATATAGGAACAGTTAATAAACCCATAGTTAACATTAGTGGATAACATATGTTAGCAGTGAGGTGCAATGTAGCCTCAATTTTGATTTTGTTTTGAAAGTTACTGGTCCAAATTCGGGGTAGGATTTTTTTTGAGACTTGAACTGCTCCTTTAGTCCATCGTTGCTGTTGCGATTTGAAACTATTCATTTCTACAGGTATTTCTCCAGGGACTGCTATGTCAGGCAAGTATAGGAATTTCCATCCTCTTAGCTGTGCTCTATAGCTAAGATCTAAATCTTCCGTGAGCGTGTCGTGTTCCCATCCTCCCGCATCAACGATAGCTTCTTTGCGCCAGATTCCGGCTGTTCCGTTGAAGTTAAAAAATCGACCTGAGGAACTTCTTGCTATGTGCTCAATTACAAAGTGACCATCTAAGAAGATTGACTGGATACGTGTTAATAATGAGTGTGAACGGTTTAGGTGGCTCCATCGTGTTTGAACCATTCCTACTTTGGGGTCGGAAAAATAGTGTACTGTATTTTTTAAAAGGTCAGTAGGTGGAATGAAATCGGCATCTAATATCAATATGAGTTGACTGTTCACGGTTTTTAAAGCGGAAGCTAATGCTCCTGCTTTGTAACCGATTCGATTATTGCGACTTTTATATGATATGTTAAATCCCTGTTGGGTGAGACGCGAGCAGGAATGTGATGCATATTCCCGAGTCTGATCTGTTGAGTCGTCGAGAACCTGAATGTGAAGGCGACCTTTTGGATAATCCAGCTTGGACGTTGCTTCTATTAATCTTTGAGCGACATGCAACTCATTGTAAAGAGGAAGCTGTATAGTTACGGAAGGTAATTTTGATAATTTTATAGGGGGCTTAGTTTTTTTGTTACGGTGTTTGTAGTAGAGTTTAAGTAAATTATATCGGTGAATCCCATAGCCGCCTAATACGGCCACGATGAGACAGTAAGAAGATAAGCATAGTATTTGCCAGAGTTCCATTGAGAAAGAAGTTTTTAACTGAACGGTGAAGTTGCTTACGAATTAATACCACAACATCGTTTAAATTTTTTACCGCTTCCACAAGGACAAGTTTCGTTCCGTCCAACCTTTGGATCAACGCGAATGGGTTGTTTATGTTGTTTCTCGCCAGAGTTTCCAGGTCCGGAGGCTGTTAGTTGCTCTGGATCCCTATTTGATTTTGAAAGTGGCAAACCTCCCTGAGTTGAATTGCCAGGAGATGCAACAGCCGTGTCCATGGAACGGAAGGCCATGTTAGTCGAGTCTCTGTGTTCCTCTCGGTAATTTTGTGGTGTAGGTGGTTGGCCGAACTGTGAAGTATCTGTATCGATCCTAAGTTGGAAAAGGTTTTTTAGGGTATCGTGATTTATTCGATCGATGAGATCTTCGAATATACTGAATGCTCCCTTTTTGTATTCAATTAAGGGATTTTTCCCTCCGACTCCAACAAACCCAATCCCGTCTTTTAGCTCGTCTATCTCCTGTAGGTGTTCTTGCCAACAGAGGTCAATAGTGTGAAGGGATATCGCTTTTTCAATTTCTCGAAATGTATCAACACCTACTACATTTAACCGCCGTTGGTAAGCGGCTTCTGCTGTATTCACCAAACTCTCACGCAACTGCTCGTTAGAAATTTCTCCTCGTTCCTTTGACGTGAGATTAAACCCAGTATAAAAAGTACTTCCAAAATCTATCTCCATGGCTTCCCAATCCCACTCTTCGGGATGTTTCTCCGCGCCTGCATGGTCATGGATTAAATTATCGATCCATTCACTTATCATTTCTTGTAAGAGTTCATGGGCACTTTCACGTTCTAAAATATCTCGTCGGCGATTATATATTACCTGTCGCTGTTGGTTCATTACATCATCATAATCAAGAACGTGTTTTCTAACCTCGAAGTTGCGAGCTTCAACTTTTTTCTGAGCTCGCTCTATAGATTTTGTTACCATTGAATGTTCGATGACTTCTCCCTCTTCAGCCCCTAAACGGTCCATAACGCTTGCAATCCTATCTGATCCGAATAAGCGCATAAGGTCGTCTTCTAGAGACAAAAAGAAACGAGAGGATCCTGGGTCACCTTGTCTACCCGAACGTCCACGTAATTGGCGGTCAATGCGACGAGCCTCGTGACGCTCTGTACCAATTACCTGAAGACCGCTAGGCTCTTCAATTAAATGTTGTCTTAGAGTTTTATGGGAAGATAATTTGTCATCTAGTGTTTTCTTAGAGTCAATGATTTCACGTTCGATGCGTATAACGTCAGGGGCGAGCTTGATGTCGGTACCGCGACCAGCCATATTGGTTGCTATTGTTACAGCACCTGATAGACCGGCATCTGTCACAATCTGGGCTTCTTTCTCGTGGTAACGAGCATTAAGTAATTGATGTTTTATTCCTCTTCTTGTCATCATGCGACTTAATAGCTCGGATGCTTCGACAGAAGCTGTTCCTACCAGTACGGGTAGTTTTTTCTCGTGTAGACGAGCGACTTCATCGATTATCGCTTGGAATTTTTCTTTACGAGTCCGGTAGATTAAATCTTCATGGTCAACCCGTCTAATCGGACGGTTGGTTGGTATTACGGTAACATCGAGTTTGTAAATTTCCCATAGTTCGCCCGCCTCTGTCTCGGCAGTTCCCGTCATACCAGATAGTTTTTTATACATTCGGAAAAGGTTCTGTAGAGTTATTGTGGCAATCGTTTGGGTTTCGTGTTGTAATTTGACACCCTCTTTGGCCTCGAGCGCTTGGTGGAGACCATCTGAAAAACGACGACCGGGCTGAGGACGACCAGTCGACTCATCGATAATTACGACACGGCCGTCGTCACTGACCATATACTGGACGTCTTTCTCGAAGAGGGTATAAGCTTTCATTAACTGATTGATGTTATGTACAGCTTCACTTTTTTCCGCGTATGTCCGATGACACTCTTCTTCTTTGACCTGTCTATTTTCGCTGTCGATATTTTCGTCTTTCCGAATTGCATCGATTTCTAAACTAATGTCAGGTAGGATGAATAAAGCTTGTTCATCAGGTGATAAAAGATCTCGCCCTTTTTCTGTTAGATCGATGGTATTAGCCCGCTCATCAACGACGAAAAAAAGTTGTTCATCAATAGCACTCATATTTTTGTCTCTCATATAATCAGCTTCCACACGATTAATGAGCTTTTTGACACCTTCTTCTTGTAAAACTTTCATCAGACGACGATTTTTTGGTGCACCTCGAGTTGCTTTTAGCAGTTCTATTCCTAATTCGTATTCATATTCACCTTCGGCGCGAGCCTGTTTCTCAGCCTCACTCACGACTTTATTTGCAAGTGCGGTCTGTGCGCGAATTAGTTTTTGCACTAATGGTTTCATCTGAGAATATTGATTTGTTGAGTCTGGCACGGGACCAGATAAGATGAGCGGAGTTCGAGCATCATCAATCAGAATACTATCAGCTTCATCTACGATGGCATAATTAAATGCCCTCTGCATGACATCTTCAGTTCTCACTGACATATTATCTCGTAGGTAATCGAAGCCGATTTGAGAACATGTTGCATAAACAATGTCAGCCTCATATGCTTGTTTGTGACCTACGGTTTGCCATTTAAACTCAGCAGGTGACCCTTCAGCTCTTGGAAGTAAAAACGCGTCATGGCCGGTTTGATGTATGTCCTGAATTATACCAACAGAGAGCCCGAGAAAATTGAATAAGGGGCCCATCCACATTCCATCACGGCGAGCAAGATATTCGTTGTGGGTTATTAAATGGGTACCTCTTCCAGGGATAGCATTGAGGAAGAGCGGCATAGTAGCGACAAGGGTTTTTCCTTCGCCTGTAGCCATTTCAGCTATTTTGCCGTTATGTAGCATTAATCCACCAAAGATTTGAACATCGTAGGGGATCATTTCCCATGAGACAGTTTCTCCCGCCCTATCCCATTGTCTCCCTTGTAAACGTCTGCAGGCTTCTTTCACCATAGCGAAGGCTTCTGGCATAATTTCATTTAAAAATTCGACTTCATGTTCTCTGCAAGATCTTTCAAGGTCATCTAGTTCATCATTCAGCTGATCGCGTATTTCGTGTTCCAGGTCATTGGTTAATTCTATTTCTATTTCCTTGATGCGATCACTTTGTTTTTCGACTCGATGGCGAAGTTGTTGACGGAAGTTGTTTGTTTTTAACTGTAGCTCATTGTCGCTAAGGTTGTTCATTTGATCTGAAAGTTTATTTACCATCTCCACAGTAGGTAAAGATTTTTTATATTCTCTTTCAGATTGTGATCCAAATATTTTCTTAACCAGTGTATCAAACATGCTTTTTCCTAATCCCTCGGCTTTAGATCTATTTTTTTGCTTTTTGCTATGGCGTCAAGTATACCATTTACGAATGCGTAAGATTTTGCAGTACTGTACTCACGAGCTAATGTAACAGCTTCGTCGATGGCTACTCGCGCTGGCACATCATCGATATATAATAATTCTACGATACTGATTCGTAATATAATTCGGTCTATACGTGCAATTCGCTCCGGGCTCCATTGCGTGGATTTCTTTTTTATCAACGCATCGACTTCGTTTATATGTCTGTCAACGTTATTGACGATCAATTTGGCGAAATTTTCGACACTACTAGAAGATTTGTATTCAGAGCATAATACTTGCACGGCTTTAAGACTGCTATCTGAATTGCTCATTTCTGAATAAAGTGCTCTGAGGGCTATCTGTCTTGCGCCACAGCGCGTATTTGGTGGCGGTTCATCGGCAGATGAACCGTCGCCAAAGAAATCGTCATTTTCTTCTTTCATCTCATTCAATAGAAGACATTAGGCTGGCCATTTCAATCGCATTCATAGCAGCATCCCATCCTCGGTTTCCAGTTTTGACACCTGCACGTTGTATGGCCTGGTCGACAGAGTCTGCCGTAATAATTCCGAAGGTTATCGGAATCCCAGTATCTAAACTAACGCGAGCAATTCCTTTTGATGCTTCTCCGGCAACGTAATCGAAATGCGGGGTATCGCTTCGAATAATTGCCCCGAGACAAATGACGACGTCGAAACGTCCCGTTTTAGCTAGTTTTTGTGCCACAACGGGTAATTCGAATGCACCCGGGACCCATGCAATTTCAACTGCATCTTGATCTGAACCGTGTCTGTTGAGGCAGTCCAAGGCGCCATCTCTCAATCGCGTCGTAACGAGATCATTAAAACGACTCACTACAATTGCGAAATGCTTGCCGTTTGCTGAAAGTTTTCCCTCGTGAATTTTTTGGACCATATTGTCTCTATCCTTTCTGAATGTTCTCACCTGATAACAACGTAACATGTCCCATTTTATCACGCTTTGTTTTAAGGTAGCGTACATTATGTTTGTTTGGAGTAGCCTCAATAGAGACCTGCTCCACAACAGTTATTCCATAAGCTTCTAACCCGACACGCTTTTTGGGATTGTTAGTTAAAAACCGTACTTTTCGGAGTCCTAAATCGTATAATACCTGAGCACCAATACCATAATCACGAGAGTCGATTGGATGTCCAAGAGCGTGATTTGCTTCTATAGTATCTAACCCCTTACGTTGTTGCAATTCGTAAGCCTTGAGTTTATGAAGAATTCCGATACCTCTTCCTTCGTGATGTTGGATATAAACAATTACCCCATGTCCTTCCTTTACGATCAGTTCCATGGATCGGTTGAGTTGGTCTCCGCAATCGCAAAGTAACGATCCAAGTGCATCACCAGTAAGACAACCTGAATGCATTCGGACGAGTGTTTCGTTATCCTTAATTATCTCACCATAGACGAGAGCGATGTAGGGATTATCATCCACGATGCTCCTATACGCATGTGCTGTGAATTCCCCATAACGAGTAGGCATGGGGGAAATAGCCTCACGTAAAACCAATTTTTCAGTTTGTCTCCTATGAGCAATGAGATCGTGAATCGTTGCAATTTTGAATCCATGTTTTTTGGCAAAATCGAGTAGGTAGGGGGTGTCAGCTACTTGTCCGGAATTATCTAGAATAGCTGCCATAAGAGCTACTTGTTGATTATCTGCTATTTTAACCAAATCTACTGAGGCTTCAGTATGGCCAGCTCGTTTTAGGACGCCTCCATTCTGAGCTAAAAGCGGTATTATGTGACCGGGCTGGACGAAGTCGTCAGTCGTACTATTTGTATCTGCCAATTTACGAATAGTCTGGGCCCTATCCTGAGAGGAAACTCCGGTTCCTTCAAGTTCTCGAGCATTAACCGCTGCCATGAATGATGCTCCACGGGGACCAGCTTCACTGTTTCCTTCATGAATACCTAATTGACGGAGGCGATCAGGCCCTATCGCTACCGCAGGTGGGCTGCCGGCATGGCGCATCATAAAAGTCACAGATTCAGTCGTTACCAACTCGGCAAGCATTATCAATTCCCCCTCACCGACGGTTTCGTCTCCGTCAACTTCTTTACGTCGTTCATCTACCAAAACTACCATATGGCCATCTTTTAAGTCGCAAACTATTTCTTCAATGGTATTGAAATCGGGCACGGTTAATATCCCATTTGGCGGAGATTTTCCAAGGTTAATTTACTATCAGGGCGATTTGCTTTAGAGACTAATTGATCTAAATAACGAGCAATTAGGTCAACTTCGAGGTTGACAGAGTCACCTACTTTGCGATAACGCATTACCGTGTTATTAAATGTATGTGGGATAACCGAGACCGTAAAGCCCTCTGAATTAACATTGGCTACCGTTAGACTAATGCCGTCGATTGCGATAGATCCTTTGGTTGCAATGTATCGTAGAAGGGGAAGGGGAGCGGAAACGTGAATCGACCATTCATTGTTTTTTTCTGTTATGGTTTGCAAATACCCGACGTCATCGATGTGGCCTTGTACAAAATGGCCGCCTAATCGATCAGAAAGCCGTAGAGCTGGTTCTAAATTAACAGGTTGACCTATTTCGACGGTAGACAAAGTTGTTCGTGCGAGAGTTTCTGCAACGCATTCGACAGAAAATCTATCTTGTCCCAAGTCTACAATTGTTTGACAAACTCCATTGATAGCAACACTGTCGCCAATAGATAGAAATTCCATTATGGATGTTGCTTCAACTTGCAACCTTTGAAAATTGCCTTTCTTGTCGATAGTACGCAGGTGCCCTATTTCTTGTACTAGTCCTGTAAACACGGATATTCAACCTTGCCAGAGTAGAGGATATCTTTTCCTAATTGTTGAACATTTACTTCGCTCAGTCTTAGACTTTCGGAAATTAAGTTGGTGTTTAGTTCACCAATACCTGGAATGCCCTTACCTATTATTTTCGGAGCTTGATAAATATGGACATCGTCAATTAACCGTGCTTTCAAAAAGGCAGTAGCCAATTGTCCTCCGCCCTCCACTATCGCACCAACGATTTGATTTTCGCCAGCATGCTGGGCAAAATCGTTCAGATCGATGATACCATTACTTGTNGGAAAAGTCCATAATTCCGTTCCTTTTTCTGCAAAGGCATATCGTTTCTGTNTGGGTGTGTTTTTCCCAGTTACAAGAATCGCATCTGCACGAGTAAAAAGAGAGGCTTCTGGATTCGCTCTAAGGTGACCATCAACTATAATCGGCTTGGGACTTCTTCCACTTGTGTGCCGAACTGTGAGTTTTGGATTGTCTAAATTTAGAGTATTAGCACCAATAATTATAGCATCAACAAAAGAGCGCCAGCGATGTACATGTCGTCGAGCTTGGATTCCNGTAATCCATTTTGAATGCCCCGAATGTGTTGCTATNTGTCCATCCAAAGTCTGCGCTAATTTTAATANGAAGTGAGGTCGNCTTTTTTTTCTATGAGTAAGATACATGGCGTGAAGATCTGTTGCTTGTTTTTTTAATAATCCTTTTTCGACCACGACCCCATTTTGTTTTAAATATCTCGATCCTCTACCACGTACTCGGCTATCAGGGTCTTGAATTGCATAATAGACNTTACGTATTCCNGCTTTAACAATCGCCTCACAACAAGGTGAAGTTCGACCATGAAAACAACAGGGCTCAAGGGTTACGAATAACTCGGCGTTTTTAGAATTGGGTCCTGCTTGCATCAGTGCATTTATCTCTGCATGGGGACCACCTATTTTGCTNGTTACTCCTTCGCCCACGACTTTACCCTTTTTTACAATGACGGACCCGACAGTCGGGTTTGGATTGGCTTGTCCCCTTGCCCTTTCAGCAATAGTAATTGCTCGATGCATAAANTCTGTTGGCTTNTTCATGTTTTTAAGAATTTTGTTGAAATTTTCAAAAAGAGGCCCCTAAATTTTAACTTATGGATCTCTCATAGAATATTCGCCAGATATAAAAAATGTAGATTNACCACATCTTTGGNGACCCGATAATCTACTAAGATTTTTTACGGATCAGGTGTCTGTGTTGACAAATATTTTAATATGCCNAAACTGAATTTAGCCCGAAAGTTGGGCAAATGCAATTGCAGGATGATATATGTAAATACGTGACAATAAACGATTTGTCCCCCAATAGTCTTGACAGCAAGAGGAGCGAGCATACTATAGATCTTTCTAAAGTTTATAAAATACTTTTAATTGACCCCAAAAATAATCGAGGAATAGAAAAATGTTGGGTGGCGTATTTAGCAAATTCGGCGCAGGGCTCGGCAAAACACGGGAGGCTATTCGCAAGAAAATAGCCGCGGTGGTTTCTGTCGGTGAAAGTTTAGATGAGGATACCTTGGAGGAAATAGAGGCTATACTCATACAAGCTGACATGGGGTTGGATGTTTCAACGAGTTTGGTTGAAGACCTTAGGTCCGTTGTGAAGGACCAGGATAAAGATCCGCAGACCATCGAAGAAGTTATGAAAATATTGGAAAGACTCGTAGCCGAGGTTGTCGAGGTAGAAAAAGAGACTTTGTTACCTCGTGGGCGAGGAGATTTTCCTGCTAAGCCATATGTTGTGTTGATGGTGGGTGTTAATGGTGCCGGTAAGACAACAACAGTTGGTAAATTAGCAAAGAATTATGCTGATGCAGGAAATAAAGTAATGGTGGCTGCCTGTGATACCTTTCGTGCCGGCGCNGTTGCTCAATTAGATGTTTGGGCGGGTCGAGCCGGGGTTGATATTATTCGGGCTCAGCAGGGAGCAGATCCAGCCTCAGTTGCGTACGATGCAGTACAAGCATCTTTGAGTAGAGGTATAGACGTGCTACTCGTGGATACGGCAGGTCGTTTGCAAAATAAGACAAACCTAATGGAGGAATTAAANAAAATACAGCGATCCATAGGAAAACAAGCTCCGCAAGCTCCGCACGAAACACTCCTNGTATTGGATGCAACAAATGGTCAGAATGCACTATCCCAAGCTANAGAGTTTAATAATGTAGCAAGTCTCACGGGTATAGTTCTTACTAAGCTGGACGGTACTGCCAAAGGTGGTATTGTTGTGGCATTGAGAAAAGANTTGAATTTACCCGTAAAAATGATCGGAGTCGGAGAGGGTATTGAGGATCTTCACCCGTTTGATGGAAAAGCCTTTTCCCGTTCTTTATTTATCGGTTAGTCTTCGGAATTCAAGTGGAAATTTGTAAAAAGNTTTAATAGTTTGCAAAAGATAACGGCCCATCTTATCGTAAAGTAATCTATGATTTTATAGGACAAAAATAGNCTTTTACCAGGAAAGAAAAAGTTCTTATGTCTCGTCCCAATATAATACTAATAATGACGGATCAGCAGAGGGCAGATACTTTGGGTGCATGGGGTTACGAACACATGTATACCCCAGCCATGGATAAATTGGCAGAAGAAGGTTTTTCTTTTCGGAGTGCATATTGTCCTGGTGCGACCTGCGTGGCTTCTCGTGCCGCTATGTTCACTGGTATGTATGCGCATAATACAGGTACTTATAGTTTCGATGCGTGGGGACAACATCGTAATTGGGTACAGGATCTAAACTCTTCTGGATATTATTGTGCAAATGTGGGTAAAATGCATTTTCAACCGAATGATATTAACGGGGGCTTTCACGAAAGGATCATTGTTGAAAACCCAACCAATAAGTCACATGATGTAGGTGGATCTGACGATGATTGGGGTCGGTATTTACGTCTAAATGGTCTTCAAAGACCTAATGACAGGCACCTTACAGATCCAAACTGGACTAAAAAGTATCAGGGGGTACCATGGCACTTGGATGAACGATTTCACAGCGATGTGTTTATCGGTGACTCCGCTCTGTCTTGGATTCGTGATTATAAAGGCGATGCGCCTTTTTTCCTACAAATTGGCTTTACAGGGCCTCATGAACCTTGGGATCCGTTAGAACGGCATCTTTTGCATTATAGGGATGTTCAATTACCAGGAAGAGTCATGGTTGATGGTGAATTGGGAAAAAAACCACCTCAACATGAGGCCCATAGAAAAATGCATGCATCTACAGACCATGAATCAGTTATTGATATGTTTTCTCCTGATGAGAATGATATTAATCATATGCGTCGTCACTATTATGCAAAAATTTCAACTGTTGACGAAAAAATTGGACAGATAATGGACGCCTTAGAGATGCGTGGTTTTCTTGAAGACAGCTTGGTCATTTTTTGCTCGGATCATGGTGAGATGTTAGGTGATCATGGTTTGGCATATAAGTGGCTTATGTACGAATCCGTTGTGCATATACCTCTAATTATTCGTGATAGTTCGAACCGATCATCCTTTGGAAATTTCACAAATGATTTAGTCTCTCTAATGGATATTGGACCAACTGTTCTCAAAAGAGCTGGTGTTGAGGTCCCTAGTTATTTTGAGGGTAGGCCATTGTGTCATTACATAGACGGTAATCACGAAGATCTACCGGCACGGGAATATGTATATGCAGAAGACAATTATCAGATAATGATGCGTGGACATCGATATAAATTGGTTTACTACATAGGCCAACAGGCCGGTGAAATGTATGATCTCAATGAAGATCCAAACGAATTACAAAATCTATGGGATCATGATGACTATACTGTTCTGCAAGCAGAACTGAAGGAACGACTACTAGAGTGGTTAGCTACGAGTAATTACTACAACTCTGGCTATAAAAGGGGACAACAGAAACGTTATTCAATGCGTTGGCCGCGCTCGGAAGATTACTATTTACATGGGGCAGTTTCTCGGCCTATTGAACGTGTAACAGATTTGTAAACTTAAAGTCAGTAGTTTTTTAATATTTTTGTTTTATAAGAGGTATCTGTATTTGTGAATCTGAGTTTCTTTAATTGAGACATTGAAACGTGGAGTTCAAGATGGACGGAAGAAGAGAGCACGCTGATGTTGTCTACTTTCCTATTGCCGAAGCGACAACGTTGCATCCACGCAACGATTCGGCTTCAATAGTTGAATTAAATGGAAATGAGTTGTTTATAGTATGGATAGAAATGCACGAAAGTGAATTTGCTGGTCATGACGAAGCCCCTTCTAGTATAGCGTCAATGAGGTCTATCGATGGGGGCATGACATGGAGTGATTATCGGATTGAAGTCATACCTCTATTAGGGGATATAAGTGTCTACAATCCCAGTTTAGTTTTATTGTCAGATGGGACATTATTATTTTTTTATCTGAAGTACCATCGCTTGGTTTGGAATCAACCCCTAGAATCCTCTGGATTTATTAAACGCTCTTCGGATGGTGGGCGCACGTGGTCTGATCCCGAAGTTATTTGGGATCACCAGCCTTATGGATGTGCTAACGACACCTTTACGCTTTTGTCAAATGGTAGACTATTGAAAAGTTGTGAATATCTACCTGTGTGGGGATCTTATCCTGACTGTAGATCAAGTTCGGGTTGTTTTATAAGTGATGATGACGGGATATCTTGGAGGATTTCGGAAAACATGGTAACGCTGCCGTTGCGTGGTACAATGGAAAATCATATTGCTGAGACTAGCTGTGGGAATTTATTGATGGTTGTGCGTAATCAATTGGGAAGTGCTTTTTTCTCTCGTTCGATTGACGGAGGTCTAAATTGGACACATCCGCAGCCGAGTGGATTGAGTTCGAGTGAATCGATGCTTAGTCTGACGACTATTCCGAGTAAAGAAGATCTTTTATTGGTTTGGAATAATGCACTCTATGATCACACATATGATCATAGCGGTAAACGAACACCGTTGTCGTTATCGATTTCAAGGGATGGGGGATTTACCTGGACCAGTCCAAAGAATATTGAGGATGATCCAACATTTGAATTTAGTAATGTCGCGTGCACTCACCTTTCGGATGAAACGTTGATTATCTCGTATTTTACATCAAAAATGTTAGAACATAACCATCCGGGTAAATTGGGGCGAGAGCGGATGTCTCTAAAAGCCGCAAAAACCACTGTTGAATGGTTATACAAGGATTGATGCCGGTTTAGTTTCGTTATGATGACCGGATTAAAGGTTTTTTATTCTAATGCGTAGTTTATGATTATATCAACGGACTCTTCTGCACTGATATTAGCCAAATTTATTGTTAAATCGTAAAGAAGGGAATCCTCCCAATCCACTCCATGNGCATTGCNTAGGTACGCTTGTCGCCAATTGTCATGTTGTTCGACGATTTTACGAGCGTCTGTTGAATCAATCGATCTGTGAGCGGCAATATACTCTACGCGCTGTTCCAAGGGCGCTATTATTTTAACATGCCCTACGTTCGGACGACCGCTTAGAATTATTTGACTTGCTCGACCAACAATTACGNCTCGACCCGTTTGTCCGAAATCTTGGATCAGAGTTGTTATTAATAGTTGATAAGTACCTCTGTCTAGGTAAGTTGTATTTTCAACACTGTGTTNACGGGCATAGGAAAATTCTAAACCAAACTCTGGAGCGTATGCCGATGCAGANAGCGGAAAGGTTCCAGGAGCGATATCAGGTAGCAGTAACCTTTTAAGAAAATACCTGATCGGCCTCTCTCCTTTTTCGTCATACTGCTCTACTTCTTCGATAGAGGTATCAGTAATCTTTGCGATTTCNTCAACTAGCCTTTTATCAACTAAGTCGTAGCCCAATTTTGTGGCTACTTGTTCCGCAATCCAGTCACCGCGACAACCTATTTGGCGTGCAACAGTAATAACATTCATCTGTATGCCTCTCAAATACTTGGAACTNATNTAGTGATCTCATTATACTTTCTTTTTACCGCTTATGTCAATAAGAAACTGTAACATCTTAGAGAAAGGAATGGATAAATGTTAGTTGGAATTTCGTCTCTTATTAGTCCTGAGTTGTTGATTACAATGCATCGAATGGGGCACGGTGATGAACTNGTAATTGCCGATGCTCATTTTCCGGGTCATTCATGTAACCAAAATGTAATAAGAGCTGATGGTTTAATGATTCCGGATTTACTTGAAGCAATTTTACCACTGATGGTTTTAGATACTTATGTTGAATGTCCGGCAATCATAATGAAAGCCGTTCCAGGGGATACCATTGACCCCTTAGTTCGCCAAAATTATGAAAAAGTCTTATCTCGTCATTCCACTGAAACAATGAAAGTAGGGGAGATTGAGCGGTTCGCTTTTTATGAGCGNACGTCAAAGGCTTTTGCCGTTATTATGAGCGGAGATATAACCAAATACGGTAATATTCTCTTAAAAAAAGGAGTAACACCCGTTGAGAGAAAATGAAAGGAAAAAAGAATGGAATTCACAATAGCTAAACGTCCGGTAACCTCTGGACCAAAGTTCCATTGGTTTGGTTATTATGATAAGTTTCAGTTTGATATTACCGGTCGATATGCATTAGGNATGGAGGTTGATTTCGAACATAGGGCTCCTAATGAGGATGATGAGTTGATCTTAGGAATAATCGATTTACAAAATGAAGACAGATGGTGCGAGATAGGTACGTCTACTGCATGGTGTTGGCAGCAGGGCTGTATGCTTCAATGGAGGCCAGGATATAAAGACGAGATAATTTGGAATGATCGACAAGGTGACGATTTCGTAAGTAGAGTTTTAAATTTGAATTCCGGTGAAGTTAAAACCTTTCCTAGTGCAATTTATTCTCTTTCTCCTGATGGTAACGCATCAATCAATACGGATTTTCGGCGCATTCAGGATATGCGACCTGGCTATGGATATGCTGGATTTCCTGATCCCAATAGACATATTTTGGCTCCGGATGACGTAGGAGTTTCTTACCAAGATATGAATAGCGGCAAGAGTCATCTGATTGTTTCTATCGCGGAAGTNGCATCTTTGCCATACCCGCACGGAGATTTGTCCAAAGCGAAGCATTATTTCAATCATCTGTTGATTAGTCCTGACGGGGCACGGGCAATCTTTCTTCATCGGTGGCGCTTTTCTGGTGGTCCGTTTCATACAAGGATGATGACAATAGGGCTCGACGGCACGGACCTTCGCGTAGTTGATGATGGGGGTAAAACCTCTCATTTTATTTGGCGAGACTCGGAGAATATTCTAGCTTGGGCTTGGCATCCTTCTAATGCAGAGGGCTTTTATCTTTTTAACGAAAAAGACCGGAGTGTTCAATCTGTTGGATTAGGAAATATGGAGTTGAATGGACATTGTACTTATTTACCCACCTTAAATAATAAGGATGAATGGATCTTAAATGACACCTATCCACATGGAGAGAAGGATAAAGTGCAGGAAGTTTATTTGTTTAACCCAAGTAATCAACGTCGCATACCACTTGCTACGTTTCCTGCCTTAGAAATTTATCGTGGTGATAGCAGATGCGATTTACACCCCAGATCTAATGCTCAAGGTGACAAAGTCATGGTTGATTCTGCCCACTCGGGAGGGAGACAAATGTATCTTTTGGAAATAAATGGATTAGACGATGTATAGAGATTGAATTAAGGTTTTTATGTTAGTATGGTTGGTTTTACTTTGGTGATTTTTTCGTTGATTGGGAAACACGGATGGTTGAGGTTTTTAAATGGTAATTTTTTTACTGAGGCAGGAGTGGGCCCAGGCGTATCAAGAATATGTATTTGTGAAGCTTTGTCCTTATAAACGTTATGAAAATTCATAGGGTTTTTTGCAACAGCAAAACGGGTTGACCGTGGATTTATATTGACTGCCTGCCATTGCTCATCTGCCAAATCGTATGTAGCATGGCTGGTAACAAGGATGCGTACGCCCTTAGATTTAATCACCGCGCTTGGTCCCATTTGACCTTTGACACCGTCCCATATTCCTCCCTTATATAAGAAAGAGCCGTCAGATAGATCCTCTATTCTTCCTTCAACAATGATTGGACTGCCCCACCTCGTGTCTATACTATGCCCCAGCATACAATTTACTTTGGAGCCTACTCCCAAATTGTGACAGACTTCCGCTACTTTTGGATCGACTACTGGGGCTATAGCGTTTTCAACTTCAGGGTTGTTGAGAAGTGCTCGTAAAGTAGCTACGCTGTCACCAGCGGCTCCGCCTCCCGAGCAATCGGCTGTTTCAACTAAAACAACAGTTCCTGCATTGGATTTTAATCCCGATTCTATCGCTTCTTGGGGAGTTTTAACAACTGCCTCAATCTCGTAGCGCCTTTCCCAATAGTCTGCGGAAATCGTATACGCCAATTCCTTGGCACCTTCTAGGTCGTTATTTGTTACAACTAGAGCGCCACTACCCATATTAGGTTGGTCCAAATACGGGTGTGTAAGGAAAAGACTCGTAGAAAGTACTCCAGTACAATTTTCTAATTCTTTCGTTTGTCGCATTAATTGTGCGAATGCACCGTTTCCGTCGGTTCCGCCAAGAATTGCCCCCGTTATAACAGGAACCTTGACCATCGCCATGGTCGGCTGAACATCATTTTCAATAACATCTTTGAGAAGTTTTGCTCCTCGCATACCAGTAGTCATACTATCTCGATGTGGATATGTCTCCCAAGCTACCAAAGCGTTGGCGTTTTGTACCATTTCCTGTGTAACGTGAGCATGTAGATCTAATGTAGCAACTATAGGTATATCGTTTCCAACGATAAGGCGTACGGCGCCTAAAATGTCTCCTTCTGGGTCGTGCGTACCCTCCGCAACAGAAGCACCATGTAATGGAAGGAGAACGCCGTCCACCGGCATGGAGTCTTGTAATTTGCCTATGAGTTCACCACGTAGGTGCTCGTAACATTCCTTGGTTATGTATCCGCCTGGACAGGTGCTAGCATAAATAAGTGGGACTATTTCAACTTCAGATTCTCGAAATATATCAAGTGCTCCTCCCACTACTCCTGAATTAACTTTTAATACCTCTTCACCATAGAAAAGGTCGTAACGTTTAAACCAATCGATGTCTATCGGTGCTCCACCAAATTGGTTGCATTCTGTTAAAATAGATCCAATCGCGATGCGCATGAGTTATTTTTCTTTTTTGAGGCCACTATGTCGTAGAAGAGCGTCTGTAGTAGGTTGGCGGCCACGAAAGTTCTGATAAATTTCCATTGGATCTTGACTACCTCCCAATGAAAGAATAGTGTCACGCAGGCGTAGGCCAACGTCAAGTATTTTTTTTCTGTTATCTAGTCCAACTTCTTCGAAAGCCGCAAAAGCGTCAGAGCTGAGGACTTCAGACCACTTATAGCTGTAATAACCCGCGGCATATCCACCGGCAAAAATGTGGCTAAAGGAACAAAGAAAACGGCTCTCTTTCAACGGTTCGAGCGGAGACATTTTCTCCGATATTTTTTGTTCGATATCAAAAGCAGTTTCAGTGCCATCAGGATCGTATTTTTCGTGTAAAGCTATGTCAATGCGCCCAAATAATAACTGACGCATCATCGCCATACCTGATTGGAATGTTCGCGCCTTGACTATTTTATCAAATAATTCGTCTGGTAATGGTTGACCTGTTTCGATGTGGGATGTCATACCGATAAGTGTAGGCTTATTATAACACCAATTCTCCATGAATTGGCTTGCTATTTCTACGGCATCCCATTCTATCCCATTTAGCCCAGAAATATCGGCATGGTCAATGGTTGTTAACATTCCTTGGAGGCCATGTCCAAATTCGTGAAAGAGGGTAATTACTTCCCTAAAACTCATCAAGGACGGTTGATCTGCAATAGGAGGAGTACCGTTACAGATTAGGTGGACAACGGGCGTTTGTAATTGACCCCTTCGCATGCACCGGTTCAAACAACTATTCATCCAAGCCCCGCCCCGTTTTTCTTCGGGGCGAGAGTATGGATCCAAATAGAAATGTGCAATCAGAATTCCCTCACGTTTTACAGCGAAGAACATTACGCTGTCGTTCCAGCTGTTGAATTGATTGATGTTTGTTCTTTCTATCTTTATTTCGAATAGATGTTCACAAAGATCGAATAAACCATTCAAAACTTTGGGCAGTGGAAAATAGGGTCTTAGTTGATCATCCGTATAATCGAATAGGTCTTCTCTAAGGCGCTCTGACCAAAATGCGATGTCCCAGTGCAGAAGTGGATCGGTCGATCCATTATTTTTTGCCCATTGCTCTATTTCGTGAAATTCATCCCTCATAGAGTCTTCTGCGGCGTTTTGTAATTCATCAAACATTTGTTCGACTGCTGCCACATCGGGCGCCATTTTTTCCGAGATGCTCCAGTCTGCAAAATTGTCGAAACCTAATAATTGAGCCTGTTTTTTCCGAAGACGAAGAATCTCGTTAATACATTCACTATTATCTAATTCTTCTCTACTGGCACGACTTACATAAGCCTTATAGACCAGCTCTCGAGTTTTCCGATCCCTATGATGTTGCATGAACGGCATGAATGTTGGCATATCAAGCGTTATTCGCCAAGGGCCATTATCTATGCTTGCATTACTCTTGTATGCCATGCTATGCGATTGGGCAGTTACTGCTTTGAGACTTTGTGGCCATCCTTCTGTTTCAGCTTCGTTATGAATTACTAATTCGTAGGCTTTCGTAGAATCTAAAAGTCGATTTGAAAAGGCAGTCTTTAGTTTGGACAGCGAGCGTTCAATGTCATTGAACCGAACTCTTGGCGCGCCCACTAAGCCTACTCCCCCTCGCTCTGCATCTCGGATCCTAAGCATTACGGCTCTTTTTTGAGGAGGATTTAGATGTCGTGATTGAGGACCGTCTCGTAAAGCACACAATTGTTTAAAGAGACTCTGACTTTGTCTTAGTTTTAAACCCATTGAGACTACCTTTGGTTGAACGGCTTCGTGTGCTAGTCGTAGCTCATCGGAATTTTTTACACTCAAAAGGTGTTCAACCGGCCCCCATGATCTTGAGAATAACAAGTCTATTTCTTCGAGTTTCTCCATAACCCTACCCCATGTTGGCACATCGTTGGCCTCTAGATCTTTTAACATTTCTTCAGCAAGCTTAAGCGTTTGGTCAATGGCAGGTCGAACATGTTTAGGAAGTATTTCTCCATATCTTGGTAATCCATCGGTATGAAGGAGCGGATTTTCTTTCATCATATTTTAAATTCTGGCCTTGGTTTGTTTTTATATAAAATGATCTCTTGTTGCAGTCATTGCGTCAAGTGCAATATTGCTTGAATGCTTCTGGCAATGTATTTTGGCCTTTCAATTTAAACGATACCGAAGGGTGGAAAAATACGATGACTCAAATAGAATCTTCTATTTATCAGGAAATAGGCGTGGAACCTATTATAAATTGCAGAGGTACGTTTACAATAATTGGGGGATCGATTGAGTTGCCAGAAGTTCTTATAGCTATGGAAAGAGCCTCTCACAATTTTGTCCAGTATGATGAGCTCGCTGAGGGTGTCGGGCGAAGGTTGGCTGAATTGACAGGGGCGGAGTGGGGAATGATCTCTTCGGGGTGTGCTGCTGGAATGAAGCACATTACTACCGCTTGTATTACAGGTGGAGATCCAGAAAAATTGATACGTATTCCCGATCTTTGCGGATTCGAAAAAAAGGAAGTGATTGTTCCAGCATATTCGCGGAATGCATATGACCATGCTCTTCGTAATGTGGGTATTGAATTTGTCACCGTTGAGTCACCAGAAGAGATGTCTGCTGCTNTAAGTGACCGTACTGCCATGATCTATTTAGTGACTGGAGGTGCTTCCGATCCANGNGCTACTTTATCTCTCGAAGTAATGGCTGAAATTGCGAATCCGTTAGGAATTCCTATTTTGGCAGANGCCGCNGCAGAAAATTTAACTGTGCCTAACGTCCATCTTCAGCAGGGGGCGGATGTGGTTACTTATAGTGGCGGAAAAGCTCTTTGTGGTCCTCAATGTACTGGGCTTGTTATCGGTCGTAAGGACTTAATATTAGCTGCCTGGCAAGCCAGTGCTCCTCATCATGGTCCGGGTCGTGACGATAAGGTCGGAAAAGAAGAAATTATGGGCTTGCTTACTGCAGTCGAATTATGGTTAGAGCGGGACCATCAGGCAGAGTGGCAGGTTTGGTTGTCACGNCTGGANATNATTTCTAATAAGATAAAATCAATAGGAGGTATAGAGACCGAAATTATAAATCCTTGTGGTTTATCGAACCGATCTCCTTCATTGGAGATAAGATGGAATGATGCTATTTGTGGAATAACAGGTGAAGAGTTGGCAGAAATGGTTGGAANGTCGAAGCCAAGAATTGCTCTTGCCGCTTCTGATGCAATTAACCATTCTGGTATACGTATCACTCCTAGTCAGATGCAAGAAGGAGAAGCCGAGACGGTAGCCTCTAGGCTTGCTGAGATCTTATCTGTTAATGTCCCTCGTTCCACTGAATATGTTCCTCCTTCTTTAGACCTAACGGGTCATTGGCAGGTTCAGGTCGAATTTTATGCTAGCACAGTAGAGCATCAGTGGATTTTGGAACAGGATGGTAATTGGTTGGGTGGTGAGCACCGAAGCACTTTTTCGATCCAACCAATCAAAGGCTCAATTGAAGGAGAAAACATAACTTTGGAGAGTTATTTTCGGCAACCTGGTAATATGATACCTTTTCTTTTTTCAGGAGAATTAATGAATGGGATGATTACAGGAGAAATTCATCTTGGAGAGTATCAAAAAGCTAATTTTGTTGCTATCAAAATTTCTCATGAAAAAGCTTCCAAAAAAGTATTTATACCACAGGGACCTCCATTAGCAACATAATTGAGATTAAAGAATGCGTAANATTTCTCAGAAGGGATATTTAGTTACAGGCTGCGCTGGATTTATAGGATACCATGTAGTTGAAAATCTGTTAAATAATGGATGCAAAGTCTTAGGTGTTGATAGTATGTATNAGTCGCCGGATCTTTGCATAAAAGACTGGCGCCTCTCGCAACTAGAAGGCAGTGATGGATTTATATTTTGTCGAATAAATTTCTGTGATGTGCATAACTTTTCAAGTCTGATCACGAAGGCCTTAGACTCTATAGGAGGAGTGCTGGATGGCGTGATTCATCTGGGGGGTCGGGCCGGAATTCGGCAAAGCGTAAGTAATCCACATGACTACTATGAGTCGAATGTTTTGGGGACGCTAAACGTGCTTGAATTTTGTCGAACACATGGTATAAAAAAGTTTGTGTTTGCCTCTTCTTCCAGCCTTTACTCTGGTGTTGGGGAAATACCATTTTCCGAATCTATTAATACTGATCGACCCATCTCACCTTACGCGGCCAGCAAAAAAGCAGCAGAAGAATTGTGCTTTAGTTATCACTACTTGCACGGGATGGATATTACGGTTTTTCGTTTTTTTTCCGTGTACGGGTCGGCAGGACGACCGGACATGAGCCCATTTAGGTTTATTCAGTCAGTTATTGAGGGCGTTCCCTTGACATTTTTTGGGAATGGGACCCAGCGGCGTGATTTCACTTATATCGAAGATATAGTAAATGGAATTATAAAAGGTTTAAAACCTCTCGGCTATGAGATCATTAATTTAGGGTCNGGAAGGCCTATTTCTTTGAAAAACCTTGTNCGTAGGATTGAATTTATTACCGAGAAGAGTGCTAAGGTGCGTTATTCTNCTGCAAATCATGCTGATGCTCCANTAACTCATGCTTGCATAAANAAGGCATACTGTACGATGGGATGGAGGCCGCAAACTGATTTAGATGATGGTCTAAGGTTGTGTATCGATTGGTATTATAGAGAAAGAGCATGGCTGTCTAGATTAAATGCCTTAATGGACTTTTGATTTAAAANACNATTTTTGTTGACCAGACACATAATACCATATTNAAATCGTTTCAAAAGTTCATAANTATAGTCNGTATNCNCCNATCCNTNNTTCGTTTTGAGTATATTTTCAATAGCTGGGTTATTTAGATCGGACGTGTTGAATAGACCTACCTGTGGCTGTGATGGATTGAGTCTTAGTTTGTACATATATCTTGGACTTTTGATTCGGTTGGACCGAGCCCCGTGCCAAATCCGCGAATTCCAAACAAAAACTGTTCCGGCTGAGCACACCACGCTAATTTTGCCACGCNTATGCTGATAAATGTCAATTTCAGANNTACGAATGTTGCGNAANTGAGTACNGGGGATAAAAAATNTTCCACCTTTTTCATTAGGAGTGTCTNCACAAAAAANCGACAATTGTATGTCAAAATAATTTTCTCGAAAATCGGTAAACGAGTCTTGATGGGTGTCAGGACCTTTGAGCTCGCCAGCATTAATCAGATGAGGGCCGTGATGATCGTGCAGTGGATTTGGTCCAACCAGTGACCTAATGAGGCCCATCACGATAGATATCCGAAAAATTTCTCCGAAAGCGGTATCTTTCGGCCAAGTTTCTTCGAATGGCATGCCTACAGATAAATAACCATTGAATTGAAAAATTTCTTTCAAACACGTTTTGCACGGGCTGAGAGGTACGATATTATCAAAACGGAAATAGATCGCGAAGAACATAAAAAATAAATGAGATTTGTATGTCAAAAATTTTTGTTTGTGCTCATCGCGGTGCTTCAGGCACTCGCGCAGAAAATTCATTA
>NZPK01000074.1 GCA_002693325.1 Gemmatimonadota bacterium | reverse complement strand
TTGATATTTCTAACCAGATATCTCCAGATGAAAAATATGTCCGGATTGCATCTGGATTTGATTATTCAGATGTACAGCCTGTTGCGGGCCTTCGTTTCGGAGATGGTGAGGAGACTATGACCACACAAGTAATTATACAATAAGGGAGATTAATGTCATATTGTGTTGCTCTCCGATTGGATTCGGGATTGGTTTTTATGGCAGATACATTAACAAATGCGGGAGTTGATAATATTTCGCATTACTCCAAGATACACCATTGGTCAAGGCCAGGAGAGCTTCAGTTGTTTTTATTGACGGCGGGTAATCTTGCGACTAGTCAGGCAGTTGTTAGCCACTTGAATGAAGCCTCTAAGTTGAGTGGGAAAAATGAAAGCATTCTTGGGGTCACATCAATGTTTCAAGCCGCGAAATTGGTAGGACAACAGTTGCGTGAAGTGATAGTTGATATGTCAAAAGGAGGTCAGGAAGCATCAAATAAATTTGATGCAACCCTTATCCTAGGTGGACAGATTAAGGGAGAAAATATGTCTCTTTATCTTATTTATCCTGAGGGCAATTTTATTGAAGTGTCTGAGTATGAACCCTTTCTTCAAATCGGGGAAACCAAATATGGTAAGCCCATAATTGTGAGAGCTTTCGACCCCGTTATGACATTTGAAGAGGCCGTGAAGTTATTGATAGTCTCTTTTGATTCTACGATAAAAGCCAATCTGTCCGTAGCAATGCCTCTTCATTTACGTATTTATGAAAAAGACTCTCTTGAATCAGGACGAGATTTAACGTTAGAGGAAAACAACGCGTATTTTCAGACTGTTTCTGAAACATGGGGATCTAAGTTAAAAGAGGTTTTTGGGCAATTGCCAGATTTTAGTTTTTCTAACGAGGTAAAATAGGCATAATAAAACAATAAGAATATGTTTTGGTTGTGATTAAAATTTACTGAAAATGTGAAGTTGGTAAAGAACCTCAATTAAAACTTCTAGGAATCTCGGTTTCATTATGGGCAATAAAAAGCCCCTGTATATTGTCTATTAACCGGGGGACTTTGATATTATCACCTGATTTTAATCGTCCGCATAATTTACATTTAGCTATGATTAAAAGCCTTGGTACTTCCCCGGTCTACCTTTATAACTTGGCTTATTACCGGACCAAAAGTCAGGAATTTCATTAATTCGTCCTCTCCAAGCGCCCTTTGGAGGCAGCATGTGCGCGGTAAAGTCTACGGGCTCCTTACCTTTGCCGCTAACGGTGGCACCAATCGGTTGACTATGATAATGATAATTGTAAATATCATGGTCATGGCCACCCCAGGCATCAAGGTCTAAATCTACACCCTGGCTAGAATTATCCCCAGTTTGATAAAACCCATAACCAGCAATTCCATCAAAACTGAAACTTATTATGGGTGGATGTGTACGATCGAGATAATCCTCTTTATTATAAAAGTTCAAACCATTAGGATTCGCACTATATGCGTCCGAATGGTAATGCAAGTCAAGACCTCTCCCCGAATGCATACCCAAACTTGATATTTCCCCAACTGCAGCTGATAGTGTTAAGGTGTTGTTCATTGCTGGGTAGACTATAATTCCATCAATCGCTATACCATTTCCGGAAAGACTGACATAATTTAACTGATCCAGATCAGTGACTCCTGCATCTCCAGCCAAATGACCAACCATGTCATTTTCCGACACAGAAGAAACTAGTCCATAGTCCCGCATTGGGATTTTAGCAAAAATAGACGCCTTATAAGCATTTCGTGTCACTCGCTGATCGGGATACTGTGTTCCTGGAGTTCCTTCGCCTGGAGGCCGTGGTACATCCCAAAGCTGGGTAATGCCTTCACCAGTGCCACGACTAGCAATTATCATAAACGGATGGTGAAGGCCATCTTCTCCCGTTTCATTGGTAAAAAATACATAAGGTACTGCCAAGACTCCGATCTCAGTGTTATACACATCCGATACCTGAACGCTCTTGGCTAACATATTTTCTCTTACAGCCAGATAGAATTCAATGGGATAGCGTAATTGCAAACCTTCGGATTGGATGGTCTCCGAGATTTGATTTAACATACTCTCGGCTGCGGATCTAGTATTTGAGTTGATACCTGCCGTGGCTACCTGATCGCTATACTCACTATTTAGATCTTTAATTGTGTTGTCTAAACTATTCTTTCCATCCCAATCTAATGGTATTTCATCGTTGTCTACTCTTTGCGTTGCAAGAGGATTGTAGTCCGTCGGTATTTGCGTAGATATTGGCGGAGTAAAAAGGGTAAAGGTTAACGAAGTTGCGTCTTCTTCGTTAGCCAGTATCAGTTCGTTATCACGTAAACGTACTTCTGCTGAATTCCAACTACCATCCATAACAAAATTTTCGGTTGATTCACTAAATACGTGTCGGTCTTGAGCAATTAATTTTATTCCGTCTTCGCTTTTTTCAAAGGAAAATGTTAAAAAAGCGGCCGTATCTGGATCTCGAAAATGGCTTCTGTAATCTTTTAGAGTTAACGTTGGGACATTTTCTTTATTAACATAGTCTATGCAGAAATTGGAGTGTTTTATAGATACCAAACGGTAGGTATCAATACCGAACTCGATCAATTTAAAGGTCGATAAGAGCAATTGGTCATTGCTTAACTTGGAATTAGCTAACATCCCTTCATTGAAACTCAGGCCTTCGGGGTTACCTGTACCATTTTCCTTAATGGTTAACACATCCGATGTAGTTGAAATACCCAAAATTACCGTAGAAAGGTCACTCGGATCTGTTGGAAGTGAGTTCCAAGATATTTCACGAACTCGTTCTAATGCTTCGGCTAATGAAGCTGGTCCGTAAAAAGTGGAGGCATTAGTGTTATTTTTATCGGTATTTAAAACCTGTCCACAATCTACTGTTACTTCGACGGTTTTCCCGTAATTATCTGCAAAAAGAAAGAAGTCGTTGATATCAACTGCATGATTGCAATCAAAGTCGCTAAGTATTGCGGAACAACTTAGTGACAAATCGCTGGTCCGACCGAAGTCGTCCATGAAAAGAAAAAAGTCGTCAAAGTCTACGACGCCGTCACAGGAAAGGTCGTAGTTGTCAGACCATGCGGGAAACGAGTTAAGCAGTATTATTATAGGAATGACAAATAATTTCATTAATGTTTCTTTGAAAAAAAGTTTGACTATAAGTACTATTATCCATTGGGGTTTATGATACATTATGTATTTAAATATGTATTGTCAATTTGGTAGTGTGGAAAAGGAAAAGCAAGGAGAGGATTCGCCTGCGGGCAAAGAGAATGCCCCCGGCTAANTGTGNGTTAACCGAGGGCTCAATCTGTTTGATAGGTAGGTTTATCTAAACTCCAGCATAACAGCATGTATAGGGTAGGGTTAAGGACACTTTTTAGTCGAGCTTTTTATATGAATTATAAGCAGATCTCAAAGAATCAGGATGTTGCCCCAAGCAGTCTTCTCATCAACCACAACTAACTGATCCTATAGAGAAAGTATAATACGCTCCGTCTCTAAGCTTGTAGTTTTTGCGTTGTCTTTATTTTTTTTATCAATCTTTTTTGCTCCGATATTTTTAGTATTTGTAGTTTTAGTGTTTTCTTTATCTTTTTTACCGGTTTTTTTTAATCTTTTGGTTTCTGTCTTTGATGCTTTTAATCTACTGTCACCTTCGGACAGTGAATTATAAATTTCTGAAGATTTTTCAAACGTGATATCCAATTTTCTCTGGATTTCTTCGATGCTTGCTATTCTCATTTTAGCAAAATTAATTGTTTTTTGTTTGGCTGATATTGAAACACGTAATAAAGATTGGAAAAATGGATCTGATAATGCTTTTNTGATACTCGATCGGTCATACACAAGCACTATTGATTCTTGCTTCTTTTTCCGCTTCTCGCGTTCGATTGTTTTTAAACCTGATGAAGTTATTTGCGTGAGCATATACTCGCGGCGTTTACTACTTAATTTTCTTTCATAGTCTTCCCAGTCATACGCTAAGCCATAATCCACCGAATAGTACATTTGCAGTCTTTTTCTTAAACTCGCATTGCTGATCAGTGTTCGAGCTTCAGCAGATATAGTTTTATAGGTATAGTCGTTTCCCAAAAAAACAGAGAAATTATGGAGACCACGAATCCAATCTTGTAATTTATCTTCTTTAACTTTACCGATGGAATCGGGATCTAAAAGTTTTTTAGATATTAAAATACTCTCTTCGTTACGTTCAATTCTTCTGACAGCAAATTTATGGTCCGCTTTTAAGTCTTCAGAAATACTGTACAAAATTTGAATTTCCCGCTCTCTTTGTTTTCTTTCGTGGCGCCATTCATCGATCAAAAAACTAACGGTCAGACCTGCAACGATAGTTAGCACTTCAATAACGAAGTAAAAAAGCGAGTGCTCTCTAACTTTCCGATACAAAAACAAGTCTTGGAATCTGGATGGTGACATTTGAGTTACTTTTTAACTCCTTAAATATGTTATTAAAAATTCAAAAAAATGTCTGGCTTATATTTTAAAGACCGAGCNACGTTTAACCATATAAATTTACTACATAAATATTTTGACTTTAGGTATCGAGGCGTTCACGGTCAATTTGGAAATACAGATCACTTGGGTTAAAAATAAGAAATACAGTGTGAGCGGAGTATGTGATTTTCTGTTTGGATCTACAACGTCTTTATTTAGGCAGTTCATTGGTGATTTCGTTATAACGATTAATCCTATCGGAAAATTAGCGACTAATGTTGCAGATTTATCGAAATGACNGATCGGGCGTACCGGAATAACAAGCGAGCACCCATGGAAAGGAGTCGGTTACATAGTAGCCGTATTGTCCGTCGACGGTCATCCCATTACACTCGTCCAGGTCTCCTGTATTTTCAACGTATTCCCAATCTCCCCGGAACTGTCCATCGTAATTTGAACTGGCAATGCTGCCGGTTCCACCGGTAGGAGTTTGGTAACCTGCCACAGCCTGACGTGGTCCACCGTCGTTTTTAAGTTGATAACTGGACTGTGCTTTTCTAATGGTTCCGTTGTCGTCAATACACGATCCGTATAGCGGGAATCCATCGGCGGCAAAACCGATGACGGGAGAAGCGGACGAAACGTTGTCGCAATTGTTTTCAAAGATTGAATTGGGATCCGCATGATAATGGTATAGCCCGGTGGGCTGGGTGTGCGCGTTGTGAATATCGGTGCCGAAGCTGTTTAACGGAGACATCGGGTCGTAACGCCAGGGATGGCTTAAAAATCTACCTCCGCACCCGATTTTTTCTCGGCCTAACGGTTCGTTGCCTTCGCCGTAGCATGCTGCCGCCAGGAGTTCAATGAGACCGCCGTTTAACAAGACGACATTACCTTTCCAGATGTCGGTATCCGGTGAGGAGGCGAAGGATGGGTTGGCTGTGAATTCNTAGGTTTCGTTTACTTCGGATACGGGGNNGGCAAAGCGACCGCCTTCGCCCATGTCGTGGTTGGGTATCCCGTTGGAGCTGAACACGCATTTACCACCGGACACGCTTATCGAGACATCGCCCGTGAAGGTCTGGTTGTTTTGTAGGTAGGTGACATTTGAGCTGTAATCGTTTACATAATTTGTGCAGTCGCCGGATCTGTTTGTTGCCATAGCTCCTGTGATATCGCCGCCGCCGGTAAATGGATCTACTGTATCACCGCTAGGAGTAGCTACAGCGATGGGATCACTTTTTCCATTGTCACTATCCGAGCGGTCAATCTCTGATGCCTCGTTTACGGTATCTGAGACAACAGTTTTATCTGAGGAGCAACCGCTATAAAGAAATGCTATGGTTATAAGCCCGATAATCTTACGAGTATTTTTAGCAGCTGTCATAATAAAATTCGCGTTTTCAATAAAACTCATTTTTAGCATTTAATTAAAAAACGCCGCATTTTGAATCTCAATGCTTAATGAATTGTTGTATTCGTGTATGATATAAATTCAACTATTAACACTTCTGATTTTAATCCGAACATATCACCATTTGCATGGTTTCTTGCATATGGCCGGATTCTTCGATCACCTTTTGGTTTTCTGGTTGCATCATAAAATTTTGCAGGGTGTCGACAGTCGGCACGTCCATTATAACATGCACTTTATTTTTGTCTTCCAACTCATGGCCACGATATACCGTATTTATTTTGGCATTTTCTCTGGCCTCGCTATGACTATCAAATGCACTTGCCCATGTTTCCCAATCTTTTACTTGAAAGCTTGCTATTATCTTTGGCATAATGATTCTCCTTTAATTAAAGGTGGCTATTGATTCAGTGATTCTTACAGATATTACCCATTACCTAATCATTGCTAAACACATGTGTTTTTGACAAAAAAATATTAGACTTTACTTGCTACCATATCCAAAATCTAATTCGGTCGTGAAGGTCTTTTTCATTGGAGCGCTGAGAAGCTCTTGAAGTACCGCCCCACTTTCTTTTTCACGCCATGCAAAATATTCAATCCACTGAGTTTCACTTTCAAATTTTTCGATAAAAAAGTATTTATTTTCATCTTTACTTGAAAACACTTCGACTGATGAACATCCTTCCCATTCCCGAGTTGCTTTCAATGCTTCTTTGAATATCACCTTTGCTTCATCGAATTTTTCTGGTTTAACNGNCATTTCAACAATTACATGAACGCTCATTTTTTAAAACCTTTGGGTTTAGAGTAAGTTTCAAGTATCAATCCGCACATTTGACGTCAAATTGACCTCTGATAAAAAGTTTATATATAAGTCTAAGGTTTATAGGCATTTAGGATATCATATCAAAGCAGATGTTTGCTGTCAATACAGTAGATAGCGTCTATTAAAACGCATGTTCTGAAACTGATATCTAAGATTAAAAAAAGCGATCTTTTGATTTAGAAGTAATTGTTAAGTGACCTATTTTCATACTATTAATTTTCGAGTAACGTCTGGTATGGTTAAGTTAGAAGAAAAAATATGTGTTGTTTGNGGTTTGCNNTTTTCGTGGAGGCGGAAATGGAAGCGCGATTGGAACGAGGTGAAATATTGTAGCAGGCGATGTCGATTGAAATCGAGAAAAAAACATTTCAATTCTACCTCAAACTGATTCTCAGAACAAAATATAGTTATTAGTAAAATCCTTCCGATGGATTATGGATTAAATGATTTGTCGTCACACTTTTTAAAGAAAACTATGACCTGGTTATCATTCAGTACGATATTGTTTCTGTCGACCTCAATTCTTTTTGCCGAAATTCGGTTTGCTGATCGTACTAAATCAGCCGCTATTCTTTCTTCTTGCACAGCAAATGGGGGTGCGTTTGGAGATTATAACGGAGATGGTATGCCTGATTTATTTGTTGCCTGTCTTGATCGAGATATTGGTTCAAAGTTATTCGAAAATATGGGAGATGGCATTTATACGGATAGAAGTGAACAAGTAGAAGCCATAGGCGCCTCTATNGGCGGAATTTTTGTGGATATTGACCAAGATGGCGATCGTGATTTATACGCAATACGGTTCAATCGACGCAATATGTGGTTCATGAACGAAGAGAGTGAATTGAGATCGCTTCCTGATTCTTTGCTCTCGAGAGGATATGCGGNAGCGACTTCGGTCTCNATTGCTGATTTTGATCATGACGGTTTTTTAGATCTATTCTCCGTTTATCGGTATTCAAGCCCGAACGAACTTCTTCTTCGACCTACTGTCGCCGGATTCAATTCTAAACCTCAAGTACAGAGTGTATTGAGTGCTGGGAAAGAGACATTTTCCTCCAGCGCTTTTGATTATAACGGAGACGGAAGTCCGGATATATATGTAGCTCATTTTGGATATGAGGACGCGTTGCACTTGAATGATGGAAGAGGTTTGTTTACCGCTGTCGGTGATTCGATGGGTTTGACTGATAGAGACTTTAGTGTAGCGGGTATACCAGCCGATTTTGATAGCGACGGTGATTATGATTTGTATGTGATCCACGCAAATGAAAGGCCTAACGCGATGTGGCGTAATGAAAACGGTACGTCGTTTATCCGTAGTGATGTAGGTGCTGAAGGTGAAANTAGTAGTTCCGGAGCTTCTGCGACTGATTGGGATCTAGATGGAGACCTTGATTTGCTTGTTTCTAATGTCGAAGGCATAAACGTTTACGAAAATAATGGTTATGGCTCGTTTGTTGAAGTTTCCGGNNTGGCGCTACCTGATGATTTAAACGACGAGATTAAAACGGCTGGAATTACTACGAGTGATTACGATCAGGACGGTGATATTGATGCATTAGTGTTTGGACTGGAGGGGCAAAATGTATTGTTGAATAATCAAAGTTCTATATCTCATAGACTTACCATCGATTGGGAGGGCATAAGAGCTTTATCTCTGCAAGTGCACACAACAGATCATGAGTTCCGATCGTATATTATGGGATCGGATTCGCGATTAGGAAGCAGCGAAGATATTCAGATGCATATCGGTATGCGAGATTCCGATCCTGTCCAACTTCGTGTTACCTGGCCGTCTGGAAACCAGCAAATCATTGACGAAGTATCTGTTGATCAAATACTAAAACTGTCTGAACCCAAAGAAAAAAGTAATGCAAAAATAGGATTGGTACAGTTGCCTAATGATCCTTCCGAATGGAGTGAATATTTGGCTATNGTAGAAGTTATTAATACGGGCCAGATTTCAGTTGGTAATTTAAGACTTCGAGGATCTGTGGATTTAGAAGGACAAAGGATATACGACCATGAAGTCGATGTGCCAGTGATTCNGGCTGGAACACGTTTGATTGTTGCTTTACCGGGNTGGCGAGATTATGTGGGCGGTCCCTTTCAGGTCAAGATAAATCTTAAAGGTAATGATTCTATTTCGAGTCATGGATCTTGGGAACGTAAAGTATATCGTCATCTTTTCGTAGATGTGGCCAAAGAGATGGGTGTTGATGATTCCGGGAATGGTTGGGCTGCTGCGATGGCTGACGGAGATGGGGACGGCGATATCGATTTGTACGTTTCAAATGGTGGATCTTTTGGGGTGGGTGAAAATGTGTATTATCGAAATGATATTCACCATTTCAGTAATATTACGGAGGTTAATGGGACTGCTGATATGGGGAACGGTACCGGGGTAACATTTGCTGATTTTGACGGTGACGGAGACCAGGATCTCTTTATGTCGCGAGGAGGATTTCTTCCCCCTGGAGAATCAAATCGAATGTTATTTAATAATGGTAAAGGTCACTTTACGGATGTGAGTAATGAAGTTGGGCTGAGTGCAGAAAATGCCAGTTATGCAGCTGTGCCAGGTGATTTTGATGGCGATGGTAGATTGGATTTATATGTTTCCCAATTTCGTGGTCAATACAATGCCTTATATCGTAATGTAGGTAATTATTTTTCTGACGAACGATTGGAATTAGGCATCGTCAGTTACCAACGTTATAGTGGAGCGGCCGCTGCTTTTTCAGATTTTGATATGGACGGTAATTTGGATCTCTACGCGAGTATGTTCGGCACTTACGATGTTTTCTATGCCAATCGGGGTGAAGATGGATACCAAAAGGCTCAGGTGGGTGATGAAGGGGATGCCGTGGGAATTGCGCTTGGTGATTATGATGCGGATGGGGATCAGGATGTTTACATCGTTAATCAGAATTGGCGGAGTACGCTTTGGGAAAATGATGTAGATCGCAAAACATTTTTTGATGTGGGTAGCAAGAAGGGTGTGGAGAACCACGCCGCGGGTACTGGATGTGCTTTTGGTGATTATGATAACGACGGTGATCTAGATTTGTTTGTCGTGAATGGTTCAGGGGCGAACAGAGTTTACATGAATAAAGGAAACGGGATGTTTGAAGATGTGGCCTCTATGGTTGGTATGTTAGATACTGTTCGAACTCGTTCAGTAGTTTTAGGTGATATAGACGATGACGGTGATCTTGATCCTTATATTATTAACGAAGGTTTTCCAAATCGACTGTACAGGAATGAGGGCAATTCAAATGGATGGCTTCAAGTCAATCTTCGTGGCGTATCCAGTAATATCGATGCTATCGGCGCTAGGTTGACTATTCATAACGATTATAAAACAATCACCCGTGAAATAAACGGTGTAGCTGGTTTGGCTCAGAGCAGTCGTTTGGTTCAGTTCGGATTAGGTCCTAAGTCTCTGGTAGATTCACTTTCGATTGTTTGGCCGAGTGGTGCTCATCAGGGAATACTTTTGGAGCTTAATACCCGACGTATAGACGTAATGGAAGGTAGAGTCCCTACCATCGTTTCTGGTGTTTTTTTTCCTCACGCAAAAGAGGCAGGAGTATTTAGTAACTTCCCGAATCCATTTAATGCTAATACGACAATTCCTTTTTTTCTTAAGCAAGAAGGTTTAGTTCAGTGTTCGGTGTATAATGTGCTTGGACAATGTGTGAGAAATTTAATTGACGTTATCCTCCCTGCTGGTAGTCATTATGTTGAATGGGATGGATTCACAGAGAATGGACTGATCGCGAGCACAGGTATTTACTTATATCGGTTCGAAATTTCGAGAAAGACGTATATAGGATCAATGTCTCTGGTGCGATAATTCTTGGAGAGTTTAAACAGGTCTTTAAAAGTGTCCTGTGAGAGAGATGCGATGTGTTTCGCCCAAATCAACAAAGGATGAGTACGAGTAGTCTATCCGATATTGCTCGTGTTGAATACCCGTACCAGCAGAAAGTCCTAATGGATCTTCACCCGTTGAGCCAGTTTGCTGTAGGCTGTAGCCTGGGCGGATGAAAAGACCGCTTACTAATTCCATTTCCATTCCAAAAGAAAAATAGGCATCATTGTCGTTTGGGACATTTAGGTCTAAAGCTAAGAGCATCGGCATCGGCATATGAACAGGTGTATGAGAGATACCGACTCTGATATGAACGGGTAACTGATCTTTGCTATCTCCTGCATAAGGACTACGAACAATGCCGACATTACTTAACGATGCGCCGATTCGCATGCCCTTTACTGGTCCTACAAGTTGAAGACCTAAATCTATGGCATACGCATCTGAATTGTAGGTGTCAATACTTGAGTACACCATTTTAAAATTTGTGCCGACTATGATTCGTCTGTTTTTGAATGCTCGGGTGAATGTTGTGTATATAGCTATGTCTGAAGCAGAAAAAGAGCCTAAGTCTCTACCTTCTATGTCGGTCCGACGCATTTTTCCATAAGTGACATAATTTGCGGAAATTGCCCATGGACCGTTAATCGAGGGTATTGCGATGCTGGCAAATCCTGCTTGAGAGTTCACTAAATATTTATTGAGAGACAAGACGGCACTGCGATGTTTTATCCCATATAATCCAGCAGGGTTCCATGATGTTGCTTCGACGTCTCCGGAGACTGTGCTGTAAGCTCCCCCCAAGGCTGATGCACGCGCGCCGACCCCAATTTTAAGGAAATTAAATCCTGTCGTACCGGCATTAGGGTTTATAGCTTGTACGCCAAAAGCAAAGCCAAGTAGTAGAGCAAATGCAGTGGATATGGTTAATCGGCTCATGGAATTAATTCTCCGTTTTGTTAACTGGGGCAGCTTGTTCTAGGGCAAAAGCTGCTTTTAATAAATTTTCTTCAGCTAACACGGGCGCCAGTAGTTGGACACCAATAGGTAGTCCGTTTTCAGCAGAAGAAAAAGGAACCGATATACCCGGAATACCTGCTAAGTTTACGGCTACAGTATAAATATCGTTGAGATACATATCTAGCGGATCGCGGGTCTTTGCTCCTATGGAAAAAGCAGTTGTGGGAGCAACGGGACTGAGTATTAGATCACAGTTTGAAAATGCACTATCGAAGTCTCGACGAATGAGTGTTCGAACTTTTTGAGCCTTTAAATAGTATGCATCATAATATCCCGTACTTAGAGCATAGGTTCCAAGCATTATACGACGTTTGACTTCTTTACCAAATCCTTCGCTCCTAGAGCGAATATACATTTCAATCAAATCATTTGCCTCTTCAGCACGGTAACCGTATTTCACGCTATCGTAACGAGAAAGGTTTGCGGAAGCTTCCGCCATGGCAATTAAGTAATAGGTCCCAATGCAATATTCCGGATTGCCAGCAATAGGTAACTCGACGTCAACTATTTCCGCTCCAGATTCTTCTAAGGCTTTCGTTGCAGACTTGATTGCTGTGTTAATTTCCGTATTCAAATGATCAGGGAAATGCTCTTTGGCTAAACCAATTCGAAGTCCTTTGACACTTCCATTCAAGTTAGCCGCAAAATTTCGGACAGGCTCATTAAGCGAGGTTGAATCCTTTTTATCATGGCCAGAAATAATATTTAGGAGTAATGCAGCATCGGTCACGTCTTTTGTCATAGGCCCAATTTGGTCTAAGGACGAAGCATAGGCGATGAGTCCGTAGCGTGAAACCCGCCCATAGGTAGGTTTCAACCCGACTACTCCACAGTACCCCGCGGGTTGTCTTACAGATCCGCCTGTATCAGAACCGAGAGCGAGGATCGTTTCATTTGCCGCGACGGCTGCCGCAGATCCGCCACTAGAACCACCAGTTACGCGCGTAACATCTCTTGGGTTATGTACGGGGCCAAAATAGGAATTTTCGTTTGAAGAGCCCATTGCAAACTCATCCATGTTTGTTTTCCCGATAATGACCAGATCGGATGCACGAAGACGAGCCACACAGGTTGCATCGTACGGGGCAATGTATTCAGAGAGAATCTTTGAACCACATGTCGTTCTTCCCCCTTTCACGCACAGCACATCTTTGAGAGCTATAGGAATACCAGCGAATGGATGTAATTTATCACCAGCATTTCGTCTAGCATCTACATCGGCGGCTTGTTTCAATGCTCCTTCGTGGTCGACGCTGATGAAGGCATTTATTTTTTTATCTTTTGATTCGATTTCTGAAAGAACAGACNTCGTGACTTCTATCGAACTTAACTCACCATTTAGTAATAGTGTGCTAATCTGGTGAGCAGTCTTTAAATGTGCCGTCATGCTGTTTAATTATGCGTTATCCGTTGANCGTTTATTAGCACTTTGTTCCTCAGAGTTCTTATTTTGAGGCACCGAATGATTTTCCGGTGTTGTNTTCATGGACGAGTTGTGTTTTTGGGGATTTTCATCGCTAATTTCTTCCTGAACTTCGCGGACGGCTCCACGAAATTCTCGAATACCNCGTCCTAAGCCTTGTGCCATTTCAGGTATTCTTTTTGCTCCGAATACAAGAAGAATGATGACTAGGATAATAAGTATTTCCCCATGCCCAAATCCAAACATNGAATGACCTCCTAATTAATAGTTACTAGTAACTGTACCTGTAGTAGTACCACCCAAGAAAGAGTCCTAAGATTGTTACCAGATTGAATCTTAAGGCCAATTCGAAGGAGAACGATAGAATTATCAAATTAAACATGTGGGGACCAATAGAAAACGCAGCATATTGAAGCAGAGCGCGTTCCACGATGGTATCAGGTCCGGCCACAAAGACAAGTATAATGCGCAAGGCTTCTCCTGCAATATTTGCGCAAAGAGTGCTTGTTAAAAGTATCAGTAAAAGGTGACTTAATGGTTTGTAGCTATTCATAGCTTAAGCGTGCTGTCTGATTTCGTCACGGAACAAACCAATGACCCAGCGATAGAGCCCAGAACTCGTATAGATGATAGTTACGGGGAAGAAAAAGGAACTATCATGGACAACCAGTCCGACGGATGTAATGAAAAAGACTTGCTTAGCACGATCTACGATTGAATGACTCCTAAAATTAGGAACTGAGTCGTAATCTAGACGACTTATCATTAAAAATGCGAGCCAAAGGACAAGAACCATTGCTATCGGGGTTCCATAAGCTGTTTGCCAACTGCGTTCGAAGACGCTGAATTGGGTCAAGCAGATAGCAGCGGTAGGTATAGGTAAGCCTAAGTAATAACGCTCTCCTTTATCGCCACTTAAACTCAGTGTATTGAAACGTGCTAAGCGGATCGTTCCACACATTAGAAAAGAGAAGGCGATCATTAGCCCAAGAACAGTGTTCACCGATTCAAAATAGTTTTGATAAATAATAATCGATGGTACGAAACCAAATGTGCAAATATCCGCGAGAGAATCAAGTTGAATACCAAAAATCGACTCTTTCCCCATGCGTCGAGCAATTGTCCCGTCCATTTTATCAAGGACAGCGCCGAGAAATACTAACCACGCAGCAGCCACATAATTGTTTTGGAAGGCATAGTGTAAAGCAAGAAATCCACAGAGTAAATTGCTTAATGTGAAAAGTTGTGGGATAAACATCCGCATCTANATCTCCATCACAAAGTTAGTTACCATCCTTGACGCTCTTGGGGCCACTCAGCTATTTGAAGCATCAACNGTNTTGGCGAACCGTAACGTATTACCGAGAGAAAACACTCATCGTCAACTCGGAGACTCATTAGCACACCCAAGGCCTCTTCGCCACTACGCATTTTTTCTCCATTAATCGCGACTATGACATCACCGCTTTCTAAGCCTGCTTCATCAGCAGGACTTCCCGCTGCAATTCGTGCTACGAGTGCACCCTCTTTTGAGTCAAGTCCAAGATACTTCGCTAACCGTTGCGAAATATTTTGGAGCGCAATTATACCGCTCCAAGCCCGTCTTACCTGCCCATGTTTTTGTACTTCACTTAGAAACTGTTTGGCAGTGTTTATCGGTATTGCAAAACCTATACCGATAGACCCTATGCTGTAATCGCNNCCAGTGTATATGAAACTATTAATCCCTATTACATGTCCATCGGCATTAACAAGAGGTCCTCCACTATTGCCCGGATTTATTGCTGCATCTGTTTGAATCATATCTCGATAATAGTGTTCACCTTGAGGTTGTGGGAAGTCACGATCCAATCCACTGACAACTCCGATGCTCACTGTCGGTCCTAAGTCAAATGGATTACCAATAGCAACNGCCCACTCGCCAACTAAAATATCGTCTGAATCTCCAAGAGGCGCAACTGGAAGTGACTCAGCCGTAACTTGAAGTATTGCTAAGTCTGATCCAATATCAGATGCGATATACTTCGCCTCCAATACTCGACCGTCAGGTTCAGGTAACGATATTGTGATTTTTCGCTTATTACGAGTGGGACCACCAACGACATGATCGTTGGTCAAAATATATCCAGCATTGTTGAAAATGATACCGGAACCTGTTGAGGGGTGCTCGCTATTTTCTGGGATCAAGTAGTGATATGGGGAAAAAAATTCCATAAAGGGGTCACGAAGGCGGTATGGGCGTAGTCGTCTTACTTGGGTTGTTACATGTACACTTACCACGGCAGGCTGTGCCGTTTGAACAGCATTGACAATTGCTGTGTGTCTTGATGCCGATATTGGGTCTGCCTTTACAGGTTGTTGAAGGAGAGTAATCAAAGTCAGACTTGTGAAAGTCGAACACATTTGTTTTAGTTTTCGCATTTGATGACAGTACGCATGATTGAGTTGGAGAGCAAATTTAATCATGTTGATTTGCTTCAGTATTNCACCCAAAGAAGATGCAAGCCATGAGCTGGTGCCGTACGGCCTGCCTCTTCTCTTTTACCAGAAATCAGGAGAGAAGATATAGTTTTTGGGGATCTTTTTCCTGAACCGATTTCAACTAATGTGCCGACCAAAATTCGTACCATATGTCGCAAAAATCGGTTGCCCTCAATTTCAAAAACCCATTCGTTTGCTCGTTTTTCCCAGCTTGCCGCAAAGATATTGCACACGAAATTGTTTGGTATAGGATCCNTTTTGCAAAAAGCACCGAATGATCGTTCACCNATGATCATCGCAGTGGCTTCATTCATGGGNTCTATANTAACTGAGTGGGGTATGGACCAAACATGATTTCTGTGCATGGCAATTTTTCCATGGCTAAGACGATAACGGTAGCGCTTTTTCTTTGCATCGTATCTAGCATGAAAATCTTGATGTACTTCGTTGACGGACAAAATTGAAATATCTCTTGGGAGAATTCCGTTCAGACCACGCTTAATGCGATCTGTTGGTAACGTNGTATCAGTATTCAAGTGAGCAATTTGGTTAAAAGCGTGCGTTCCGGCATCTGTACGGCCAGACGCAATCGGGGGACTAATTGCACCACCCAACAAGACTGACAAGGCTTTTGTTAATTCGCCTTGAATAGTACGGCAGTTTTTTTGGATTTGCCATCCTGAAAAATCATATCCGTCATACTCAATGCCAATTTTTAAATTTCGCATCAATTATGTCAGACCATTAAAATCACTGCACAAATTATCGTAGTTATAATGAGGGCAATTTTATCTTTAGTACTGAATTTTAAGGGGTTTAATTTAGTTCGAGGAGCGCCNGTCTCGTAACCCCGACCCTCCATAGCCAAAGCGAGTCGGTCAGCCCTGNCGAAAGAGGAAAGGAATAATGGGACTAACAAAGGCAGTAGGTTGCGGGCTCGTTGGATCAAATTTCCTCCGAAGTCTGCTCCACGTGATAACTGCGCTTTTCGCAAGTTCTCTGCCTCGTCCATTAGTATCGGGATGAATCTAAGAGCTATTGAAATTACNAAGGCTAATTCAGCTACAGGTATCTTAAAATATCGAAGTGGGGCGAACAGTTTTTCCAAGCCTGCGGTTATTTCCATTGGGGCAGTTGTTANTGTTAGCAAAGTGGATGCGGTAACCATAGCACACAGGCGTAGTGTNAAAAATCCCCCTTTTTGGATGCCTTCNACTGTAGCATNTGCATATATCAACGGAAGTTCCATGATTACGGTTCCAGGAGTTAGAAAAGTGTGGAGTCCGAAGGTAAACGTAAGTAACCAAACGAAGGCGCGAAGATTCGATAAAACGGAAGCGAAGGGTAGTTTAGCTAGATAGGTCGTAATTGTAAGAAAGCATATAAAACAGACTACACTAGTTATATTTTGCGAGGACAGCGCAATAAACATTACCGATCCGCAAGATAATATTTTCGTGCGTGGATCTAATGCGTGAACGATAGAATCGCGAGCGATATAACGTCCAAGGGTGATGTCCTTTAAAAACTTCAATTTATTTTAAAAATCTGGTATCGTAAGCAGTTGATACATTGCCAGGGTCGCTTTCGATTAGCCCAGCATCTTTCATCTGTTTGTGAAGAGTATTCCACCGTTCTGCTGTCATATGTCCAATGCCATTTTTTATGCCGACTTCATCTAAGACTAGGCGTTGAGATTGTTCGGCACCATAGGNTANGATTTCAATTCCCATTTCAGGATTGAGCTTATTGATGTGCTTATTTGTTTCCATGGGATCTTCTAGATATTTCTTCCATCCTTCTTTGGAGGCNTGGACAAAGGCCCTAACGATCTCGGCTTTGTCATTCAAGGTGTTTTCAGTTATGATTAAAACGCTCGCGTAGGGATTAAATCCAATGTCTGCTACTAGTAACGATCGCGGATCNCCACCTTTTGTTTTTGCAACAAAGGGCTCACTAAAAATATAGCCTTGTTGNGCAAAATCTGGATTTGCCAAGAANTGGCTGANGTTTCCAGGATAAGGTACAATATTCACGTCTTTAAANGGATATTTCCATCGGAGATAATGGGAGAATGCTGGCCTTTGGGACATAGCTAATGTCATATTTTCTATCTGTNTAATGTGCTTGATGCCTGAGCTGGCATGAACCATGATGCAGCGAGGGTTTATCTGATACGGTGCCATGATCGCCACCACCGGCGCTTTTTGAGCCCTGGCATANANTACNTCATCGGCATTTGTGACACCGAACTCAACACCACCGGTAGCCACACGTTGAATAACAGGAGCATCNGGTCCTCCACCGAGTATTTCCACTTCTATATTTTTTTCGGCGTAAAAACCGTGAACCTGCGCAGCGTAGAATCCACCATGCTCAGCCTCTGGAAACCAATTCAATGCTAAACGGACTCTTTCTGTCTCTGTTTTTNTTTCGTCTTCACCACATCCGAAAACCAGCAGCAAAGAGATTGCAGCAAATAGGTTCATAATAATTTCTCCGCTTAATTTCATCGGTTATTGTTTTTAAAAACGAACAGATTTAATTAATGGCCTAACCGCTCCATTTTTTTAATAGATAATGACTCGAAAAACCTACCGCTGTAAAAATAGTCAAGCCGAGTACGGTGCAAAATAGTATGCATGCGAACAGNTAATCTGTTTTTGCCTGTCCGCTTGTTTGGATTATTAAATATCCTAGGCCGAAGTCATCGGTGCCGTATCCTGCAAAAAATTCGCCAACTATAGCACCGATAACTGATAAGCCACTCGAAATGCGTGCGCCAGTAAGCATGCTTGGTACCGCATTGGGAACTCGTAATTTAAAAAGAATTTGCCAACGATTGGCATTATTTAGTTCAAATAGATCGATTAAACGAGGATCCACCTGGGTTAGTCCGGCAGTTGTATTGGCGATAATTGGAAATAATGAGATAATAAAAGATACAGCGACAACTCCTTGAAGACCGTATCCGATCCAAAGAACTATCAGTGGGGCGACAGCCACTATTGGGACTGTTTGTAGGAAAATGGCGTAGGGATATAAGCCTCGTTCGATGATTCGTGACTGGGAAAACAATAAGGCTACACAAAAACCAAATCCAAAACTTAGCAAAAATCCGGTCAATGATCCGATAGCGGTTAAAAATGTCGCATCTATTAGTCTTTCAGCGTGTAGAAATACAGCATTTGCTACAAGTAANGGACTAGGAAGCAAAAAAGGAGGAATGGCGAAAAATTTCACTATAGCATGCCATGAAAACAAAAATAGTCCGAAGAAACAAATTGGAGGGACTACTTGGGTGGAAATTTTTCGAATATTCATTGGTGGGCCTGTTTAAGCTGATTAGAAATAAGCTGCGCTAGATCAGTGAAGTCAGCCTGATGTCTTAACTCGCTGTTTCTAGGATGGTCAAAAGGTATCTCAANATCCGCAACTATCTTTCCCGGACGAGAGCTCATCACGAGAACTCGATCTGCTAAAAAAGCCGCCTCGTAAACATTGTGGGTTATAAAAATTCCCGTCCAACGGTCTCGTTCCCACAATTTTAACAACTCTTCGTTTAAGAGTTGACGGGTTATTTCATCCAGCGCTCCGAAAGGCTCNTCTAAAAGCAGGAGNCCAGGATTGGTAGCAAGTGCTCTGGCGATTGATACTCTCATGCGCATTCCACCGGACAGTTGCGATGGAAGTGCGTTTGAAAATTCCGATAAGCCTACAGTTTCTATCACCGTTTGGATTCGGTCTTCGACTACCTGTCCTCTAAGTTCGAGGGGAAGGNTGACATTTCTATAGACGCTTCGCCATGGAAGGAGGGTTGGATCTTGNAATACATAGGCCAAATTATTGCTTTTCTTGCGAGCATCGATAGGATTTTGTCCCTCGACTGTTACCGTACCAGTCGTGTATTTTTCTAAGCCTGCNACTAAGCGTATTAAGGTGGATTTACCACAACCTGATGGTCCGACAATTGAAACAAACTGGCCTCGAGGTATCTGAAGGTCGACATTTGCCAAGGCGCGTGTTCCGCTGGGAAAAACTTTCCCTACATCTTCCATTTTGAGCAGAATATTTTTTTGCATAATGCTTGTTTGAGCTCGCTGATTAAATAGAGATGTATGATTCCGGGCATCTTTTAATTTGTAGCAAGTTGTCAGGAATAATATGCGCAGAAGTCTGTTTATGGCAAGGGCATAGATTGCTTAATCGTTGCCTAAAAGAAACACCCGAAATTATAGTTTTTAACTTCTTGGATGGTATGTTTCGTGTACTCGTTTTATTTGTGCTATGTTATGTTGAGCGTACATTTGCGTAGTAGAAATCGATGAGTGCCCCAGAAGCTGTTGGACATCTCCCAGGTTGGCACCTCCTTCGAGTAGGTGAACGGCAAAGCAGTGACGAAGTGTGTGGGGACTCACATCATTGTTTATTTTTGCTTTTCTTCCTGCTTTTGTGGTTATTTTCCAAATGCTCATTCGAGATAGACGGCCTCCTTGAACATTGAGAAAAACATTATCCACACTTGAGTTATTCACATTGACATGATGAATTCGGCCACTGCGCAGATAGATTTGAAGGACACGTATTGCCGGTTTTCCCAAAGGGATATGGCGGGGATGCTTACCTGAAACATAAATTGTTCCGCGCGTGAGATCTAAGGATTCCTGTCGGAGATTAATAAGTTCTGATACGCGAATTCCAGTAGCGTACAGTAATTCTAATATCGCTAAATCTCTCATGCCCAATGGGTCAGTTTGATCCGGGNTAGNCATAAGCAGAGAAATTTGATTCAAATCAAGCAGATTGGGTTTTTTACGCGTAAACTTCGGTGCTTCAATAAGATCACTGGGGTCATGNCGCCCGAATTTCTTCAACACTGCGAAACGATGAAAACTTTTAATTGATGTAAGGTTTCGAGCAATCGTTGACGCAGTAAGGCCCTGAGTCTTCAANGTATGTAAATGATCTGAAATTGTTTTATGTTCGATTTGGTCTATCTCAGTTATTTCAACGTTTTGAATAAACGAAATATATCGGGTCAAATCGCGTTTGTAAGAAATTATCGTATTTTTTGTACGTCCTTTAATCTCCAGATAATTAATGAAGTCATTCAGACATAGATCAAAGTTCAATGTGGAGTTGCTTGTGTTTTTTTTTAAATCAGACATCGCGATCCTCAGTAATAATCGAAGAATTGTTCGAGATTTTTTCAGTTTTTTCGGTTTCAGTCAGATGAGCCAATATCGATTCTGCTAATTGAGGACTAAATCCCGGGACGGAGGCAATGTCAGTAGAAGTCATAGCTCTGATTCTTTTTACGGATCCAAACATTTGAAGCAAAACATTTCTTCGTTTTGGCCCAACACCCGGTATGTCGTCTAATTGGGAAGTAATAGTGTTCTTTGTTCTCTGGTGTCGATGATTTTTAAGTGCGAAACGATGAGCTTCGTCACGAAGGATTTGTAACAACCGAAGCGAGGCCGAGGTTCTTGGGAGCAAGATCGAAGATTTTTGATTGGGCAAATATATTTCTTCTAATTTTTTTGCCAAGCCTAAAACGGCTTGATTCGGAGTTCCTACGTCATTCAACGCTTTCAAAGCACTTGACAATTGCCCTTTACCACCGTCAATCAAGAGTAAGTCTGGTGCAGTCTCACTTCGTTTCAAGATTCTCTTGAAATGTCTACTCACCACCTCATAGATGGAGGCAAAGTCGTCAGGACCTTTAACATCTTTGATTTTAAAGTAACGGTACTGGCTGCGTTTGGGTTTACCGTCTTCGAAAATGACTAGAGACCCGATAGGATCGGTTCCTTGGAAATTAGAAATGTCAATACCTGCGATCCGACGCGGAAGTATTGGGAGGCTTAGATCTCGCTGTAGAGCATAAATTGACTGTGGCACTTTGTCTCGCTGGAGTTCGCGTTTTAACTGGCGTTCTTTAAGGAGTTGTATCGCGTTTTTTTTGGCCATATCAATCATTTGAAACTTGGGGCCGCGTAGAGGTTGACTTAAACGTACCTTATAGCTCATGCGGTTACTTAACCACTTATCAATTTCAACGCTATCATTAGGTAAGTGCGGAACATGTATTTCTTGTGGAACGAAATCGTTTTGCAGGTAAAATTGACGACAAAACGCAGAAATAATTTCATCGTGGTGAGATTCTATCGTTCCACTGAGAAAATGATGTTTTTTCCCCAATAATCTTCCTTCTCTTACCTCCAAAACTATGCAGCAGGCGTCATCGTCACTACGCGCTATTCCAACGATATCTCGATTAACGGACTCATCCATCACAACCTTTTGGCGTGCTCGCATAGATTCAAGAGAGTGAAGTTGATTCCTATACCCCGCAGCTCGTTCGAATTGCAGTTTATCAGCAGCGTCGCTCATAAGTCGTTTTAGTTCTCGAATTATCTCATTGTTATGTCCTCTCAGAAAACGTACAGCCCTATCTACTGTTTTTCTGTACACCTCTTGTTTCACTAAGTNCTCACAAGGGCCTTCGCATCGTTTGATGTGATATTCTAAACAAAGTTTAACATGCGATGATGGGAGCTTAAAGTCACAGCTTCGAATGGGGAAAATCTTTTGCATTAGGTTCAATGTGGTGTGCATNGCNCTCACGTTACTGAAGGGTCCCAAATAGCGCGAACCATTTTGTTCGACATCGCGTGTGGAAAATATTCGTGGAAATGGTTCGTTTGTGATACAAATAAANGGATACTTTTTGTCGTCTTTTAAGAGTATGTTGTAGCGTGGTTTGTGTAGTTTGATCTGCGCAGCTTCGAGGATTAAGGCATCTTGCTCCGTCTCTGTAACGATATAATCGAGGTCAAAAACGTTACGAACGAGCGCTCTGAATTGTCTTCTTCCATCATGAGCGTTCTTGATGAAATATGATCTTACCCTGTTTCGAAGGTTTTTTGCTTTCCCGATGTAGATAATCTTTCCGTTGCTCCGTTTCAGGAGATAAATTCCACATTCGGTAGGCAGAGCCTCAATCTTTATTTTCAGATTTTCTTGTAGGTGATTTCGCCTATTCGGACACATACTATGTAAACCCCTCTGTAAAGAAGAAGGTGTAATTCTCAAACTATGCTGTCAAGGCTATTGTTTTTTATCGCTTGAAGAATCTATGCTTTGCCTGAAGCGAGATCTGAAAAAATCTGAAAGGGCAAAAATTGAATCGACTAATCAAAAAAAAGTTTTTTATCTTAAAACTTCTGCGGTTATAGTTTTAAGGTAGCGTCCATCTGGAAAAAAGGGATCGATTGGATGGTCTGGACAATTTGAACCGATAGATATAATACGTAAATCAACTTTGGCACCAACAGCCGCTCGGGAGATCATATTAAAAAAATCTTCGTTAGTCACAGGGGTTGAACATGAAGATGTCATTATAATGCCTCCAGAATGAATGCTACGCAAGGCGTTTCGGTTAAGTTTCGTATAAACTCCTAAGGCTTTTTTGATGCTATTTTTTTCTCTTTTCCTCACAAGCGATGGAGGATCGACAACAACAATATCATAACGAGGACCTTTTGTTGCCAAAGTNGCGATAAAGGTAAAGGCATCTGCAACAACACGATTCGTTTTTAGGCAATTTCCACGATTCTTTTCGATATTTCTTTTTGCAGCATGTGGTGAACTGACGGAAATGTCTACATCTANCGTGCTTTTAGCTCCACCTTTGAGCCCATGTGCGGAAAAAGCACTGGAATANGAAAAAAGATTCAAGACGTGTCTTTGAGAAGCTAATTTTTGCAATTGAAGTCGGTTTGCTCTCTGGTCGATGAAAAANCCAGTTTTTTGACCACGGTAAATATCAACTGACAGGTTCACGTCGTGTTCTACAATATCAACAAATTCTGGTGGGGCGACCCCCCTTAGTTTTCCTGTGGGGCGATTTTTTAGGCCTTCTGAGCGTCGGGTGCCGACATCGCTGCGTTCATAAATCCCTTTAGGCTTAAATACATTTTCAAGAGCATTCAGGATTGGATCTTTCAAGTTTTCCATACCTAAGGTGTGGAATTGTACTACCAGAAATCCGGCATAATCGTCTACGATCAAGCCGGGTAGGCCATCTGCTTCTCCATGNATTAACCTGATGGCATTGGTGTAGCTGTAGATGTTATTTTTTTTCCGATATTCCAGAGCATCTAGTAAACGCTGTGCGATAAAGTGTTCATCTATTTTTTCATTAGGTTTGCGGGTTAAGGCTCGGACTCGGATCATAGCTCGCGCATTATAAGTTCCGCGGCAGACAAATCGTTTTTTGCTATCAATCACGTCCACGATGTCTCCGGACTTTGTGACAGGTTTGTGTGCTACGGATCCACTAAAAATCCATGGATGTCCATTTCGAACAGTGTGTTCACTACCAGGATGCAAGGTTAGTTGAGGATATTGCACGTGACTGTTTCCATTTTAAATTTTTTAAGTGTTGTTTCGCCGATGCTTACTTGTCTGTAAAGTTTGGGTGCAATTAAAATGAAGGACATAAAGAGTCTAATTATTTTATATGTCTCTTTTTAATCTTCAGGCGGTTTATCCTCGGTAATAGGTATGTCGCGTGCACATCTAAATCCAATATGATTAGCTCCACGGTCTGGATTGTGGTAGTTTCGCGCACTGGCTCTTAACTCGTGTAACTTGCTAAGCCAACTACCTCCTCGGATTACCCGAAAACTTGTTTCGATCGTTTCTGGTCTGTAATTGGGTCGCCAAGAATCGGATACCCATTCGGCGACATTACCGGCTAAATGATGGATCCCTGTAGCTGTCACCCCGCTATTTTGCGAACGTGTTTCAAGAGGACTTGTTAATTTGCCAAATGAATCGTAAACGGAGCTCGGAGCTTGTTCTCCCCACGGATAAGTGCGTCCAATTTGGCCACGAGCTACATACTCCCACTCGGCTTCTGAAGGAAGTCTGGCGTCTCTCGAGTTGCAGTAAAGTGACGCATCATGCCAGCTAACATTGGTCGCTGGCATCATCGGATTTTGTTCGTTTGCAATTTTTTTCCGATTATGTGATACCAACCATTCTTCGAAAGCAATACTCTCGACCTCGTAAGCATCTATAAAGAAATCATTAATTTTAACAGAATGAGTTGGGCGTTCACTTTTTGTGCCTGAATCTGAACCCATCATAAACGAACCACCAGAAATTTTAATCATCGGCACAGGGTTTAGCAGACTTGCCCTTGCGATTATTCCTCTGACTATACGCTTAACATTTTCTTCTANATCCTTTAGNNCATATCCTAATTTNCCTACATGATTATAAACAATTTTTCCTGTCTCTATTTCAATGACTCGTATGCTAAGATGAAGGGCTTTTTGAATCCGGTGAGTTTGCAGAGAAATTAGGTGTGAAATGTTTAACATCGCTCCAAGTTTAACATTTTTATTTGTCTCTGTAGCACCACTATGTTGAAAACCCATCTCATTGATCAATTCGTCCGCTTTTTCTCGTTCAATAACCAAAAAGTAATTACTCATTCTAAGCTGGTCTTCTACAATATTTTGAATCAAATCGACATGGGTTCCTCTTGTTCCTACTACGGTCACTTGGTATGGAATTGCATCGCTTTGTAAAACGCTTAAAAAAAAGCAAAGTGAGATAAGACTACTGAGGGGGGGGAGGTTCATGATTTTTTCTCATCGATATGAATTTAGTAGATCAAATTGAAGTAGTGATATTCAAATAATCTTCTCTTTAGTACAATTTAAAATAAAAATTGTTTCACTTCTTCGCTTACTATTTGGCGCAGTTCGGTATCATTGATGCAAAAAATTCGAAATATCTTTGCTTGGTCTTCAAAATTATGTAGTAATGAGTCTCTCAATCTTGTTACCTCGATGTCGCCGAATGTAAGTGGATCTTTTTTGTCTGGCGGTATATCTTTACCGTAGAATACCTTGAGGTCTACTTCAGGGCTTTTATTAAAACCTGGAATATCAATTAATATCTCGTGCCCACATAGCCTACGTCCTAATTTTTTCGAGAAAATATTGCAGAGCTCAATTTCTTTTAATCGACGTTTTTCAGGATTGTGATAAAGGTCGTCCAAATATACCATCATGCTTTGCTTCCTATCACCTGGATGAAGAACAGCGCCTACTTTATAAAGTCTGCGAAAGATCGTTCCGCTTAACAATTCTGCAGACCCTGCTAAATCGAGCCGTTGTTGTTCCATCTTCAAAACGCGGACCAATTCACCTTCTGTGAATTTATGAAAATCTTCTACGTTTAGTTCATTATCAGGGTGTAGCAGTATTTCTTGAACAGACCGTTTAAACATTGCGGAGGCAGACCTGACTCCATGGTGCCAGTAGACATTACGATACATGAGGTAGTTCGTGAAGATCAGTGCTTCGACAGCGGAGACTCCCTTGCTTGTTATAGCTAAGCGTTGGTGGGCAGGGTCGAATTTAATTGAAGATGCTAAACGATCACGGTTCACACTTTCTCCAAACGGAACGCCGCAAAATAAAGAGTCACGCAATAAGTAATCAATTTTATCAGGATCGAGCGTACCGCTTAAGATATTGGCTAACAAAAGATCGTCTTCTGGTAGGTGCACCTGGGGGTTTTGGTAATCAATGACATTCGCAACACGAATGGGATCTACTTGAAATTGTTGTTGTAGGATGTCGTAGATTGGGCCGTCCTGGTTTAAAATGATTTGCCGCGCCCGTTGTTCGTGGAGAACGAAAAAAGGGACCAATTCCTCTAAGGTATGTGAAAAAGGGTAATGCCCGATGTCGTGCAGCAGAGTAGCTGCGATAAAAACTCGTATGTCTTCATCATTAATTCGCAGGGCGGGATCAGAAGTCAAAAGCCTGGACAAGAATTGTTTTGCTAAATGATAGACGCCTATCGAGTGCTCAAAGCGAGAATGTCTTGCTCCGGGATAAACTAAATGAACGTACCCGAGCTGAGTAATATTACGAAGACGTTGGAAGTCCTCGGTGTCTATTAGTGATAAAACGGGTTCAGGAAGGTATATGTAGCCCCATACGGGGTCCCGCATAGCCTTGCCGTGATCTTTGAGGAGTTCGTGTTCCATTGCGCGTCAATCTATTGGCAAGAAATAAATGTGTCAAGCAACAATTATTGTCCGAACGGGGTAGATACTCGTTCTTTTACGGTAACTACAGAGGGCATATTTAAGCTTCAGTCCATTGACATAAAACACTTTAGCTATATATTTTGGAGTTTGCCAAAATTATTTTATAGGATCCGATCACTCTTTTTATTTGGGAAATGAATGATGGCTGAAAAGACACTGATGATTGTTAAGCCGGATGCGGTTGGAAAAAGCGTCATTGGGCAGATTATTGCGAGAGTTGAGGGACATGGATTTACCTTAAGGCAACTCCAGATGCTTAATCTAAGTCGTGAGGTGGCAGAATCATTTTACGATGTACATAAGGAACGACCATTTTTTGAAGAGTTAGTCGATTTTATGACCTCCGGACCTGTTGTGCCGATGGTTTTGGAACGAGACGATGCAGTGCTCTGTTTAAGGGAATTTATCGGGCCAACTAATAGTCTCGAAGCTCCGGTTGGAACTATTCGTGGAGATTTTGGNACAGATGTGCAGTGTAATGCTGTTCACGCTTCTGATTCAATTGAGAATGCTCGGCGTGAGATTGATTTTTTCTTCGCGGGTTAAATATGAGATGAAGCCACTTTCGTGTGGAGAAATTCTCTTAGATGACCTCAGTGAGGGATNTAGTTCATTCGAATTCGAAATCGATCCGGAAAAATTAGATTTTGAACATGAATTTTATGCGTTGGATGGCGTTGTCAGAGCGAACGTGACAATCCGTCGAAGCCTGGAAAACTTTGAAATAAAAGGTAATGTAGCGGTTGATATATGCGGAGACTGTTACCGTTGTCTCGAAAATTTGAAAGAATCGGTTGATGCCCCGTTGCTGTTTTTGCTTCAGAGGCGAAAAGCCAGCTATGAGGAGTTGGTTGCGGCCCAAGATGACGCGGGTATAGAAATTGTCGATTTGGGGACTCGTAAGATAAATCTTACGGTTTATATGCGTGAGACAGTGATATTGGAGCTTCCTCTGCGAATACCATCGGAAAAGATGGGTGGTGTTTGTCCTCATTGTGGTGATGGATCTTCGCTGCGTGGCAACAATGATAGGGATCAGAGCGATCCTCGTTGGGAAAAGTTGAAAAATATCAGATTTGCTGAGTAGTCATCGCTTTTAGCGAAAGGAGTCTCTTGTGGCAGCTGTACCCAAAAGAAGAATCTCGAGAACGCGTCGTGATAAGCGACGCACGCATTGGAAAATTAGTCCATCTGCTAGGAGTACGTGCTCAAATTGTGGTGATCCCTGCCGACCGCATAGGGTTTGCCCGAGTTGTGGATTTTATAGGGGGCGTCAATACCTTGATTCAGAAGTATAATTTCGTAAAAATAAGTCTACGGCAGGGACGTTAGTGCAGCCATGGCGAAAATACGGCGCTGTTGTTACTGAAGCCGCTCATTTTCTTCCGGAACGCATTGTTACAAACGCAGACGTTTCCCAATTGGTTGATACGACCGATGAGTGGATTCTTGAGCGTACTGGAATAAAGGAGAGACGTTTCCTCGACGAGGATAAGCCGACGTCATATATGGCTATACACGCAGCTCGGTCTCTTTTGGATAAATCCGGTATTGATCCGTTAACTATCGACTTAGTGATCGTAGCGACAGTAACTCCTGATATGGTTTTTCCTGCAACGGCTTGTATTGTGCAAGCGGCCATTGGAGCAGAAAATGCTTGGGCATTCGATCTTTCTGCTGCTTGTTCGGGATTTGTTTACTCTCTTGTTACTGCCTCTCAATTTATTCATTCCGGTGCTCATCGACGGGTCATGGTTATCGGCGCAGATAAGATGAGTTCGATTTTAGACATGACTGATCGCAATACATGTGTGCTTTTTGGTGACGGTGCGGGAGGGGTGATATTGGATCGTTGTGAAAATTCTTCTATAGGTCTCGTTGACTTTCTCCATCGAGCTGATGGTAGCGATAAAAGCTCTTTGAATGTGCTAGGAGGAGGGAGTTTGAATCCTGCATCCCATGAATCTGTAGACCAAGGCCTTCATTTTGTCCGTCAAGATGGTCGATCAGTTTTTAAATTTGCTGTCAGCAAAATGGCTGAAGTCTCGGTAGAATTACTAGACCGTAACGGGCTTACAGGAAGAGATCTCAAACTTTTTATTCCCCATCAAGCTAATCTTAGGATTATTGACGCAGCTGCTGAACGTATGAAATTACCGCAAGAAAAGGTTTTAGTGAATATTGATCGCTTTGCGAATACAACTGCCGCGACAATTCCTATCGCACTATCTCAGGCTTTTGATGAAAAACGCTTTCAACATGAAGATTTGCTACTGATGACGGGAGTTGGTGCCGGATTAACCTGGGGGAGTGCTTTGTTTCGTTGGGGTGAGAATTGTGGATAAGATAGCCTTTATTTTTCCGGGACAAGCCTCACAATTTGTTGGTATGGCAAATGATTTTCACTCGACTCATACTGAGGCGCAGGAACTTTTTTCTAGGGCAAATGACTTACTTGGTTTTGATTTAGAAAAAGTTTGTTTTCATGGACCTGACGAACGTTTGAGAGAGACCGATGTTACGCAACCAGCTGTTTTCGTTCATAGTGTTATCGTGTTACGTCTATTACAGGCGGAAGGGATTTTTCCTTCAGTAGTCGCTGGGCACAGTCTTGGTGAATATTCCGCTCTTGTAGCAGCTGGAGCATTAGAATTTGAAGAGGCCCTTACTCTGGTTCGTGAACGTAGTCGTAGTATGCAAAAGGTTGGGATTAGCACCCAAGGCACGATGGCTGCTATTATTGGACTTGACGCTATTGAAGTAAGTCGTTTGTGTGAATTATCCTCAGACATTGGTGTCGTAGTACCGGCGAATTTTAATGCTCCAGGACAGACTGTTATCTCCGGGGTGCCACGTGCTGTTAATCATGTTGGTGAATTGTGTAAGGAGGCTGGTGCTAAGCGAGTGGTCGGTTTGTCTGTTAGTGGTGCTTTTCATTCTCCCTTAATGACAAGCGCTTCCGATCGTATGAGACATTTATTAGAAAACGCAAATATGCTAAGACCTCGAATACCAGTTGTCACAAACGTATCCGCTAAAAAAGTTGACGATCCTGATATTTTAACTAAAGACCTAATTTCCCAAATAACTCATTCGGTAAATTGGACTGAATCAATGGAAGCATTGCTGGCCTCAAATGTTGATTTAGTTGTTGAGGTTGGACCGGGACAGGTACTAAAGGGCCTGATGCGTCGTATTTCTCGTGATGCTCAGGTCGCTTGTGTTGGCACGGTCGAAGAGTTTACAGAGCTTGTGGCAATGATAAAAGGAGATAGTAAATGAATTTATCTGACAAGGTAGCACTCGTAACTGGAGGCTCACGGGGAATAGGTCGGGCTATAGCGATTCGTTTAGCAGAAGAGGGAGCTAATGTTGCCCTATGTGCCAGGAATGTAGAAGCTGCTGAGTCTGTTGAGGCTGAAATCAAAGATATGGGTCGCAAGTGTTGTGTATTTAAGGCAGACGTTTCAGATAGCCAACAAGCAGATTCAATGATCAAGAGTGTCATAGAGGAATTGGGGTCGTTGTACGCAGTTGTAAATAATGCGGGTATAACGCGTGATAATTTGTTGTTGCGTATGAAAGATGACGAATGGGATGCTGTGATTAAAACGAATTTAAATGGTTCCTTTAATTGTGCTCGCTCTGCAGCAAAGGCATTGATTAAAGCGCGTTGTGGCCGTATCATAAATATTACTTCGGTGGTTGGTTTACAGGGAAATGCTGGGCAGGTAAATTATGCTGCCTCAAAGGCTGGTATGATTGGTTTGACTAAGAGTTTAGCACGTGAGCTTGGGTCCCGATCTGTTACTGTAAATGCTGTTGCCCCGGGTTTAGTTCCAGATACTGGGATGACCGATGAATTGTCCGACGAAGTTATGCAGGGAATGCTTTCACAAGTTCCACTTGGGCGTCCCGGGAAGCCTGAGGATGTGGCAAATATTGTTGCTTTTCTTGCCTCGTCTCGAGCTGACTACATAACAGGTCAAGTTATCTCTGTAGATGGTGGAATGGCTATGTAGGATTCGGCGGGCTTGAAAAAATCAGTCTGTCATTGGTATATTTGGTAGATTATCAAATAACAGTTAACCAAAAGAAGGGAAACAAGATGGCATCAATTGAGGATCGGGTGCGTGATTTAGTTGTAGAACAATTGGGTGTTAGTGGTGATCAGGTCAATCCTGAAGCGGCATTCATTGACGATTTGGGAGCTGATTCACTTGATACAGTCGAATTAGTAATGGCATTTGAGGAAGAATTTGGGATTGATATTCCTGACGATGATGCTGAAAAGATGCAAACCGTCGGTGATGCGATGAAATATTTGGAAGAGCACAGTAAGTCCTGATTGGGAGGGGGATCTATTGGTGACTAGGCGGCGCGTTGTCGTGACTGGGTTGGGAGCTTTGGCTCCTAATGGTAATACATTAGCACTTTTTTGGGATGCGTTGATACAAGGTCGGTCTGGTATTAGCTATATAACTCGTTTCGATACGAGTGACCATCGAGCGAAAATAGCTGGTGAGTTGAAGGACTTCGATCCAACTGTAGTATTGCATCCAAAGGAAGTTCGGACAAACGATCCATTTACGCATTATGCAGTATATGCTGCTCTTCAGGCGGTAGAAGATTCGGGTGTTGTCATTGATCAAGAAAATGCAGAGCGTGTTGGGGTAATTTGGGGGTCTGGTATAGGCGGTATCGGAACCCATGAAAATCAGCATGAGGTGATGCTTGACAAAGGTCCTCGTCGAATCAGCCCATTTCTTGTGCCGATGATGATCATCGATATGACCTCTGGTATGATTTCAATGAAAACAGGGGCTAAGGGTCCTAATTACGCTACAGTTTCTGCTTGTGCTTCTGCCTCTCATGCTATAGGAGAAGCGGCTAGGAAGATTCAGTATGGCGAAGCAGACATAATGATAACGGGAGGGTCAGAAGCGGCAGTTACAAGGACCTCTGTTGGAGGCTTTGCAGCAGCACGTGCATTGTCCTTTCGCGACAGTGACCCACAAACAGCTAGCCGTCCTTTCGATCGGGATAGAGATGGCTTTGTTATGGGAGAAGGAGCTGGAGGATTGGTTTTGGAAGAATTAGACCATGCCAAATCTCGGAAAGCTGAAATTTACGGTGAATTCTTGGGCCTTGGTTTTACGGGTGATGCTTACCATCAGACTGCTATGGCCCCTGAAGCTGAAGGTGGTACGCGTGCTGTCAATATTGCTCTAGCTGATGCCAAACTGGATGCTACAAAGATCGACTACATAAATGCGCACGGAACTTCAACGCCTATGGGCGATGCACAAGAAACTTCAGCAATTAAGAATGCGTTAGGAAACCATGCCCATGAGATTGTATTGTCATCTACCAAGTCTATGACGGGACATTTGTTGGGCGCGGCGGGTGCGATAGAGTCTATAGCTTGCTTGATGGCAATAAAGCATGGCGTTGTCCCTCCGACGATAAATTATGAAAACTCCGATCCGAATTGTGATTTAGATTATTGTCCTAATGAATCTCGAAAATTAGATGTCAAATATGTGCTCAATAATTCATTCGGTTTTGGTGGACACAACGTGGCGCTTGTGCTCGGGCGTTTTGTAGATTGAATTGCTCGCTACACTGTTTGATAGTGTAGGTAATAGAGATCGGTTCTTCTTCTATGCAATGGATTCTATCCTTTTATAGAAACTTAAGTCGCAAGAAAGGATTAGGCGCCAAATTAAATGGTCGACTTGACGTAATCTCATCCCTAATCGGTTATCATTTTCGAGATAGTGAACTTTTACTCAAGGCATTGAAACATAGATCTTTTGTTTACGCTCATGAGGAAAGTGGAATTGACTCCAATGAAAGGTTGGAATTCCTTGGTGACGCCGTCCTGGATCTACTTGTAGCCGAATATTTGTTCAGTAATTTTGAAGGCAAGAGAGAGGGAGAGCTTACGCAGATGAAATCGCTTGTGGTGAGCCGCCAAGTTTTAGCAAAAAAAGCAGAAGCGATTAATTTAGGTTCTTTTGTACTTCTAAGTGACGAAGAACGTGCTGCAGGTGGGGGTAGGCAATCATCAATTTTGTGTGATACTTTTGAAGCATTAATCGGTGCTATTTTTTTGGATGGGGGAATTCAGCCATGTCGTTGTTTTGTTCGTGATCATGTACTCGATGATTTTGATGAACTAATTTTGAGAGAAGACTCAATTAATTTTAAAAGTAGACTGTTGGAGTATACTCAGAGTCTTGGAAATGGCCACCCACGATATTTTGTTTCGGCTGAAGATGGACCAGATCATGAAAAAATATTCAGTGTTGAGGTTAGTATTACCGATGAATGCGTCGGCTCTGGCCGAGGGCGTAGTAAGAAAGAGGCTCAACAAATGGCGGCTAGAGATGCTTTGCGTTATTTAGGTGCTTTATGATATGAGTCATAACTGGCGTTTTCTAAATACCGGATCCTATTCTGGTGCAATGAACATGGCGTTGGATGATGTTTTATTAAAGGGAGTCCAAGAAGGTGGGAACCCTGTGGTTCGTTTCTATTCTTGGGAGCCACCGGCGATCTCATTTGGATACGCGCAGGATCCCTATAGTGAGGTCGATGTAGATCGGTGTTTGGAAATGGGCATAGATTTAGTGCGTCGACCGACTGGAGGTCGTGCCGTCTTGCACTGGGCAGAATTGACATACAGTGTTGTTGCTCCTCTCGATAATAGCGTGATTTGGGGGCAGCGAATTCATGAAGCCTACAGAGTTATCGGCCATTGTCTTGTGAAAGGACTCAAGAAATACGGTATTGATGCCGAATTGGAAAAGGGACAAATTGATGTTGAGAGGCGTCCAAAGGGTAAAACTGCTATTCCATGTTTTTCGAGTATTGCTCGATCTGAAGTAAAACTAAATGGCAGGAAACTAGTGGGCAGCGCACAACGTCGTTTTTCCGGTGCTATGTTACAGCATGGATCAATTATCATCGGTGATGAACACGAACGTTTGGTTGATATGTTATTACTCAGTGACAACGAACGTTTGGAATGGAAAAAACAGTTAGAAAGCAAGAGTGTTTCTTTGTGTAATTACGTGAGAGATAAAGTAGATCAAAATCAATTGATAAATTGTTTGTTTGAAGGTTTTTCTCAAATTTTAAATTGTTCGGCAGATATAGGAACTGCTTCGGATGATGAACGGGAAAATGCTTTTGCAAATATGAATTATTGGTGCGTTGCCTCTTCCTTGGGTCAAGTAAAGCTTTAGCAAATTGAAAGCGAAAAATATTTATTGGACTTAATTGGTTATACACCTTTTTTTTGGNTGGGGTTTTTTAGGGAATTAATTGTTTTTTCGATTCTGCTTAACTGTTTTATTATAACTANGTTAACCCTTAAGAGTAAGCTTNCAATTNTTTATGTGAGATTTGAGCGGGAGATATAGATTTTATGATGACTTTGTTGCGCGAAAAAACCGCGTGGATTCTTTGGTTTGTCATTTTTGCTTTCGTAGGTCTGATCGTTGTTGAATGGGGTGCCGATTATACAGGTGGTGATCCCTCTCAATCGATCGGTGATTTAGTTGGTGTTGTTAACGGTGAAGAAATTAGGCTTCAAGATTTCCAAGCCATTCTGCGTCAAGCGGCGAGTCAATCGCCTCGAGAGGAGCAACCTGACGAAGGCGATTTGGTAAGAAAAGTATGGCAATCGTATGTCCAGGAAATTATTCTTCGGCAGGAGATTGATCGACTAGGCGTGGAGGTAAGCGACAAAGAGGTTGCATATTTTACACGGATACAGCCNCCACCAGCGGTGCAGTCAATCGAAGTTTTTCAAACAGACGGAGTTTTTGATTTAGAGAAATACACCCAGTTCGTGGGCGATCCTTCTAATTTACAAGACCCAAACAATCGCAGTTTTCTAATACAAGTCGAATCTATGATGCGTCAACAATTACTGAATCATAAACTACAACGTTTGATAGCTAGTGGTATTCAGTTATCTCCAGATGCAATTAGGGACAGTTATGCTGAGANCAACGAGCGAGTNGAAATAGAATATCTCTTTTCTCCGAACTCTACCATCGATCAGAGTTCGATTAGTGTGTCTGATGAAGATGTTGAAGCTCACTACGAAAGTAATATTTCCAGGTTTGAACATCCTGAGTTAGTTGATTTGTNATATATCTATTTTCCTAAAGTAGCGAGTGCTGAGGACTCTTTGGCAGTAGNAAAGAAAATTAAAGATTTAAGAAGTGAACTAATAGCTGGAGCGGATTTCGCTACTTTGGCAGAAGTTGTATCCGATGACCTGGGATCTGCATCACAGGGAGGATCACTTGGGACCTTCGCTAGGGGACGAATGGTAAAAGACTTCTCTGATGCGGCTTTTTNATTGAAGGCTGGTGAAATCTCTGAACCNGTTTTGACGCGATTCGGTTGGCATTTAATAAAAGTCGATAAAAAAACGGTTGAAGATGGTGAAGAAAAGGTTTCTGCTCGGCATATACTGCTTCAGTATAAGGCGTCGCGCCGTACTAATGATGATTTGAGAAAAATGGCTAATGATTTTCGGGATCGGGCAATAGTTGAAGGTTTCGATGCTGTAGCTAGTGGATCNGGTGTCTCTGTTACGAATTCAGGATTTTTGAAAGAGAATCAGAGCATTGCTACTTTAGGTACAGATACGGCTGCTTTGGTTAATTGGGGGTTGTCCGAAGCTGTAGGAGCTGTTTCTAATGTAGGCGAAGATGATCGAGGTATTTGGATTGCGACTGTTTCGCAAAAACGTCCTCCGGGTACGTTGCTACTATCTGACGTAAGAGATCAATTAGAACGAGAAGTGCGTGCAGAAGCCATGAGCAAGGTATCTGGTTTAGCTCTCGAGTCCGTTCGCTCAAAAATAGAGTCNGGATTAGGCTTTAAAGAGGCTGCAACTGAAGCGGGTTTTGAAGTTCGCANGCCTCAGCCATTTTCAAGAAACAGTTCCGTGCCGGGTTTAGGTAAAGCGAGTAAGGTGATTGGAGCCTCATTTCTTCTCGATGAGGGCAAATTNAGTGAAATTATAACGCAGAATGNTGGCGCGTATTTGATTCGCTTGCTGGAGAAAAAACCCTTTGATGAAAATGAGTTTTCAGAACGAAAAGATGAATATGCTCAACAGCTACTTGCTAAGCGGCAACAGGAAGTCATTGAGAATTGGTTTGCCCAATTGTACGATTCCGCAGATATCGAAGACAACCGTCATCAATTTTTTACGTTTTAATTTGAGGATTATTTAAATGAAAGCAGAGCCCGGAAAGACGAAAATAGGTTTTATAGGTTTGGGGATTATGGGGGCTCCAATGGCAAAGCATCTCCTTAAAGCCGGGTTTTCACTTAAGGTTTACAATCGAAGTGATCGCCCGCGGGTAGATGAAGTTGTTTCTGCAGGAGGAATTCGTGTCTCTTCTCCGAGGGATGCCGCGGACGGTTCTGATGTGATTATCTCCATAGTAACGGATACCCCTGACATGGAAGNAGTTATTTGTGGTGAAGATGGGGCCATTCATGGCGCGATGTCGGGCTCTATTGTTATCGATATGAGCACAGTCTCGCCGAAGTCTACCCAAGATGTTGCCGAACGTCTTAGGGGAAGTGGAGTGGCAATGCTTGATGCGCCTGTAAGTGGTGGCGACGTTGGAGCCATAAATGGGACGTTGTCCATAATGGTTGGTGGTGACCCCAAAATATTTGAGGAGTGTCTCCCAATTTTTGAAGCCATGGGCTCGAATATAAATTTGATAGGGCCTAATGGTGCCGGACAAACTACAAAGCTTTGTAATCAGATAGCGGTCGCAGGTGCAAATTTGGCTATGGCGGAAGCGCTTATGCTTGCTGCTACCTCTGATTTAGATGTGGATAAAGTGATTGCGGCAATATCGGGTGGTGCGGCAGGGTCATGGCAGTTGAGTAATCTCGGTCCTCGAATTATTGAAGGTGACTTTGCCCCTGGTTTCATGGTTCATCTTCAACAGAAAGATCTTAAATTGGTGTTGCAAGCTGCTAACGATGTGAAATTGGCTTTGCCTGGGGTCAGTTTGGTGCATCAGTATTTTAATATAGTCGAGCGTGCCGGCTGTTCGGAAGAGGGGACACAAGCTTTGATTAAGGCCTATGAAAATCAGGCTGGTAAAGAAGCGCGTGTTAGAGCTTAAGTGCTCTTGTAAGGTAATTGACCCAATGGTTTTTTGTTTCTAGGACATATTCGATGAAACTTGAACTAAAAAGAATCGGGGTGCTCGTTCGTGATGAAAATATGAAAGAGCACTTTGAAGAGGTATGCTCCTTNTTTTCAGNTCATGGAGTTACTGCAATCTTAATTAATTCCGACGCAATAGTACAAGAACTNGATTTGGTNGTAGCTATGGGTGGCGANGGTACGGCTCTTCGTGCGCTGGATAAGTTTCCTATAACACCCGTTTTAGCAATTAATTTTGGCACCGTTGGCTTTTTGACTGCTGGTGATCGTACTGAATTGCTCCAAATAGTTGATTTACTCATGACAGATAAATATTTGATTAGCGAACGGCTTGTTCTTAAGTGCCGGTATCCTGGAGGTCAGGTCTATGCAGTTAATGAGGTAATGATTCGTGCGGGTAGTAAGTTGGTTTTTACTGATGTGTTTGTTAATGAAGCGGAGATACGCACTATAACTGGCGACGGCGTAATCGTGGGTACTCCTACAGGGAGCACTGGACATTTGCTATCAACTGGAGCTCCAATCGTTCTTCCTGATGTTCGTTGTATGATTCTGGATGGGGTGAATGAATACAATTTCTCATCGAGAGCTTTAATTTTGCCACCTGAAGCTTTAATTCGATTGCAGGTTAGTGAAAAAACGCGAGATAAAAATGTGTCGTTAATGGCTGATGGGGTTAATCTTTGTCAACTGAATGCAGGAACAGAAGTGTTTATAGAACAGGCTAAACATAGAGCTCGATTAGTCTATCTTGATGACGAG
>NZPK01000073.1 GCA_002693325.1 Gemmatimonadota bacterium | reverse complement strand
CTTCGTAAGCATTGCGGACATACTGAAAAAATATAACCTTTATCTAAGTTTAACCGAGTAAATTGAACAATATACAAACTTTGAGCCCGAGCCAAAGAAAAAAATTAGTTCCAATTCTTTACTCAGGGTTTGTTTTAAAAAAAACACAAAGAGGAATCAGAAATGGTATTACTAAGATCTACCTTAATTCTATTGTTTTTTTCATTTTTTCAATCCATACATGCACACTTCCCAGAAGATACAGTATACCCAATTTTTCAATTTCCAGAAGATAAAATACCGAAAATGGATGGTGATTTTTCCGATTGGGACATATTCCCTGAAAATTACGTAATCGACAACACGCCTCATGCTGAGGTCCACAGAGATAGCGCAGATCACAATACAAGTGATCTAAATATTTACAAAATTGCCGTTGGATGGAGCGATAAAACAAACAGACTATATTTCTTCGCCGAAGTCTATGACGATGTATGGCGATTTAAACACCCAAACACCGATTCGCTGGATACACAACACAGTCGACTTACAGGAGCTCATGTTCATGGGTCTGACATTTGGGAGATAGTTGTCGATGCTGATCACGCCGGAGATAAAGTAATTAATTTTTCCGAGGAAACTGATGCTGAATTGAGATTTAGGAGTGCTTATACCCAGAACTATCACTTGTATATTCCTCCTCTCAATGGACACTATTGGCACTGGTTATGGGGAAAATCACTATGGACTAAAAACGAAGAATTCTCTGGAATGGGGTGGAGTGGAAATAAAGAACGTCAATTCAAAAATCTCTGGACAGGTGGAAAAATAAGCCATCTAGATGCAGGAAGGATTAAATATGAATGTTACCTAACCCCTTTTGATGACCTACACCCAAATGGTATTACAGAAAGCATCACCCATGATCTGAAAGAAAATGCCATAATAGGGCTAAGTTGGGGATTCATCGACGCAGACATGCTCGACGATACTTACGATGCATTTTGGTCATTCAATAAACAAGGCAAAATCTATTGCGATGGAAAATTTTTAGCCGATTTTCGTCTCATGCCTATTGATCAAGCAATTAAATAACTAATAGGCCACAGACACTAATCTGGTTACACTCGCTTCATCAATCTTGGCACCTTCTATATCCGTATCGACTTTCATTTGGACGATATAATTACCTGGCGATGCAAGTTGCCCCGACTCATGGCGACCATCCCAAATCATAGTATATCTCCCCGAACTTAACTCACGATCCTCAGATATCGACCTGATTAACTTTCCATCCATACTATACACATTCGCAGAAACTGGACTATTATCCCCAACGCGAACTATATTGAATGAAAATTCTGTCACATCGTTTATATCATCTCCATTGGGAGAAAAGACCTCGGGACTTACAGTTATATCCGTTAGTAATTGACTATTTTGTGTAGCTGAAACTAATGTTGTGGTATTCCCTTCCACACTACCAACAGCGTTACCCGGATCTACACGCTGCCACGTTCCGCCATCAGCATCGCTACTGTTCCGTAACGACGCTTTAAGTACTGCACCAGTAAGAAATAGAGAGGTTTTAAAGTCTAAGCGCAGACCCTCTACCGTTGAATTGGGCGAAATTTGAGCGAAACGAATATGAAGTGAATCAGAGTCAGTTGAGAAAACCTGTATCTCTTCTAATTCAGATAAGTCGTGATCGGGGTCTTCTAAATCGGAGCGTGTCCCACCAAAAATACCCGACAAATCAAGACGCATATTGGATGGCGCAACAAGTAATAATTCGTCAAATCCTTTATCATTTCTTGCAAAATCTGGTTTTATAAAAAGAGAGAATTCACTCTCTTTGGCCAACTCATTAACGCGAAAAGGAGATATTTCTCCAATTACGCTTTGCGCCACCGGACTGGAAAAACGCATGCGTATGGAGCGTAAAATTGGAGTTTGATCAGGCCTATTAGATTCGAGAGTTGCCCGAACCATGAGAAACTCTCTCGGAGATGGCGAATTAATAACGCTGCCAGCGGGGTCAACATACACTTCACTCCAATCACTCCAATCTGATCCGGCTACCTGTTCACCAATAATCTCACCTTTGAATATAGATAATAATTTCCCATAGGCAGACTCTGTAACTTCAATTCCTGAACTATTATAGTAATGTAATATTTCGCCAAGCTCGTTACCTGTCCGTGTTTGAATATTTACGTTAGTTCCAGGGGGAGTATCAGCATCCCACTCAATCGATAGGAGATTGCGGCTACCACCTAATCGTATTAAGTCTGAGACCATAGAAATTTGAGGCTGATGTCCCTCCCCATAAAATTGCAACTCCGAAACATCAGCTGTTCGAGCACCTGGTGTTAACTGCATTGTCCATTGTAGTCTTGCAAATCTCGCTTTTACAGGTTCAAAATTCATTCCATCATGAATTTGCCCACCGGAACCCGTATTAGAGATAAAACCTCTATCCGTAGTAACATCAGCTTTCGTCTGCCACTGAAGACTACCATCTGGCGCCAAGGTTCCGTCAGAAAACTCCAGTTTGTAACTATCGAACATTCTGCCGCCATTGAACGAAATGCGATAAGAATCTATCCAGTAAAAAGCACCCAAGTCAAATTTGACTTCACTATCGGGGATCGGTTCGGCGGCTGGCTTACCATAGAAAATTCTGTTAAAGGTTTCATATTTACCATCAAAAAACTTACTGAAGGCTAAAGGTTGACTGACATTGGTTTCAACTGTTCCCCCCCTAGCAAGTATTCCTGAATTCAGCTCGTCTCCCTGATTCCAAACCTCAAGTTCAGCCAATCTCGGCATTTCTTTTCGAAAATATTTAACCCCTCCCTTGCGATCCTCATCTAGTAACTCATAAAGGTCTTTTTCAACAGCAAGCAATCCGCCTTCTGGTTGACGTTTATAATATTGAGTCGCTCCCCGGACCGCGTCGTCTAAGCTCTCATACTCTTCAAAAGTTAATTCTCTAGCCGTATTTCCTTCTGTATTGGTTACTATTATCTGAACAAAGCGAACGGGGGCAGCATTAACGACTGTATTACGTTTCGATAAATCAATTTCAAAAACTCGCTGTGTCGTATTTTTGCTCAGAGTACGAAGAACGGTGGAGAACAGCGGGACTCCAGACCCCTTCAGTTTGGCCGGTTCCTGTCCATCCGAAATCAAAACCTCAAACAACGAAAACGGATCACCAAGACCTTCCTCAACAAATTTTAAAACTAACTTATCCGCAAACACAATACGCCCAAGGTCCACTATGAAATACCATTGCGACGCTAAGTCTCGATCAGGATCGGCATTACTCGGCTGCCAATAAGTACTCATATTCCCATCAAGGACATTGACAACATCGTTAACATTTGAACCACCAGAAATCGCATCTTGTAAAACTATATCTTCACTATTCTTACTTTCCAATTTCTGCGGTGGATTATAGCGGAGATATTCTACAATATCGAATACTGCATTCGTCTCTTTTTTTATTAACTTAGCCGAGACTTCTCCTGTTGAGGAAATATTAAGGGTGTTTGTTGGATAAACCCAGTTTTTCCATTGGTTTCGACCGCTTATAATTACCTCAGTGTTCGTCACCCTATGGCCACTACCCTGAGCCAAAACAATTTCCGGTAAGATTACGATACACAACACTATGCAAATGAGCCAACCTGCTCTATCAAGATTAGGCATCATGTTTTCAATATCCTGTTCTCGCGTTAATAGGCAACTGCAAGTGAAACTTGACGTGTATCCAACCCTTGATCAGCTTCCACACTTAGACGAAATACATACAATCCAGGATTGACAATTTTATCATTAATTCTACCATCCCATGGAATAGAAAAACGACCGCTCCCGTAAGATCCAGACGAAACCTCTCCTATTAACCTTCCACTGAGATCAAACAACTCGGCAGTTAACGGAACGGCACCGGACAAGTTTAAAAGATCAAAGCCAATTTCTACTGTATCATTAAATCCATCGCCATTAGGTGTAATCAAACGTCTCTCAACAGTCACCGTATTAATCGTCTCTACGCCGAACTGGTTTAACTCGACACTCAACCGATCGCTATCCACAAACTGATCGGCATCACCTGGCGATATCGATTGAGGAACTTCTAAGGGTCGCTGACTATCACTAATTCTTCCCGAAAAAANTGTCCCAAATTGAAATACTTCAGATCTGAAGTCAACTTCGATTAACTCTCCTGTCCTCTGCACGTCAATTCTCGGCAACTTAATCACGAAACCATTTGGAGTAGTCTGAAGAAGTTCATAATCTTCTACNACAACGTTTGAAATTCGAACTTCATCTACAATGGCCTGACTCGGNGTGTCTATTTCNATGGTGTCAAACCCTAAGTCATCCTTCTTCAGATTAGGTCTCANCTTGTAAGTAAAAGCTTCCATAATCCCAGGACCAACCGTATGAGGGCTAATCTCTGCTATAGCCTCAGAAGCCACTGGAGGAATCGATACAGCAAATTGAACGTAATCTAATTTTGCCTCGTCTGTGCCATTAGATTCTATCTCGGCACGAATTTGAACATATCTTTGCGGACCGTCACCTANCATTCGTCCATTAGAAGAAGCGAAATCATATGACGCGCTCCAGAAAGCCCAATTTTCCGTATCGTGCGTTGTTCCAGCTTTCTCCCCACCTTTGAGTTTTTTATACGTGTNATAGGTTAAGGCACGTCCTCGAGAATCAAATCGAGTTCGCTCTCCACCACGAAACGTCGTACGCCAATACAGATTNGGGTCCTCATCAGTGCCACTTCGCATAGTGAGATCCACCTTTGAACTGTCCTGAACAGTACCCATCCATGAAATAGTTCCCAGACTAGCCATAGAACCAAGATCNATTACGTTAGATATATAATGAGAAAATGGGGCAAAACCATTACCATAAATCTCCATTTCAGCCAATTCCCATATTCCGCGAGTATTTTCCTTTGCAGAAAAAAGTAATTTTTCTATTGGAGTTTTTGGTAACTGAAGCTCGATTACGGAATCAGTATTTTGAGTGATATCATAAATTATATCAAAATCCAATTCAATCCCACGGGCNCCAATTACATATTCTCGAGTACCTTCTTTTAAAGGATCTCCATCATTCATCCCGATCTTAAACCGCTCTACAAAACGATCGGTAAGATGTTTATCCCGAGGATAAAATCTTATTTTTTCCAATAACAAACGGGCGCCAAAGTCAAACGTAAATGACTTCGCATCGGGACCGTGAGAAGCAAATTTCCCATCNCCAAGATANGCCGTCTCATTATTTTCATCAAAAACAAATAGGTCATCATCGGCCGCNGGCCCCCAACCGATCCAAGTTAGATTGAGTATGCTTCCCCCTTCATCTCTCATAGTGGCGACCAGNTTTTCTGAAGGATCCAGTTTACGCGGAATAAGTGAACCAGAGCTAAATTCCAGTAATTCCGAAGATCCTTGTTTAGAAGTTTCAAGCTCGTCCCAATTCAGCTGTACAAACTCATATTCACCTTCTATCTGNGGTGGTGGTAATGCAGANCCACCGATTCTGTAAATAGTGAGTGCTGAAACAGTTCCCCCGAAAACAAGTTGAGTGATGATGTATGATAACAGAAATATATTTTTCATTTTCTTCGGATCCCGTTGCGCCTTTATAAGCTCGACCGAATTTNAACTCAATATTAAATTAACCCAAAAAACAAAAATGAGGGACAGATCACCTCGATCTGTCCCTCATTTATTCAAATCATTCAGAGAAATTTAGCGAGCCATTGAAGCTTTGATATGACCCCAACTATCATTCTCAACAGCTGTTGAGAGCGCAGCCTCATCAAGCGGCANCAAAACAAAGTCCGCAAATGATCCGGCATTACCGAACACATCACTTGCGCCACCTAACGACCATTTTGCTGTCCATGGGGTAGTATCTTCAGCGTCTTCAGGACCGTTGTCATTATCAACAACCTGCAAGCCAGCACCAATAACCTCTAACTCAACAAAGTCATGTGGTACACTCTGATCAGGTCCGTTGTAGTTGAAATCATCCCATGCGACGGTGTACCATTCGGCTTGGAAATTTGCTTCAGCTCCGTGAGCACCATCAAGATTAAACGAATCTTCACAGCACTGATGCGGTTGNTCTCCGTGCCAGGTNGAATTAGACATCCAGAACCAACTCCAACCGAAGGGAGCCAAGGNTGGCCAACGGTAGTGTGATGTCTGAGCCTGTCCACCNTTATANAGTGCATTCTCTTCGTCACTAAGGTCACCGGAAATTCCTGCTCCTCCAGNGTGGAACCATCCACCCGAGTGGTCAGCATCTATACCGATTTCAATCGAGTCNTCTTGACCACAACAACCNATACCGCCAGCATCNCGATCCCAGACATCGTCAAAACGATCGTAAACATAATAAAGTCTATCCGTTTCATCATTCCAACCCATCGCAAAACGGAACCACAAATTAGCGCGATCTTTTTCGCGGCCTACATCACCTTCACCAACAACTACGTCTGGATCATCAATTGAAATCCAGAGTTCCTCTGGTACTGNGTCCCATTCAGATATATTTCCGTCCAAGACTGGAAGCTGATTACTCGGAAACTGGAAAACACCGAACGTACGCCCNTCAGGAATATGAGCGAAAGCNGTTGAGCAAAACCCTACCAACGCTAACATCATAATAAACTTCTTCATTATTCGACCCCCTTTGGATGAATTGTATTGAAGAAAGGTATAATTATNTACACAAAGATTNTTGTTAAACTTTTGTACACNNGGGCAAANTAAAGAAANCANNAAAACCTTGTCAAGAGAAAAAGAAAACCNACTATATAATCANTCCACTGGCGTCCCNGTTGCCCAAGGCATNGCACTCATAGTTTCCCTTTCAGTTAACTTGTCCCCCAAAATCCGACGAGCTCTTAATTCATGNTAATTTGCTTTTTTCGCATCCCCTTTCCGGAGGTATATCTGAGCCAAAACTTTATGCGCCAAAACATATTCCTCATCTAATTCTACAGCTTTTACTAAGGCANGTGTTGCTTGTCCGAGATTTTTCCCACGAAGATACTCAGCTCCTAAGTTATAATGGGCCTGTGGGAGATCAGNATCGATTTGAGTGGCAGTTTCGTGATACAATATCGCCCGACTGTGGTCACCCAGTTTTGAATAAGCTATACCTAAGTGTGTGTAAGCAATTGCGTAATTAGAATCCGCTCTGATTGCTTCTTCATGCGACCTTATGCTGGCTTGAATATCTCCCTNACGGTTGTAAGCNATTCCTAAGTCATCATGTGTTTTTGCAACCGNNGGAGCCANTTGAGATAAATACTTTTTTGCAGAAACATCGGTNACTGAATATGTTTCATCTGTCCAGGCCAAAAACAAAATCGGTATTCCAAAATATATGACTTGTTTGCTGGTCTCAAAAAAGTATGAATNTCCATTAAACCTATTCCTTATTCGAAAAACCCAATCAGAAAATTTAGATTTCCATCGAGGTGTATGAGCATCTTCTTTGAGTCCATGATTTTCAACAAAATTCCTACTAATTTCTGGCTTACGAAGTTTCCAAATAAAACCATCNTAGTAGTAATGCAGAAATGCAGATGTNGCTATAATAACCTTCACAATATCGTATACAACAAAATTTTGTGTAGCTCGAGCCGTTGCCTCTATACCACCGTAACCTAAGATCAGAAGTATATAAAACCCAACAATTCTCAGCCTACCATCATTAAACAAGAACCTGAAAAATCTTTTTCCGGCACGTTTCGAACGTTTAAGCACACCATTATTGTAAATCCATACAATGGCAAAATACTGNACATCGTGGGCAAGTGCCGTGATCGCATAACCCAAAATCACATCTTCCAAAACAATATATGCTACGTATACAGTAGAAAATGTAGTTATAGAAATAGCAAGTTTAGGAATTACAATTGGTACTCCGTTACGATATTCCAAAACGATATTGACAAGATAAATCACCGACACTAAGACCGCAGCGTAGAAGATTAAATCCCGTATNACAAGAAAATCTAACGGGTCGATCCACGTGTAAAGACCAAAGCCATAACGATGACAACGTTCCAAAAAATTGATCAAATAGTGTGGACTATCAGCAATNATAAAAGCGAACCAAGTCGCAGTAACCCACCAATCCAAACGCGATCCCAATCTTGATGGCCTGTGCCTTTTTAAATCGTATATCCGCATAAACCCGTAATGCTGCATAAAAAAATGCCACATATCCCAGACGGCCAAAAGTATGAAAAAACCCAAATGACCGTTGTAAACACTCCAACCAACAAAAGAAGCAATAACGATGGGAGAAACTATGAAACGCACCTTATAGCGAGCAAATAGATCGGTTTCTCCATAAGCACGCATAAGTCCCGGTAAATGATGACCTACCGCAAAAAAAGCTAAGACGAATAATGCTATTTTCTCGGAACTGTAATATTGATTTGCCACTAACAAAATACAGAGAGATATTACAGGTGTAGCTATAAAAAAGAGGGCATCAGAGTAGGGATTGATGATCCATCGATTTAGTTTAGGAATTTCCGACACTTTAATATTCTCAAATTAATGCGCTATTTACAAACCAGCAAAAACGGAAAGAAATACCAGACCCGATGTCTGTTTTTCTGTCGAACCTTGAACGACCTCCAAACTGCGCTGATCAAAGCGTAGACCAAGCTGAGTAGTAAGCGAGTATCCATTGTAGTCACGCGTTGTTGTCAATTGCATACCCAAAACCGAACCGCGATAATCTCCAGTTATTGAACCTGGACTCAGTTCACTTTCATCGTTCCTTAGCTCATAAAATTGTCGACCTTCCAAACCCAATCTAATCTGNGTTCGNTTGAGAATCGAAAAATCTACAATCATCATGTACAGAACATCCCAACTTCGCGATTTTTCTAGCGCCCTACTAAAGGGTGTTGCNTCNATGTACTCACTCTTTAATTTTGGAGAAAAATTGATCACTTTCCATGAACGATATATATCAGCCTTGTTTATAANACCCAAAAATCCCGATTGCTTACGNCCATTCCGACTAATCATCGGATCATATTCCACTATGGCATTTCCATCTTCATCCACTAAGACAACACCATCTGAACTCCGGCTTAAAATAATATCCGAATCTCTTTGAACCCACGTTTCACGCTTAACCCGGTGAAAACTATTCCAACCTCTGGGACTATTATACTCCCAATCAACATAAAATGTGTTTATCCAGGTATTTTCCGCTGCTAACGGATCTGGAATAGCCATATTCTGCCCAGCACTCTCACTGGCCCTGCCAAGTTGAGCCTTAGGAACAATCCACTGCGAAACATTATCCTGGATGGTATCCTTTGCCAATCTAACCATATCAAACATTCGAAAGCGGCCGTAAATCGGTCGATCCATTTCAAATGTTACTAAGCCGTAATAAGTATCATTATCACGAGCCGCCTTATGCATTGACTGCCTAATTCGCCCAAAGTTCATTTTTAACGAAGGGTTCACATCCACGCGAGCATACGTGTTGTATCCCCAATGATCTTTTTTATAGGGATAATCCGGAAGGTCATCATTTTCAAAACGGTCTACCCAGCCGTTATTATTAAGATCTATACCGAAAAGAAATTCCGGTCTATCGACATTATACCGGAGAAAGGGCTCTTCATAATCGGGATAAAAATTCTGTCTTTCACCGTTGTTATTCTGATTAAAGTCAGAAATAAAATCACCATTTTCATCGTAACCAGGGAAGANCGCTGGATCTGCCACCCCTTCGGGCCGTACTAGAAAATACTGGCCAGGAGTAGGTATCATACTACCCTCATATCGTCTTTTCTGATCGGGATGTCTATCATTGTCATCATTATCATCTACAAAATCATACGACTGGGTTATAGCTTCGGGAGAATAATCAACTAAACCTCTTCCATCTACAGGTCTAACATTTGTCTGGTATCCATCGTCCATACCAAAGCCCTCAGCAAAAAAGCGCCACGCTCCAACCTTCTTCGAAATATTAAGCATCCAAGCCATATCACTTTTCCCACCGACAATTCCAGAGAGGACTTCATGCTTTTTTGTCGTTGTAGTCGGATAACGCCTGTATGAAGAGCTTAAATTAAATTCACCATACATGTCAAAGCCATGCCAGTTCCGAAGTTCCGCAGTTATTCCGTAAACTTGGGTAGCGGTTGGTAAACCATAATCAAATATTACCTGCTGTTGATTGAGTCTGTTTTTTATATTTCCGTCGGCACGCGTAACCANGGTAAATTGAGGCTGTCCCTGAGAATTCGTCTGTCTGTCAGAAGTCACCTCGACTCGGTAGTCATTTGCTAAAACTAAGCGAAATCTAAATCGCTTTATAGATGTAACCGCATCCTCAGCCTCTGCCAGGCTCAATCCTAAGGCTTGTTGAAGTCGCAACCGTAGAGTACTNAACTCTGAAGCGGCATCTTCGGAGGCTAAAGCATAACTTAGCGTTATGTCGTCAGCACCGTTGGCGCTAAGGAAACCATCGACTACAACTCCTCCCGATCGTGCTGGTTCGTAACCAATACTGCTACCTGTTATGGTCGTGTCACTTGTAACTACTAAAACACTGTCCCCAGTCCTAATTTCACGTGGCAAAGAAAACGTGATTTCAACATCATCGTTAAAAAGAACCGCTCCCCCTTCATTATCTTCCGGAGAATCATCCGACAGCCGGACAACAAGCAACTCCAATCTGCGATCTAATTGTCCCGATGTGAGCACTCCAAAAAATGGATTTTCTTGGAAACTGTCTCGAGCACCATTGTTTGTGTGTGCGTTTACGAACGTCGCACCTAAAGTTAAATTGTCATTAATATCTGCTTCAGTACGCCATGCCATTAAGTTGGTCGCATTTTCCAATAATCGGGTAGGAAAATCAGCTCTTATATCTATGATGGGCGAGGAAATTCGAGAAAATAAGCCAGTAACTCTAAACCTATCAGCGGCAATGCTTGTCACTACTCCGTTAAATCCCGCTTTTCGAAAAGTTAACGGTGTAAGAGTAGTAAACAATTCGTCACCCATCGTAATTGAGTAACTGTAGCCCCCCCCCGAATCAGAAGAAATTAGTAATCTATTAAACCAACTGGCATATTCTCCNCGCTTTGTGAGTTTGCTACTACCGCTGGTTAGCGGTTGCGTTTGTCGCCAATCATAAATCAACCAACCTCGAGTAATCAGGTCGCCGTACGGATCATAGAAATAGTAACCCTCTTGACCGCGATCCACGTAGCGTCTGTAATAATCTTTGGCATAGTTGGTATATTGCCATTGGCGCCTGCCGTATTCCGTGAATAATTCTTGGGGCAAGTACCAACGTTGAACTGTCGGATCTAACGTCTCAATTAAAACGGAAGTTCCTGCAGCAGAATAAACCTGCCCAAAATGACCCCGAGTTCCTAATCGATTACCATAATCAGTTTGCCCGTATACATGAGAAGACTCAAATATGTGGGCAAAAACAAGGCACAATTGTATATACCAGGCAACAGAATAAACTCTGTTCAACATTACTGAATACCCGCGTAAACAGTCAAGAAACTCGTGGTTGTATTACTCTGCTCACTATCAATCTTAAACCCTTCTCCATCAGATACTATTCGCTCTCTCGACAATCTTCCGTAACGGACACCCAACTGGGTGGTGAGCTTATATCCCATGTAATCTGATGAATTTGACATCTGAACGGCGATATTGATACTGTTGGCATCTCCTGTTTCAGTAGTTATCCCTGTAGCCAACATTTCAGCCTCATCCTGTATTAAATCACGTAGCCACAATTGCTCAACGCCAGCTTGAAATGTAGTAGTTTGCAAGACGGGAAATCGAGCTAACAAGATAGCAGCACCTATCCATTCAGAGCGCTTCGAATCTCTGTCCAAGAAAGGAGTCTGTCTCATATATTCGCTTTTAAATTTCGGCTGTAAACTGAGGCGACCCAGATCGTACGAATAATCCACTTTGTTTATTATTCCAAGGAATGAAGAGTTGGCTCGTAAAGCCCGACCATCGAGATCTCTAGGATCAGTTTTATTTTGCCTGTATACCTCGTACTTGATCTTGTTAATCAAATTTCCATTCTCAAACCCCGTATAATCGAAACCGAGCCAAAAGGTATTGATCCAAGTATCTTGTGCAGGTAAAATATCCTGAACCAACGGCTGAATCGGCGGGGCATCTACGAAAGGAGTTGGCTCTCGACGATCGTCTGGGATTGTGTCTTCAACAAATTTCATAGATTCGTAAATTCTAAGCCGTCCCAGACCAGCGTAATCAGCATCAAATGTAAACAGAGCATATTTAGCGACATTAGATCTATCCGTGGATAACATACGCTCGTCTATTTGACCAAACATCAATTTAGCCCCGGGCATAATATCAACACCTAAAAACGCATTATATCCTCTACGGTCAACTTTATAGGGATAATCAGGTAGGTCATCATCCTCAAATCTATCTATCCATCCGTTATTATTTAAGTCAATTCCAAATAAATATTCAGGTCGATCAACCGCATATCGAAGAAATGGCTCTTCATAATCAGGGATATAATTGGTGATTGTGGAATTATCGTTCTGATTAAAATCACTTATAAAATCATTATTTTCATCCCAACCTGGAAAGATTAATCGATCGTTAGCCGAACCCGCTCGAATCCAATCCGGGTATTGATCTTGATCATCGTTATCTTCAACGAATTCATATAAGTATCTCTGGGTGTTATCGTATTGAACAGCCCCATTTCTATCTACGAGATAGGCAGAAGTTGAATATGATGGATCGAGGGAGTATACTTCAGCAAATCCAAAATATGGATATGATTGCCTAGAAATATTAAAAAACCACACGTCTGATTCTTCCGACGAAATTTTGTGATTCTTACCATTTACGAATAGCGCTGCGTTCGGATATTGAAAGTAACGTTTATTACGATCCCATTCGGCATAGAAATCAAAACCGAGAAATGATTTCCCTTCGATAGTGAATCCGCCAACCAGATTGCCCGTGGGGAGCCCATAGTCAAATCTGACTAGTTGGAGGTTAGAAATATCCTGCACATTACCTTCAGCTCGACGGATAGTTACAAATGCAGGTTCATTTTCATCTATACTTTCAGCGCTCAACGGAACAGTTGGCATCTTCCGTTTCCCCGTCTGTAAATCGGACCACATATCAACTTTAAAATCATTACCTAAAACATATTCAAATTCGACGTCCACAATCGCCGTTGGATCTGGTCCTACGTAGGCAGGGTCATTGAAGTCATAGTTGAGCACAATGCGCTCATCCCCATCCGCAGCGATGAATCCACTCCGTTGGAACCCCCCAAAAACGACTGGCCACTCAGATCCGGAACGAACTACATCGCGTAAATTCCAGACTCGCTCTTCCTGTGTTTCAAAATCTCTGCTAACTAGGCGAATGTCATGGCGAAACAAGGCAGCCCCACCGACGCCGTCTGATGGAGTATCATCACTCAGAACAATTGCTATTGCCGTTAATGGTGTACTGCTTTGACCAGACGTGAGACTACCTGCTAAAAGATCTCCGCTAAAAAGATCTAAGTTTGTGTTAGTATTCCTCGCATCCACGAAGGTCGCGCCAACTTCAATAAAGTCCCCAATTTGGGCAGTTGTCCGCCCACCAAACATCGTTGTGGTATTTGAACGTGTCTCAGGTTCTTGGGTAAATCCTAAAATTGGATCACTCACTCGCGAGGCTAAAATAGTGCCTGCATACTTGTCTGCCATAAAATCTATTTGGACACCGTTAAATCTCGGTCTGGAAAATGTTAACGGAGTTAGTGTAGTCCTCAGGAGATTACCGACAGTAATTGAGTAATAATACTGCCCTTTGGAATCTCCACCGATCGTTACTCCATTAAACCAAGAATCGAAGCGACTATTTTGAAAAATACTACTACCGAGCTGTTCAGGCTGATTTTGGCTCCAGTCATAAATNAGCCAACCGCGTCCNATAAGATTACCATAGAAATCGTAGAAAGAATCGCCTTCACGATGTATGTTTACATAACGGCGAAATTCGTCACGAGCATAGTTGGTATACTCCCATTGNCGCCAACCATAATCATTGAACAGTTCCTGCGGAATATACCACTTCTTTACGGCTGGATCTAAGGCACCGAACATAACGCCAGGGCCTCTTGGTTCAAAACTAACATCCCCCCCACGTTGACTCCCCAAACGGCGTCCGTAGGAACCCTGACTCCAGCTATACTCACACACTCCTACCAGTAAAAGAGCGTATATCAAATTTCTGTAGATTGTTCCTAACAAAACATCCCTCCCGTAATTTTCATCCGTATAGAAAATTCTTCGTAACTTTTACCCAAACTAGTGATTTAAAAAAACCACAAATCTNCCANATTTAATAAGCAATTCTTGCTATATNGATGGCAGAAACCTTTCCAGTCCCAGCCGTTAAAGAGATTACGATAGGATAATGTCCAGGCGCGACTAAATGACCATCGTTGTCACGACCATCCCACTTCTCATTAAATCTTCCACTCATATACTGATCTTTTACCAAACGACGAACCAATCCACCATTTAAATTAAAAATGTCCACAACCAGTAAAGATGGTCTTGCGATATTTGTAATATCAAAATCAACTGAAACTACATCATTTATTCCATCACCATTGGGACTCCCAATCTTTGGATTTACTGAAACATTTGCCAATAGGACATTTGTGATAGGTACTGCTACGGCAAGGTTGGTTGAAATCGGGACACCAGCCTCTTGAATATTCCCATCAACGACGCCAGCCAAAGTCAGATCCGTAACGTTACCAGCTATAGCCTGCTGCCCCAAAGAAGTGGCGACTGAGCTGTTGAATGCACGACCTTCAAAATTCGTTCCGTATCTCAACACACCATTGTCAAATTCAATTTCCAATCTGACTCCATTTTTCTCAATCAACGGAAAACCGATTCGAAATCCATCNTCTCTAATATCTACGACAGAAAATANCCCAGTCGTTGCAGGTAAGACGTCAAGAGGCANATCAGAAAAATCTGCTTCAGCCACTATNATCTCTTCGTCTAAAATCCGAATTTTACCTATTTGTTCAACTTTAAGCGGTGTCTTAACCTCAAATTGATCAAACCCACGCTGCATTCCNTTNTCAGATTTATTCAAAACTGCATACACGAATCTGGTGCTTATNCCAATTTCAGCAGTTCTCGGAGCTATTTCAGCTATTAGCTCTCTCGCATAAGGTGGGGATACTACGTCGAAAGCTAATCCACCAATTCCAGCCGCAGAAGAAAAATCCTGACTTGCAAAATTTAATTCAAATTGGAAGTAGCGTCTAGGCCCTGGCGATGAAATAAGTTGCCCTAACCCGTCAGAAGACAATTCAGTTTCGTCAACAATTCCAGCAACAGAATACGGTGGAGACCACTCACTCCAATTTCTAACATCGTCCAATATTTCTCCCTTATCCTCTCCCTTTAACGACCGGTAATCAGACTGGGACAATTCTATCAGGCCCCTCTGTTCGAGCGATAAATCTCCAAACACCGTCAGAGCCTCTCTCACATCTGTATTTTCGTTATCTAATACATCCTCGACTAAGGCTTTCATAGTAGCGTCATCAATATCTTCTGCCCATTTCCATGGTACTTCCGGATTCTTGGTCGTAGTACCAGCTCCTGCCCAACCCCCAAACAATTCTCGGTCATCTGCAGCAGCTCCCCCTCCAACACGAAAGATCCTCTCCCCGGGACGAACTTTAGTAAACTCAACGGGCTGGGGATCGTTACCTGATCTTGTTCTTACAGTGACTGACGATAACGTAGGATCGCCAATAGAATCCTGAACCCATCTTAAATTACCAAAAAGGGCCATATCACCGAAATCAAAAATATTGGAGATGTAACTTGCTTCCGGTACATAACCAGTCCCAAATACCTGAAATTCCGCAATATCAAATCCTGCTGAAGTTAAAACCTTTAGCCTGACATAACGGACATACTGCGGAGTAATCTTCAAATCGACAACAGAATTATCATTTTGCGTTTCGACAAAGACCGTCTGTAAAATTGGGGTGCCTTCAAATTGACTTTCAGGCAGACCATCATTGACGAAAAGTTCAAATCCACGTAAGAATTCGTTTTGAAAGGGAAACTCGACAGAAGGATAGCCCGGGTCGCCGTTTCTCGGAAAAAACTTGAAACGGTTTAGCCCGAACCGTGCGCCAAGGTCGAAATCAATAATAAGCCCGAGGACTTGAGCACTCTGTTTTCCTGTTTCTACCCGCATGTCTAAAGCAGTACTTCCATCATCATCAATGATGTTCGGAAGAGTTCCACGTATAGCATTATTATTCGGTGAGTTAACAGCACCTCCTCTGAGGGGTGAATCCAGTCCAATTGCTATGTTTCGGGTTGTATCGGCTCGTTGGGGTACTATCCAGTTTGGACGCCCAATCGGTTCGAAGTCTATTACTCCTCCTGGCGCGTTCGTCTTTTCCACAGACGATCCGGAGAGGATTATAGTTGCAGGTATAGTACCCCCACCACTCTGCCAAGAGAGTCCATCCTGTCCTCCAACCACTACGACCTCTGCAAGCGAGATAATTGGATGTATAATCAGAAAACCAGAAAAAACTAAAATTTTGAGCAATTGTAGCCCCTTGAACATTTGTTAGTCATCCCGAATAAAAAACCTGCTCAGTTTCGTTTAGGCTTTGCTTTATCATCACCACAATTCTACGCAAAAATCAACTGGGATAACAAGTTTTAAATTTGCCACATTTAGCCGATTATTGTATAATTACGACCGAAATTTAACCCAAGTATCGCGACTTCGGCAAGTAAAACTCTACAAAAGGCTCTAACTATTTTCGTAGCTACCCCTTACGATGAGAGAGTAAGTCAAACAATTTTTTTATGATAACGCAACACAGAATACATAGGACCGGTCTATGAAATACATGCTGATTTTTTCCCTGATTACTTTCGGTTGTTCAGCCACTACGGAAAATAATGAAACTACATCTTTAAATTCTCAGAGGTCAGATGAAGTCATTCTCGCAAAAATAGGTGACCGTAACATAAATCACAAAAGCTTCGTCTCCTTCTCAAAATCTATTCCTTCTGGAATGAAGGAGGGGGCTACAAAATTAGAAGAAAGCTTGCAGGTTCTGAACAGCTTGATCGACAAAGAGGTTTTACTGATCGAGGCAGAAAGCCTTCCTTTAAACCAAACGACCGATTTCAAAGATGAAATTGCGGTATACAGTAGAAATCGGTTACTNGAACTTTATACNAAGACCACAATAGCTGATAAAGTTGAAATTTCTGATGCGGAGCTTCAAGCACACTTTATCAAAACCGGCCGTAACCGTGCGTTGAGGTATAACGGTATTATGCTTGAAANTAAGCTTGAGGCCGAACAATTNTTNAAGGAGATNCATTCGGGCAAGGATTTCATGACTGCGGCAAAAGGTCATTCAGTACACCGTGAAAGTGGAGAGCAAGGGGGAGATGTTGGTGGTTACCACCTAAAGGATAACGTCTTCCCTGCAATAGCCGAGCCACTATTCGATTTAAGAGTTGGTGAAATAACGAAACCGATTCGTATGACGTTCAGAGGTAAACCTCATTACGCTATCTTCCAGGTATCCGATGAAATGCCCGTAAAACGCTCAACAGCTGAAAGCAAAGTCCAAGAAGAAGTGTTCGGCATAAAAAGAGCCGAACGATATATGCTTGTGTTAGATTCTNTAAAAACGGTGCACGATCCAGTAATAAANACAAATACCGTTGACTGGTTGGTGTCGACGGCCGAATCTGAGGATAAAGACCCTATCGCACATAACAAAGACGAAAAATCAGAAATTCTTTGCCAACTAAATACAAGTTCGATTTCCATAGAAGAGTTTAGGGAGACTGCTCGACAAATGCATATCGGGCGTAACGAGATCGCTAATCGAGATCGTCTTAACTATCTCATAACTGATATTATCATACCTGCTCACCTGTTCGAGATAGAGGCTCGTGGTCTAAACCTTCATGAGAATGCAGCACTCAGATTAAAGATTACCATCAAACGAGAGGATATGCTTCTCAATGCCCTACGTGAAAAATATGTGGATTCAAAGATTAGCGCCTCTGATGTCGAGGCAAGAAATTTCTACGATGCTAATCCAGTTAAATTCATGACCCCATTGACAACAAAAATCGAAGAAGTCCTCGTAGAAAATGAAGAATTAGCACAGCGCCTCATTTTAGAAATTAATAATGGCGCTAAAATAGACTCTCTCGCAAAGATCCACACTGTAAGAGAAGGTGCTGCACACCATGATGGTAAATTAAGCATAAGTGTTTTCACCAAAGCTTATTATCAAGACATATTTGACGCAGCCCAAACTAGCGCAGTAGGTGAAATCATCGGACCGACCAAGGTTCCCTTAGGTTATTCTATTTTTAGAATATTGGAACGTAAGCAAGAGCTAAAACCCTTTAATGAATCGAGTAAAAAGCGTGCCAAAGCTTATGTAAAGATCGACAAATCGAAACGTGGTTACGTAGCTTATGTTCAACAGCTAAGAAAAAAATATGGCGTTGAAGTTTTCAAAGACGCTCTCGCAGAATCTCTATAGACGTCTTCTTTGAGACCCCACTTCTTTTCGGCCTTGCGAATTGATAAGTCAACTATAGCATTGCTTTTAACCATGACACTCGTGCCTTACGTTGGTTGCGAAAACAAGGCCGAGCAAATTGATAGTATTCAACCTCCAGATCTCCAATTCGATCTGGACCGAACATTCCAAAAAAGATTAGATATTCTCAATACCAAAGTTAAGAGAGATCCGCAAAACGTGGTAAATCACCAAAGGCTAGCGCAGGCTTATCTCGAAATTGGCCTATATTCATCAGCCGAACATTCAGTAAACGCAGGTCTGGACAGACATCCAAGTGACGCAGACCTATACGACATCAAAGGCGCCGTGTTAATGAGTAGGGCATTTGCCGAAGCAAAATATTCCGAAACGGATTCTGCTCTTTATGCCTTTGAAAAATCGCTATCCATCGATCCTATTCGTCCAAAAACACTCTATAACATCGGCTTAGTTTACAGCTATAAGGAAAAACACGAACAAGCCATAAAGCATTTTTATCGAGCCCTCTCTATTGATTCCACTATGGCTATCGTCCATAAGAAACTTGGCATTTATTATCGCCAAACAGGTTACATCGACAGTGCCGTAATTCATCTATCCAAATCCGCAGACCTAAATCCCAAAGATGGTGAGGTTTACTTCAATTTGGGTATTGCTCTTCGCGCAAATGGGAAATTAAACCTGGCTAAAAGTGCACTAAAAATCGCATCCAAATTGAATCCCCATTCACCCCAAATATACTTTAATCTTTCTCAAATTTATCTTCGAATGGGAGACAGAGAAAAAGGGATGGCAGCTCTTAGAAAATCAGAAATTTTGCGACAATTTGACCGTGATTTAGGAGCAGAAAAAGCATATCACAACAAAGGCATGGTAGCGATTGGTTCCGCAACAACTCATCACAACACAGCTCTGAACCTCGCACTAAACGGCAAATACGAAGCGGCGATCATTGAATATCAAAAAGCTTTAGCTATTAACCCACATTTAAAAGATGCTCATTCAGGATTAGGTATAATATACACTTGGAAAAAAGACTTAGAGCAAGCCATAAAACATTTCAAATTAGCCATCAAATTAAATACAGAAGACCCACTTTCACACGCACGATTAGGTATGGCTTTTTTAAAAACTAAGGATCTATTAAATGCATTCGAACATTTAAATTACGCTGTTGAATTAGATACTACTCTTCACGAAGCTTTTTTTGGCTTGGGAATGATCGCTGCCCGACGAGACAGTTTTCCAAAAGCTATTTTTTACTTTAAAAAAGCCAATGAATTAAATCCTGGCAGTATCGAGTCTTTGATTAATTTAGGAGTAGCAACATATCGAGCAGGTGACCTAAAAANNGCAAAAGACATCTACCAGCGCGCAATTAAATTAGATCCTGAAAACACCGCGATACATAGATATCTTGGTGATATATATTTACAATTAGGTGATACAAAAAAAAGCTCTATTCACATGAAATTATCAACGAAACTGCCTGCTAATTAGCTTCTAATTTTTCGACAATCTCTACATTTTCATCAGCACGAATGTCATACAAAACTTGATTAATTCCACTAGGCCACCGTACTTCGACAGAATCGATGTTTTTTACCTTGCCAAGTCCATTATGGATTCGGAAGTCGTTATGCGAAAGATAACTTGAACCACTCTGAACCTCATACTCTTGCTTAAGACCNTGAGAGAAAGAAGTAATCCGCGCTCCGACACCATCGCGATTACTTTTCACACCAATTAACCGAAATGAAACAGAGTTATTTCCCTTGTGTTCNTTNCGCAGTAACGTCGGGAGAGCGTTAAGATTAACCACAAAAATGTCGATGTCGCCATCGTTATCGTAATCGCCAAATGCAGCTCCACGACTTACTTCTCGTACTTCCAACCCAGGACCGGCCTTATTTCCAACCGAGAAAAAATGGTCTTGCTTATTCTCAAATAATGAATTCAGTTGCTTATAACTAGAATTTGCTCGAGGCATGTCGGCTTCGGGNTAGGTGTGACCGTTTGCAATAAATAAATCCAGATCACCATCATTATCTCCATCGAAGAATCCCGTTCCCCAAGCCACATAATTCCTGTCTTGAGACCCTACACCTACCTCAAAAGAAACCTCAGAAAAGAACCCATTCCCCTCATTAACATAAAATGCATTATTCTCGTCAGCAAAATTAGTAACAACAAGATCGTAACGCCCGTCACGATTGAAATCAGCATACGCTGCACCCATACACCCCTGTTCAACCCCTTCTCCGCTATAAGCCACGCCTGAAACAAGGGCCTCTTCTGCGAACGTACCATCCCCATTATTTTTAAATAACTTATTTGGAGTCGAATCATCTGCCACAAAAATATCNGGCCAACCATCCGAATTATAGTCGCCCCACAGAGCAGCCATACCAAAATAAGGCTTAGTATTTATTCCAGCCGCCGTTGTAACATCTAAGAAAGTTCCATTCCCTAAATTTCTAAAAAGAATATCCGAAGCAGGGAGCAAACCAATCGGTCCGCAATATACATCTATATTCTTCCACATACAGGGAATTGCAGATTCATAATCCAATGAAAAATCAACGTAATTCGCTACATAAAGATCGAGGTAGCCGTCTAGGTCATAATCAGCAAAAGCAGCTCCAGTCGCCCAGCCCTTATGATTTACACCTGCTATTATAGCACTATTTTCAAAAACACCATTTCCCTTGTTTTTAAACAAAGAATTTTCACCGAAATTTGTTACATACAAATCGACCCATCCATTGTTGTCATAATCAGCTGCGACACACCCCATGGACCAGTTCGTATCAGCTACTGCAGCATCAATAGCGACATCTTCAAAATATCCATCATCNTTCCGTAACAAAGCATTCCTAGGGTGCGGCTCTCCCTCAAAGCCTTGAAAAGATGATCCATTTGTAACGTACAGATCCACATCACCATCGTTATCGTAATCAAAAAAAGCTGCTCCTCCCATCATTCCCTCAACAATATACTTTTGATCTTTCCCTGATGTATTTGTCCATGTAATACCGGATGAAGCCGTTGCATCAATAAAATACAATTCATCAGCTTGCAATATGGTAAAATGAAAAAATAAAAACACAACCTGCTTCAAATTCACTTAATTATTCTCCACAATTCTTACAATCTGGTCCGCTTTGATGCTCGTTAATATCTGATTACTACCAGATGGCCACTTTATTTCTAAACTCTCCAACTTGCTACAATCTCCCAACCCAAAATGAATTCGGGGGTCTCCTGCAGACAAATACGATCCTCCGCCCAATTGCCAACGTGTCTGAATCTGCTCTCCACATTTGAGAATCAACTCTGTTCCAATTCCATCTCGATTTGACTTCGTCCCAACAAGCTCTAACATCAGCCAATGATTGCTTTCACTGAGATTACGATATAACTTCGCTGGACCATCTATATCACTGACGAGGAGATCTAAATCTCCATCGTTATCAAAATCGCCGGGAGCAGCACCACGGGAGACACCTAAACCAGAATGTATCATACCACTTTCATGAGTAATATCAGTGTATCGGTCGCCTTCTTTAATAAAAACCTGGTTTGCTTGTTCGTAAGTGAGATTAGAGTCTTGCAGGGCAATCCGGTCGAGGACGTGACCATTAGCAAAAAAAAGATCTAGATCCGCATCATTGTCNACGTCAAAGAAGAAAGTCCCAAACCCTAATGGAAGCCAAGTATCCTCATGAAGGCCCAAATCTCTGCTGCGATCCAAAAATTGGGCACCTCCAATATTTTCATAAAGCGTATTTGTCTCTGTAGAGAAATTAGTAACTAAAAGATCAATATCNCTATCATAATCATAATCNGCTGCAGCAACCCCCATACCAGCTTCGGGCTGTCCTTGNTCATTATAGGCAAGACCGACCTCTAATGCTTCCTCAATAAATTTTCCTTCTTTAACATTACGATAATAGAAATTTCGCATGCCATCATTAGCGACGAAAATATCACTATCTCCGTCACGATCATAATCGGCAACCGACACTCCTAACCCCTTACCGTAGGCACTAAAAATGCCATAATCACGTGTCCTATCTTCGAAGATCCCAACTCCGTTATTTATATATAAAATATCCGGGGCTCCATTATAACGCCGTGGACTACAATAAGTCCTTTTTTCTCTGGGAATAAATAACATCCTTTGATCAGAATTAGATTTTGACGAAACCGCTTGTCCACAGATTCTGTTNTTCTTCAAACCAACATCCAAATAATTAACCACGTAAAGATCTAAGTCACCATCATTTTCAACATCAAAAAATGCTGCGCTACTGCTCCAATGACTATCATCTACTCCTGCCGGCTTCGCCACTTCGGTAAAACGATTCCCAGCAACATTATGAAACAGAGAATTTTTACCAAAATTAGTAATATACAAATCACTAAATCCGTCATTGTCAAAGTCACCACTAGTAACCCCCATTCCGTAACCCGGATCCCCTCCTCCAATAGCTCCTGTTACATTTACAAATTCCCCCTTCTCATTTTTATACAAGTTATTTTCATGTTCTATTGGTAATTCTTGAATAAAATCATAAACAGAACTATCTACTCGCCCATCAAAGCGCATCGGAGGTATATAATCTTCTGTTACCCAGAACCCTATATCTTCTTCAACTGCTTTATTTATCGGGCTATATACACCCTCCCATTTACTCAAATCGAATCCATTTACTAAATAAACATCTTGCCACCCATCGCGATCGAAATCAAGAAACGCAACTCCTGACCCCATTGTTTCAAATAGGAAATAATCACCTTTTGAACCGCTGTGGTGCACAAAGTCAATGCCCACTTCCGCTCCAACTTCAACAAAATATTTTTCATCTTTGGAATCGTACGTGCAACTATAAAAGTTGAACAGAATAATGGGTATTAAATTTACTATCATTAACGTAATCTTTGAACATAAACCCTTAATTATCCGCATCATTTGGTGTGTTCCATGAATAAAAACTAGGATTACAGCATTACTTGTATATTAAAGATCTCCTAAAGGTCTNTGCAAGCCGTCTGATTTCTATTTTATTTATCACGTGAAAAAATTACANAGTTNATNTTATAATCACTCAAGAATATTGCATGTCTCAGCAATATTCTTTACGGCCATACTCTTCCGATTTTTTTATCTCTCAGAGATAAGTCAAAGTCCTTTATATGATGCGCCCGTCGTNGATGGGCGAACATATACTTTCTTATCTAACCAATTGGCNTCAGGAAATTGGTTAGGAGAAGGGCTCGGTCCATTCTGGCAACCACCACTTTATCCTTACGTAATAGCNGCATTNCGAATTATCAGTGAAACCTTTTTCTTCGATTCAATTCGATGGNTACAGAGTGTTTTAAGCTCGCTGACTTGCGTTGGAATCTATTTGTTGGGTCGCANATGGTACAATACACGCGTAGGACTTTTAGCATCAGGAATAGCCTGCCTATATGGTCCAATAATTTTTTTCGATGGGGAGGTCTTACCGGCCTCTTTAGCTATGAGTATTTCAATGGCCGGACTCTTAGCCTTTGAAAAAGGCCAAAATAATAATCGAAAAATTTACTTTTTTTCATCTGGCGTATTATTTGGTTTCGCATCAATTACTGTAGCAACTCTTCTATGCGGAGTTTTTACACTGTCTTTATGGACTATATTTATAAAGCGAAAATTATTTAACACCCTACTATTCCTTTTGGGCACACTTTTGATAGTTGCACCAGTAACATGGCGGAACTATCAAATCGGCAATGACGCTGTNGTGATTTCCTGGAATTCTGGCGTGAACTTTTTTGTNGGCAACAACGCNAAATATGAAAAAACATTAGGAATCCGGGCCGGATGGGANTGGGATAAGTTAGTAAGGCAACCCAGTTTACAGGGCATACACACCCCCTCTGAAAAATCTTTCTATTTTTGGATGTCCTCATTTGATTATATCAAAGACCAACCAATTGATTATTTGGCTCTTCAGTTAAGGAAAACTAGAGATTTATTTCACGGAGTAGAACAGGGAAGGAATCAGGATATTTATTTTTGGCGGAATTATTCTTATCTCCTTTCTTTGTTACTTTGGCATTACAAATTAGCATTTCCATTCGGTTTAATTGCGCCACTCGCTATAATCGGTCTCGTGCGGCACTTCAGAAATATGAACCATTTTGGTGGCATCTACGTTATAGCTTATGCTTTATCAATCGTGATGTTTTTCCCAACAGCTCGTTACCGAATTATTATTATTCCGTTACTTCTTATATTTTTCTCCCGGACTTTCTTTTGGTTAAAGGATTCTTTAAATAATCGAAATTTCCGTGATTTCTCTATTGGAATTTCTGCAACATTATTACTTTTCGTTTTTTGTAACATTGGTGGAGATCCTATGAATATGAACGGGAACGCAGAAATTCATTTCAATCTAGGCCAAGCTTATGCCGACAAAAAAAACCGGAAAAAGCTCTTTTTCATTTTCAAAAAGCGACAACGATAGACTCTACATATTGGCAAGCATGGTTTAACTCTGCTTCTATAGAAGGTATGAAAGGAAATTTTGAAACCGCAAAAAATATATTTTTTAAGGTAAGTACCTTCGAACCAAACAGAGCCGAAGTATGGGTTAATTTAGCTCACTCATATAGAGGACTTGGAAAAAATGAAGCAGCCATACATTCGTATGAACAGGCCCTCTCGATAAACCCCTATTTGCCAAAAATTTACTTGGAATTACTTCAAATCTGCATACAACTTGGGAAACAAGAAAAAGCAGAAATGGTCCTTAACAAGGTGATAACCATCTATCCAAAAGATCGAATGAAAATCTTGTCGTTATTTTCAAAATTACAACAGAGTTTTTGAGTTTCCAAATAATCCCTAATTATATCGACAATGGTGTTCCATTTTCACAGACGCGAGGAAAATGTTTTCCAGCTTGAGCCATAAGNTCCCCNTCTAATAAGTCNACAAANTGCTTCATNATGTGCTCTCCACTGGCGTCGTACCGAGCTAATCCAGTCATATAATGTATTGCAATTGCTCGACGTGGTCGTATCGACTGATTTAACGGAGAGCCATGCCAAGTAAGCGAATGATGAAAAGACACCTCACCGCGTTTAACCGGCCAAGCAACAGGCTCTACCGATTTAATCTCCGCGTCGTCTGGTGGATTGAAATTTTTTAGATTTTTAAATTCACCAAGTGTTCGCAACTCTCCTTGTTTGCGCAAAAATTCTATCTGATTACCCCACTTGTGGCTTCCTGGAACCATCCACATACAACCGTTATCTTCGTCAGCATCATCGAAAGGTATCCAGGCGGATACTGGAGTCATAGGTCGGATAATCGGCCAAAGTGGTGCATCTTGATGCCAAGTAGTTGCCCCACCATATTGCGCTGGCTTGTATTGGACCTGATCATGCCAAACCATCAAGTCTCCTTCGCCTGTTAACAGGCTAATACCTTGCACAATGTCTGAATTATAAATTAGGCTCTCAAAGACTTTACTTGCTTCCCATATGTTTACAATTTGCCAAACCGGACNTTCATNATTTCCCGAAATATTTTTAAACGAGACCGGACCTTTATGAGTCTCCGAAAATCCACCAGGNCCCCTACCTATTATTTCATCCAAAGCAAACGTCAATTTCTCTAATTCACCATCATTTAAAACTTTTCCACCATTTACAAAACCATCACGATCAAAATCCGANAANTGCTTNTCCGTCAACATANTTAAAACCCCTTATTATTCCATACGCCGAACAAGTTCACGTTTAGCTTCTTCAAAAAAACCTATTAGCCTAGCCCGAATAGATTCGTCTCGAAATATACCGATCGATTCTGCCCAAGCAATGCCACCCTCCATATGCGTCATCAAATAATTACCTTCTGCTTGAACAAACGCACTAAACTTACCAACATCAACATAAATCGGGGAAGAATGCGCCATCACTGGGCCGGCATCGGTATAATAATTACCCCAACATCGCGCAACAACCCAACAAGATTTTTCCGTCTTCAACTTGTAATCAATCTTGAGAATACTTTGTCCTTCCGTACAAGTTTCTCTAGCAACTTGTTTTCCGTTAACAACGAGTTCCACACCAGTCAATGGAAAAACACTTTCCGCAACAGCATGAACTTCTACAGTACCTCCGTTGCCAGGGAGAGTAATATGACTACCCATCGGCTCCCCTTCAACTTGTAAATCGATCATCGCTCCAGTACTCGCAAACGTAGTCCCCCTTTTTACTGCCTGACACCAATTTTTAAACGTAAACTCTTCTCCAGGCATCAATCTCGCGTAAGTACGAGAACCACCTAGAATACGCCCGTTTGACATTTTGTCTGTTCCACCAACTATCGGAAGTTGTTGCCCTACGTTTAACCAACGGTAATAACCTCGTTCCGCAGAGCTTATTTTTTCTCCTTCCCATAGCCAACACATTTCGCCGGCATCTGCATGCCCCAACACGATGTTAGCAGCATTTTCAAAATCAGGACGCGGCATATGTGGCATTATGACCAAACCTCCCTGCTGTCTACATGCTTCTGACCAATCTGCCATCAAGGCACCAACCTCGCCCCCAACCCAATCTTCATTAGCACCTCCGGTACAAATAGGCGCAACCATTTCTTTAAGCCCCAAAAGACTAATATGCCCTAAAACATGTTGACGGTTTTCTTGACTGACCCATATCTTGTAATTATCTGTGCTAGTAGGAGCAAGCCCTCCAGTGAATTCTTCCCAGGACGTAAATAAACGACCCCACTGACTTACTAACAGATGCGTCACGTTTAAATCTTCTGCAGTCGCTTCCAAATGAGCTGATTGCGACGATAAAAAATGTACGTGAGTGTCACCAGAATAATAGCCACGTTTTTTCATGTCAAAAGCCCGATCGATTTTTATGGTTAAATCTTTCTGACCCGGCTTCACTTCTATCAATCGCCGAACAGGTTCATATTCAAAGCCTCGAACAACTTCTGCATAAACGCTGCCAACCGGCATATCTATTTGAAATTTCCCATCAATGTAAGCATAGGGGACGCCATTTACTTTACAATCACCCCCTATGTCTTCAAACCAAGCAATATTCACATCAGCCTGATGCCCATGGGGAGCTACATAAGCCCCATTTTGTGTCCTAAAATGAACCCTAGCGGCCACAGGTAACCCTGTATTTCCATCTTCTATCCGCACATGTAACCACTCTTTCCCATTCGGTGAAACCATTTCAATTTTCACTCGATCCTTCTCAACTTTACCCTTTTCTAACAACTCCCCCCATATAACACTTTCCTTCTTTCCATTACTNCTTACTGAAAGCTCGCCCTCGGCCGATCCNTATATTTCAGCATATCCACCTTGTTCTAATCTTTCACTCCCACGCCCCCAACCCCGTTCCTTACTATCAAGATAACCGCCTTCCGCAACATATCGAACATCCCGACGAACAACCTCACCCCTATTAATTTGAATTTCTGGTTCTCCCCCATCTTCGACAGAAACAATAATTTCTCGTCTATACTCCCAGTGAAATGGATCAGTTTTTTCATCACAAAGTGTAATACCGCCTAATGCTAACGGGTCAGATCTATCCGAAATAATTTCAAGGCTCACTATTTCTAATTCCGGCTTCGGATTAACCCAGTCATAAAGCCACCAACCTTCTAAATCACCACCTGGACTATTGCAATCTTCAACGCGAGGGAAAGTGCCAACCTGCACTTGACCATAACTACTGCTTAAATCTTCTAAGGGTACAGAGCCAAAATGGCGGCAATTTCGGCACAAAAAAGGATGATGTCCCCAAGGCACCTGGATATCATGAACTTCAAATCGGCGACGTAAAGGCAAATCAACCGAACTTCCATCGCCATAAACCAACCGATAGCGAGCTATCTGATCTCCTGTTCCCTCCAAAGTCACATATTCTCCATTAGATTGCCCCTCTCGAACCTGCCCACAAACATGAGCTATCAAGATTCGACGTGCAGTATCACCAATTGGAATTGTTATTGAGGACGGAATATTTTCAGCATTCTGGGCAACCTGAATTGCACTGTATTTTCCTTGAGCCGGAGCTAATTCAAATGGAATCCCCCAAAATGATTGTCTCCCTCGCAACATATCAGCAAGAGGCGATTTGTCATTACAAAGCCATAATTTACCCAATTCCTGAGAATCTGGATTTTCAGCAGAAGCATTGTAATACTTATTAAGATTTACAGGCCTAAAGGTTTTTTCCAAACCGTCCCTCCAATCGAAGACATATTTTGCATTACATCAAAAAGGAATACAGACTAAAAACACATAAATCTGAATAAATAAATGTCAACAGATCAAATTAAATAACTTCACAAGCAAGATAAATACCTTGTTAATCAACTACTGAAATTCAAAAATTTACCTCGATTTAAATAAAGGAGTATGTAATCGGGATTCCATAGAAACCGGTACAAGCCTGAAACCTTACAGCACAAAATAGGGTTTGGTCGGATGACATTTTTGGTAAACCCTTACAACTAAACAGTTGGAAGAAGGAAAACAACTTATTATAGCTCGCTAACTACTAACGAAATTCCGATCAGAGCATTAATTAAAACCCGTCTTTATAAAACGTATTTCTAAACGAATATCTCTAGAGGACTTTTTAGCTTATCTTGCGAAATTATCTCACGATATATACGATAACAGAACAACGATCATCCATGTTTGTAATGCTCTATTTGACCATTATTGGTCAATGGCAAACAACGACTTCGCAACTCCAACATCTTTTCTTTGGTAAAAGGTACAAAGTTGTACGCAGTCTCTATATTAGACCTGAGAATTTGCATATTATCCATACCAACGCAAACCGTAGAAACCGGCATAGAAAGCGCATAGCCAAGTAATTCATCCGCGCGCAGTTTGCCCTGCCCAAGAAAAACACCTCCATTCCCTCCCAATGTCTTCATCGCAATTGATCCAATTTTTTTCGAATTCAATAACGGTAATACTTTTTTTTGAAAACTCTCATAATGGTAGTCAAATGGACTAATTGTCATCTGAACAGTATCCCATTTGAAATCGCCTTTCAACATTTCGACATGACGATCGGGACGCAAATGTCCGGTAAAACCGATATAACGAATTTTACCTTGCTCACGTGCACGAGAAGCAATCTCAAGAACACCAGTAGTGTAAACTGCATTGACATCNCCNGGAGTACCTATTGCGTGAAATTGCCATAAATCAATACANTCCGTCTTTAGNCGNGATAGACTCGCTTCCAGTTGTTGCAATGCTGTTACNGGATCTCTACCAAGGTGTTTCGTCATAAGCAATANCTTCTGTCTTNTTTCTCCTGATAACGCTTTTNCCATCANAATCTCACTTCTTCCATTATTGTATTGCCATGCATTATCAAAGAAATTTATNCCCCCATCAATCGCGGCATGCATTAATTTAATCGCTTGGTTTTCTTCAATGTTTTTCTGTCCGATATGATAGCCACCCAGACATAATGCAGAGACTTGCTCACCAGTTTCTCCCAAGACACGTAAAGGCATCGAACCTTCACTTGCTTCTACTAAGTCATTTGCCAATATAGAAACACCGGCCTGTGCAGATAATCGCATAAATTTTCTTCGATTCATTAAAAGCTCCCGATAAGATCTACATGCAAATCAACTTTTCATTCTTCCGAAACCTCATGAGCATTCGAAAACCACTGCTGGCAGAAAAACAACACAAGACCTACGAATGCCAATCCGGCACCAGCACAATACATTAACGGATATCCATATTGTTCAGCAATATATCCTAATAGCGGCGAACCTACCAAGTTACCAAATCCCTGCATACCAATAAACATCGCCTGTGCTATTCCCCGATTTTTTATATCCGACAAACTGGATACAAACAAAACACCAGCAACTTCAAACCCCGCCCACGTAAAAAAATGAAAGAGAATCGGTGCTAATAACCAGATAGGGCTTTCTACAAAAACAAGGGAGTACGATCGGATAGGCATTGCTATAAATGCGAACAAAAGTATCCATCGCGCTCCAATTTTATCAACGCCTCGGCCTAAAACTGGGAGGGCAACCAACGCAACACACCCCTGGAAAGCACCAAGCACACCGATAAATGAACTATCTGCACCAAGATCATTGGCAAAAACATATGTAAAATTAAAAACTGCTGGTAAAGCTAATGAAAAAAAGAAAACCGCCATCAGAAAATTTATTAGTGGACGATTATCTAAGATTGCTGAAATAGATCCTTTCTCTTTTTTTTCAGCTTGACGTTTGACATTCATTAAAGCGATCGGAATAATTGAAATCAACATCGATCCGCCAGCAACCAGAAAAAGTTTGTCTACTTCATCAATAACTCTTGGTACAATTAACGTACCAAGAATATATCCCACTGAACCAAATATCCTATAAGATGCATACCCCGCCCCACGAGCATTCGGTCCTATAGTTGAAACTGCAAGTAAAGGCATCTGCGTTAATATCATGGGTAGGGTAATTCCAATAATCACCGACCATAAAAAGAAATCTGTAGGGGTGGAGCATATGGATAGATAAGCCATTGCTAAGCCCCCACCAACACTACCGATAAAAACGATTCGACTTGGTCTAGCTGTACGATCTGATATAAACCCCCAAAACAGACCAAATAACATAGCAACAGCAATATGAGTCGAAGAAATTAGACCGATTAATGTCTCACCAATTCCATGCGCCTTCATCCAAACACTACTAAAAGACCAAAGGATACCAAAGCCAAACACCTGAAAAAAACACGCTCCGCGTAACTTCCATAGATTATTACGTTGAATGTATGATTCCGCTTCAAACATGACTAATCCTACAAAAGACTTCACACTTACTTTTCATTATCTTTCCAAAGTAAATTTTTATTTCGTGTTTTAATAAAACACCAATAACATTCCTTAAGGGAACACCTTAACCAAAGTAAGTCAACCTGAGGAGAATTCAATATGGCTAACGGAATCATAGAGACTAGCAATCGCTTCTTTAAACATATCATATTCCCTCTTCTCAAAGAACATCACCCTGAAATAAACCAAAAAATCGCCTGTGGTTTTTTTGGTTACGGTTCAGAATGCTTACAGATGGATGACGAACTTTCACGTGACCACCATTGGGGACTACGAGTCGATGCATTGTTACCTATGCATCTTTTCAAAATGCATTCTGAAAAACTGACCCATCATTTAAACCAATCTTTACCAGAAACATTTGAAGGTATTTCTCTTCGTGACGGTCACATCAATGGAACTGGAATTGCTCTTGAGGCAATGGAAAATTTCTTGCAGAGAACAATAGGCCTCAAACGCGCCCCACAGACGAATAAAGAATGGTTAGATATTCCCGAAGTTGATATAACTCATGTAATAAACGGCGAGGTATGGCACGACCCTTGTGGAGAATATACATCAATTCGAAAAGCATTTTTAGACTATTATCCCGATGACGTCTGGCACCGACGTATTGCCCATTGGTCCCGATATTATTCAGGTATGGGTGTATATGCCCTACATCGAGCTATCCAACGAGAAAACCTTCCG
>NZPK01000072.1 GCA_002693325.1 Gemmatimonadota bacterium | reverse complement strand
CTAGTGGGATGCCCATAAACGCAGCAACGTCGATCCAATGTTTTGCTGAATTGATTTCTTCCGGCAACTCATCTTGAATTTTTCCGAAATTAGAACTGACACCGATATATGAAAGTGCTATTCCCTTCTTAAGGGCAAGCATTCGGATTTTTCTCAGATATTCAGGCTCCGTTGAATCCAGCGCACGAGTATGAATATCAATGCCATCCAAACGCATGAGATATGCACGTTCAATAAATCCTTCCAAATTTAATTTGCCAGCGCCAAATTCATCTTTGTAGCTTAAAGACATGCACCCAAGTTTAAGCATCTGATTTTCTCCTCCAAAAGTTTAAAGCCGATGCGAGCAAGATAAGACGTGAACCTCAATTACTCAAGAGAAGATATTGAGTTTTCTTTGGTAGGTGTTATTTGTTGTAAAAATCGAAGTAATCGACAAGAGATTGATAAACGACTTGATGGCCATTGGTGTTCCAATGACCATCAACTTCATTATATAGTTTGATTATTGATTCTGTTTTTGCCTTTGTGAAAGAGTATTGAAGGTCTATCCAATTAACGCCTAAATTATCTATATAACCACGTATATATTCTTCAATCCCGTTTTGGGATACCGTAAAATTTGAGGGCCAATTGTATGGGGGTAGTGCTTTTCCTGTTACTGCCTCGTCAGGCCAGAAAAATGGTAAAGGGACCAGCGTAACGTGTAGTGTTATTCCAAATCTAATTGAGGCTTTCTTTATACTGCGGACAACATCTAATGTCTCTGTTACGTTTTTCAGGGTTTTATCGGACCAATGCGTTTTTTTTAGACTCAAAATAATAGTCTCCGTAGCAATGTTAAAGGGAGCATCTGAGTCGGCGCCTTTGAATGTTTGTTGGAATTTGTAATATACTTGGTGCGTAAGGCGTACTATTGCAGAATGTATTAATAGTGTTTTGCTCCAGGTTGGTTCGGGTAAATCATAAGCTACTGGTATCCCATTCTTATATATTGCTTGTTCCCTGTATACGGCATCAGTTTGATGGAATATATCTGGACCAAAAAAATCATTTATACAGAGGAAGAGGACGATATGGTCTGGTTGCAGAGAGAATCCCTGATGGTGTAACCATGAAAATTCTGGGGTAGGAGACCAACTGACCATACCATGAGAAACGAACTCCATTCTGTTTTGAAAATGTTGATTGAGCAATTGCCCGAACGTATCTTCAAAATTCACCTCGTCCGCTTGAACGAATGAATCGCCTAGTAAAAGGACACGAGTGTGTTCCTTTTCTTTCGGAAGGGGGCCACGCATTCCCATACTATTTATTACATTCTTTGCTGGTGGGAATCCATCATTTTTTTTGGGAAAAGTCGTGAATGTGATATTGGGTTTGTAGGTGTGATGAAATAGAGGATCAGGCACTACATTATTCGCTGCTAGATCTGGATTCAATTTCCTAAGTCCGCATTCTGCACAAAGTAAAATAGCTATATAAAGGGGTATAAAAATGATGGGTATTGGTATGTTCCTTAAGAAGTTCATTTTTTTAATATAGCAAATTTTTATTGACTTTCGTATTTGCTGGGTCTGTATTGTTGTGTTTATTTTTTTATCAATTGAGTAAAGAATTAATATAAGCCTTATTATCTGTTTGANANNATGAGATTAATGATTGAAATGGGAGGTTATAAAGTAGCGGATCCAGATTCTATAGAGACACCGGCGATGCTTGTTTTTCAAGATAAAGTAGATGAGAATATCCAGGTTTTATCTGACATAGCTGGGGGATGTGGAAATATCTTTGCCCATGTGAAAACCCATAAATCAGAAGACATAACTCGTAAGCAAGTAGAAGTAGGTATCGCTGGTTTTAAATGCGCGACATTAAGTGAATTAGAAATGACGTTGGCAGCGGGTGCAAAAGAAGTTATNCTTGCTTACCCAATAGTACAACGTATCAAAGCAGAGCGATTTGCTGACCTCGTAGCTTCCAANGATGACGCTAATATCTATGCAGTTGTCAGCCAACCTGTTCACGTAGAATGTTTATCTAATATTGCGGATACACGTCATATCAAGATTCAAGTTTTGCTTGATATAGATGTCGGTATGCATCGAACGGGTATAGAGATAGGTGACCAAGCTTTAAGTCTTTATCGATCAGTTGANTCTAAAACGAATCTGTCTGCTTCGGGATTGCATATTTACGATGGTCATGAACACTTTTCAAATATTCACGAACGCGAAAGAGCCGCCCATGCTCATATTAATGAAGTCAAAGAATTTGTTGGTCGACTTCGTTCGAGTAATTTGCAGGTTGAACGAATTGTTGGGGGCGGTTCATTTTCCTTTCCGTATTACGCCAAAACAGAGGGGATGCATGGTTCGCCAGGTACCTGTATTTATTGGGATACAGGATACGCTGATGCTATGCCTGACGTACCTTTTCAATGGGCTGCTTTAGTTTTGGGTCAAGTTGTAGATGTTTATTCTAATAATGACCGACAGATGATAACAACCGACTTGGGACTCAAAGCTATTTGTGGTGATGTATCATTAGTCAAACGTGCCCGTTTATTGAACAATCCTCAAGCTGAACTAATCGGGCAAAGCGAAGAGCATGGCATGTTTAGTTGGTCAGATTCACTTCCTGATATAGGCAGTTATGTATTGGCTNTTCCAGGGCATGTTTGTCCCACAACAATTCGTTACNCCGGAAGTTACGTATTGGATAATGGAGGTGAATTAGTTGATTTTTATCCTCATACAGCACGAGATCGGCAGTAAGTTTTTTTGAGTATATTTTCTCACAACTGGCTAGTTGAACGAATTGCCAATGAGTANATTTCTTATGCAATAAAACGCTGGGGGCATGGACATACAGTAGATGTNGGATGTGGTGTTATGCCCTATGCGCATTTATTTGGTAAATATACAGGTATTGAGTTGGATCTTTTANGGTACGAGACCGATCCGCCGCATATATGGGGTAACGCGATGAATCTACCAATAGCTGATATGAGCGTAGATACTGCTTTTTCTTCCCAGGTATTGGAACATGTTCCTGAACCCTGGCGTATGATAACTGAGATGGCTAGGATTATCAAGCCTGATGGCTATCTAATCTTATCGGCCCCGCATATCTGGGGTCTCCATGAGGTTCCTCATGATTACTATCGTTTTACCCCTTATGGATTGCAATTCCTTGTAGAGCGTGCGGGATTAGAAAAAATCGAAGTCTTACCCATGGCGGGTTATTGGGTTACTACAGGTGCTCGATTTTGCTACTATCTACGAAGATTTCAGAAACGTTTCTTTGGTCCTTTTTTCAAAACTCTATATGCCATCATACAGGTTGTCTCGTTCATTTTAGACAGACTACACCGAGTTGATACAGATGCATGGAATTATATCATCGTTGCGCGGAAACCGTGAGTAAATTCATCAAACGTCCGCTGGTTTTTGTCCTTGGATTAACATTTTTAATTCGAATATTAGTTTTATATCTACTGGATTATCAGACTTTTTCAAAAGACGAAGCCCACTGGTTAAAAATGGGGATTAATTTTTATGAAGAGGGTTTGTTGAGTGAAAGTGCGGGCACTTTCCGTCCACCTCTTTATCCTTTATTAATTGCATTATGCTATAATGTTTTCGATGGGTCGGAAGTTTTTTTGCGGTTAATTCAGATAGTTTTGTCAACTGTTACATGTTGGTTTTTATACGAAATTGCAAAAAGCCTAAAGGGTGTAACTGCAGGGATAATCGCTGCGTCAATTTTTTCTTTATACCCGCTATGTGTTTTTTTCTCGGTAGTGTTATTAGCTGAAACCTTGTTGTTGTTTTGTACCGGCCTGATTTATTGGTGTTTACATCGCTATTGTATCTCCCCTAATTGTATTCGGGCAACCTGGATCGGAGTGGGGGTTGCTTTGGGAGTTCTGTGTAAGCCTGTTATGTTGGTTTGGCTCCCCGGCTTGTTGGCTGTTGTGTATCACAGATGCGTAAAAATGGATCGATTTATACATACTGCTGTGATTTTAATTACTCTCTGTGCTGCGATTCTTCCTTGGACATTAAGAAATGTTTCTCTGACAGGTCATGTAGTTCCGATCTCGACTAATACTGGAATAAATCTTCTTATTGGTAATGAGCCAGGTTCAACTGGATATTATCGTGATGGAATTGATTACTGGGCCATGGCGAATAAGATTGCTGATTTTAAAGATGACCCCATCGTCCGAGATACAAAGATCATACGAGCCGTTGTAGAAGACATTTGGATAGAGCCTCTTTGGTTCGTTCGAATGGGAATCGTTAAGGTTTTGATACTTTGGAATCCGTTAATTGAAGACGGATCGTGGCTTGAACGTTTGGTCATCTTAATTACTTCAGGTCCTCTTTTGTTTGTTGGAATGTTAGGTGTTTGGAAATTTCGAAATTTCTCGCCTATTTGGTCTACGATAGTCTTCATTTTGGGTTTAACAATTGTACACGCAATATTTTTTTCTCATGTTCGATTTAGACTGCCGATTGATTTAGTATTGATAGTTCCTGCCGCCTGTTATTTGGCGCCATTTTGCAAAGGTTATTTAAGACGTGACGATTCGTAATTGGGAGATCCAGCCCTCATTCGCTCGATTAATATTAGCATCCATTTTGATACAGGTCTGTCTGATAATTTTTCCTATTGGTTTTATGTCTGAACGATTTTGGATAGTGCCTTTATTTGTAACTGGATTATGTCTACTGGCTTTTTCAGTTGAACGTACGATCCTACTGATGCTATTGGTCACAATTATTGTTCCGGCATCTATTTTATCGGACTTTATTTTTCCTGGTGGATTTCGTCTTCAGGAAGTAATGCTTTTGATTTCACTGATATTTGGTGTAATTGATTGGATTTTTTTGCGCCAATTCAATTTACGTCGGACAGAAATTGATTTAGCAATGTTATGTTTTTTGTTAATCACAGTTTTTTCGGTTGGAGTGGGTTACATACAAGGAAATGCTTCGACTGTTATCTGGCGAGACGTACGATTTCCGTTGTATTATGTGGTTTTTTTCCTGGTAACCCAGTTTGTCGACAGAGAAATTATTCTGCGGCGAATAACGCCGTTAATTATTTTCGCAGGTATCGTGGTTTCCCTAGAGTACGTGCTTGAATTTGTAGGTGCTATAGATCTTACCGTTGGAGATCGTTTTGTTAGAGTCGCTCGTCTTCAAGGAATGATTTTTCCTTTGGCTTTACTTCTCATTATTGCAGAATTAATGTTCTCCCCACAACGGTGGGGTAAAGCAGTTCTTGTTTTTGTGTTTATTCCAGTAGGATTAGCATTTGTACTTACTGTTGGAAGAAGTATGTGGGCGGCTTTCGTTGTTGGATTGATTAGTATAGGTCTAATGCATTTTCGTACGAGTCGAGTGCGTCGATGGCGGTCAATGTTGATAGTTGCTTCTTTTGTTGTCTTTCTTATCGCCATTGTATTTTCTTTTCAGCGATTCACGGGAGCATCTATAGATGCCCAAATATTTGAGCGATCCCGAACTTTAATTCAATTCGAGGAAAATGTTCATGTTTTGGGGAGGATATTTTCGTATGGGAAAGCGTGGGACGAAATTGTCCATCATCCCTTCATAGGTTACGGACAGGGAAAGACTTTGATGTTATTAAACTATAGCGAAGATTTGAAGCGATTTGAGTGGGTAAAAGCTTGGACGGTAGATAGTTTATACTTAACTCTTTTATTGAAAACGGGGTTTCTGGGCCTGATTATTTTTCTTTGGATGTATGTCCGCACTCTGCTTGCTTCGTGGCGGACATATAATTCGACTGATGATCCCCGTGTTCGATCTTTTTGCTCTGCAGCTTTTTCGACACTGCTTGGTCTTTCTGTTTTAGGTCTCGGTAATGCGTCGCTTATAAATGGTCGTTTTACCCTCGTCTATGCAATTGTTTTTGGATGTGTTGCGGTTGTCTCGCGTGAATCTAAGTTGATGGAAGGAAAAGTTTAATTTGTATCCGTTATCTGTTTTTCAAGGCAAAGAGCGACTATGTGTGGCTGGCCTAATGTCCGGCACGTCTGTTGATGGAGTCGACGTTGCAATTGTGGATCTGTGGATTGAAAATGGAGATTTAAACCACGAATTGCGCGGATTTAGTACTGTTTTAATTCCAATTTCACTGAGGAAAGAAATTCTTGGAGTATGTGAAGGGACGTGCGATGTTAAGTCCGTTAGTCGTCTAAACTTTCTTTTAGGGGACTTATTTGCCGACGCAATAATATCTGCTATTGATTCTGCAGGTATGAATGTTTGCGATGTCGATTTAGTCGGGTCCCATGGACAGACAGTGTGCCATTTCCCTTACGAAAATCCACCGTCGACTTTACAAATTGGAGAATCGTCTGTTATCGCACGACGTACCGGAATTATTACTGTCTCAGATTTTAGACCAGCTGATATGGCCGTAGGTGGTCAAGGTGCTCCGTTAGTTCCCTTAGCGGATCATTTGCTTTTTTCAGATTTTGAAAAAGGGCGCATGCTGTTGAATATTGGCGGCATCGCAAATGTGACCGTACTTCCTGCAGGCAAAACTCGTGAGGACATCAGTGCTTTTGATACAGGGCCTGGAAATATGTTAATAGATGCTGCTGTCGAATATGTTAGCTCTGGAAGAGAATTTTATGATGCGAATGGGGCTCGCGCCTCAAGCGGGGAGGTAAATAAGAAACTTTTAAAGTCTTTACTTTCTCATCCCTATTTTAGGCGAGTACCACCAAAATCGACCGGTCGAGAAGAATTTGGGAAGGATTTTTTTGATAAAGTGATTACAGATTCGGATTGTGAGCAAGGCTCAATCGTAGCTACATTCACAGAGTTGAGTGCTATATCAATTTTTTCTGCTCTTGATTCATTTGTTACCGAGTCTATAGATGAGATTTGGGTTGCGGGTGGTGGGGTTCATAACGACTACCTTATGGGACGTTTACGTCAACTGTTTTCGGGAGTGGCGGTAAGATCTTTGGTTGAATTAGGTTTAAATCCGGATGCAAGGGAAGCAGTTTGCTTTGCCGTTTTGGCTTATCAGACAATAAAAGGAAAAACAGGTAATATCCCTGAAGCTACCGGAGCCTCGTTTCCTGTAATACTAGGGAAGATTACATTACCATAGAAAAAGGATGGATTCGTTGATTGTCGATACGCATGTACATGTCTGGGAGATTGCCCCACCGCTTTATCCAATTGGACCGACCGCGCCAGGGTGGAAGAGTTTGCCGGATGAGCCGGGTACAGCCGATGAGTTGTTAGATGAAATGAATATGAATGATGTAGATTACTCAGTATTGGTTCAGACTAGTTGGTCTACTTGGGACAATGGATATATTGCAGATTCAGTAGAGCGTTTTCCGGAAAGATTCGTTGGTCACGGACTTATCGATCCTCAAGATAGGAATAATGCAGAAAGAGCTGTATACTGGATGGAAGATCGTGGATTAGTAGGCTTTCGTTTTCATCCTATGTATTATCCCGATGAGCAAATCTTGTTAAGTAAGTCGAATATTTCTCTTTGGGAAGAGTTGGCAAAAAGAGAAGCGATTGTTCAGTTTCATATGCGTTCCGATGACGCTATACAGGTTAGTGAGCTTGCTAAGACATACCCTGATTTGAAAATTTTGATAGATCATATGGGATATCCGAATATAAAAGCAGGAATCAATAATTTTTCACCGATTTTAAACTTAGCTAAATATAGCAACGTTTTTGTGAAAATTTCTGACGTGGCTGGCCGCTCGGACGAAGTTTTCCCTCATTTAGATGTTCATCCCTATATACGTTTGCTGTATGATAAATTTGGTTGTTCCCGTTTGTTGTGGGGAACCGGTTATCCTGGACATCACCGAATCAAAAATAATTGGCACACGCTCGAAGATGAATTGCGCTTAATTCGCGAGGGAATACCATTTTTTTTGGAAAAAGATATCGATTGGATATTAGGGAAGACGGCGAAAAACATCTGGGGCCTCTAATATCAGAAATTAGCTTTTGCCTGTTGGATAATTATTAGAACGAAGCAATAACGTTGATAATGGAGAAGATTTTCTATGTCGGATCATCGGTTTAGTATAGTTCGTGATGAGTATATTGAGGAACTCAAGACGCAGGCGTTTGTCTACCGTCATCCAACTGGAGCACGATTACTATCTTTGTCGAATGACGATGAGAATAAAGTTTTCGGTATAACCTTTCGCACGCCCCCCGAGGATTCTACTGGTATTGCCCATATTCTTGAACATTCAGTACTTTGCGGATCTCGTAAGTTCCCCGTAAAAGAGCCCTTTATTGAACTGATTAAGGGATCACTCAATACTTTTCTTAATGCATTTACTTATCCCGATCGTACCTGTTACCCACTTGCTAGCACAAATCTAAATGATTTTTACAATCTAATCGATGTATATTTAGATGCGGTGTTTTACCCAAGAATAACGCCCGAGGTCTTACGTCAGGAAGGATGGCACTACGAGATGGATGAAGCGACGGGAGAACTCTTTTATAAGGGTG
>NZPK01000071.1 GCA_002693325.1 Gemmatimonadota bacterium | reverse complement strand
AATCTTGCGGAGTTTAGCCAATTCTTTATGTAAACGGCCCTCCGGATTTTCGTTACTAAGTTTTTTTGTTTTCACCTACTTAATGCCCAGACAACTAAATTAGTTCCCATTCGTAAAGCACTTTTACGTTTCTTATCCGAAACGTTATGAACATTAGAATCCTCCCATCCATCACCAAGATCTGATTGGAAACTATATACTATTGAAAGGCGATCCTTAACGTATAACCCGAAAAGTTGAGAACGCTTCCCATCATGTTCGTGAATCTTAGGAAGTCCCTGNGGAAAAACGAAATGTNCTNGAAAAATCGGGTGACTTGGCCCCAATTCTACCCATCGGTTATAAGGAAATGCTCGGCCAATTTCTCTGCGAAAACTCGCGTCCATACCATAATTATCATCAGCATGTAAAAAACCACCACTTTCGATGTAACGTCTTANCCTTTCTATCTCTNNATCGTCAAAAGTTACGTTCCCATGTCCGGTCATGTATAAATATGGGTAACTAAATAGATCATCATCCTTCAAATCAAGACGAANCTCTTGATCAAAAGTTTTAATAAGAGTGTTATTTCGAATAAAACGAAGTAAGTTGGGTAGGGAAGAAGNATCACTATACCAATCACCACCTCCATCATATTTCAACCGAGCAATAACAAAATCGCCGACAGTAGGAATATCACCGAAAATCGAAATTGTTCGCATAAAAAAAAACAATGATATATAGTGTAATTTCATCTTATCTGATTTATTACTGCAAAAGATCCTGTGGCATTTTCAACACCATTAGTCGCAAAATAATAATATATACCCGAACCCACATAATAACCGGACTCGTTTAAACCATCCCATCCGACATTTGCAGATTCTGATTCGCCTAAAACACGACAAATCAACTGACCAGCTGCGTTAAAAATACTCACATCAGCCCCAAGAGGTAATCCCCCTAACGTCATTTCCCGAACACCTCTGCCAATAAAAAAAGGATTAGGAAATAAGTAACCCGTTTCTTCCCCTTCATTATCATCTACACCTGAATACGCCATGCTACTTAAACCGTTATTTGTCCCTATCCACAACATTTTTTTTTCAGAATCCACATATAAAGAGTTCGTACGATTCGATATCAGACCGCTATTACCTGTATTAAGAACAATCTCAATTTTCTCATTCNTTCCAATCTGTGCAATGCCATTTTCAGTAGCTATCCACATTCTTCCANTGGCATCTTCGGCAAGAGCAGAGATCACGGATGATGGAAGACCATCTTCGATTCCGTAAACTTTCCAGGAAATGACTTTATAACTACCGGANAGTGAATCATATTCGCCCTTCAAGAGATTCAAACCATTGTCTGTCCCTATCCAAATCCGACCTAATCTATCCGAATGAATATCACTTATACGGTTGCTAGTCAATTTACTGTGTTCAAGAGTGTTAAAAACAACAGCATAATCGTCNTCTAACTCATAAGGCGTGCCNCCATTGTCAAATANGATGAAACCGTCACGTGCGGTTCCTATCCAAATAAGTCCATCATTACCAATCGAAATTTTATCTATGTCTCTCCCAGCAGGTAAACCAAAATTTTCCTGAGGAACAAGTAATTGTCGACGAGACGGAAAACTTTCCATCACTACAAGCCCACTTTGAACATCTGCTATCCACATGTTACCGTCTGAATCCCGTTCTATGTCACTTACTGGAACAAAAGAGCCATTGTTAATACCGCGAAGTGCTGAATTACTGCTATTATATCGCTTCCATGTTCCTAACGTATCCAAAACATCAATCCCACGCCCCCAATTACCAACCCACATGAGGCCGTTCGCGTCTACGGCTAATGCCGTAGAAAACTCTGATGACAAACCACTTTTTAAATTATGAACAGTCCACGATTCTCCATTAAACTGATAGGTTCCAAAAGCAGGGTAACCATCTTTAGGAACTGAAGCCACCCATAGATCTCCATTGGGCATAGTCGCTATATCATAAAAAATATTAGCAGGGGGATCTCCCAAAGAGGGTATCTCTTTTTCACCAACAACACGTAATCCTGTGTAGGTCGCTACCCATAGTTCATCACCTACACCAGAAATATCGGAAACTCCAGAAATACCAAAGGATTGCATACTTTGCCAATCTCTGACACCATTTCTACGAAAAAACAAACCCGAACGTGTTGCTGCAACTAAAGTACCCTCAAAAACACTAAGGGCAACAATATCTAAATTATCAAAATCAAGAGATGATCTTTGAGTATCCTTATTAATAGAGAAAACACCTCTAGACGAAGCTACAAAAGGAATTCCTTCATGGAAGGCCATATCAACAACCGACCCAGGCGAAGTAGTACTTTGCCAACTAAGAGGATCCTGTAAATTAAGTTGACTCAAGTCGGCCCAAGCTACTCCTCCTTCCGCACCCACCCATATGCTACCATTCTCTACAATCACAGAATTCACTTTAGTATCTTTTATCAGACTGCCGAGTTGCCGATACGACTCTTTAACTTCTTCTCTATCAACCGAATAAAGACTAACTCCCCGATCTGTCCCTACAAAAACATCTCCTCTATGAGAAAAAAGTGAATTTATTTCTAAGTCCTTAAAGTCAGAAATCGTCGGATCAAATTCACTCTCATCTTTTCTTAAACGACCTAAACCTGCGTAACGAGTACCAAACCACATATTGCCCCCCTCATCCATCGTCATACAGGACACCTCATTACTTGGCAGACCGTTCAACCTTGTAAATCGAGAAAATGTTTGCGTTTCCATATCGTATTGTAAAACTCCACCAGAAGTAGCAACCCAAACAAAATCGGCATTAACAAATAGTCTAGTTGCTTCACGCATACTTGTATATGCCGACCATTCCAAAAATTGTTGACCAAAGGATATCAGCGGAAAATGTAATAAGCTAATGGATAATATTTGCAACAGTCGAAGCATAAGCACTCACATTATCGTCAAGGGATCGACATTAACGGTCAATGATGAATTATAATTTTTTGCTGAGGCGTTTAAAGCAGCCCAAGCACATTGCGTAATCTCACGCATACTAGACGCCGAGCATCCACGCAACAGGACTTGCCACCTATACGATCCACGAAGTTTAGAAATTGGTGCAGGTGCCGGACCAAGTACAGAAATATTTGAATTAGCACGACGAATCAATTCACCTACCCCCTCACGAGCNGCTCTCTCGACATTGGAATCCTCTCTACCCCTCCACCGAAAAACTAGNAGTCGTCCATACGGTGGAAANCCGGNGTCTTTTCTCTCACTCATTTCCTTTTCTGCAAAGGCCATAAAATCTTGTTCTGCTGCAGTTTTCAAGACAGGGTCATCGGGTAGCCTAGTTTGTACAACAACCTCTCCCGGTTCGGTACCTCGACCAGACCTTCCTGCGACCTGCGTCAAAAGCTGAAAACTACGTTCAGAAGCGCGAAAATCGGGCATATGAATACCAGTATCCGCAGAAATAACTCCGACAAGTGTTACGCCAGGAAAGTCCAGCCCTTTTGCCACCATCTGCGTCCCTAATAGTACATCGGCCTCCCGTCGTCTGAAACGTTCCACCAAATCATCATGCGCACCCTTCCAACCAGTCGTATCTACGTCCATACGAATTACCCGAATATTGGGAAATTGTTTAACCAGTTCGTCTTCAACTTTTTGCGTACCCACCCCGTCAAAACTTAGGTCTTCAGCACCACAAGATTCACATGTAGATGGAATAGGCTTAGAAAAATTGCAATAATGACATTTTAATATTGAATTCTNTTTTTTACGGTGAACGGTCAAGGAAATATGACAACTCGCACACTTTAAAAATTCACCACAAGAACTACAGTTAATATACGGAGAAAAACCACGCCTATTCTGCAGTAATACTATCTGCTCATTGCGCTGCAAACGATCTGTTATTTTTAAGCGCAAGGATTTTGAAAAAATCGTGCGTTGTTTTTTTTGAAAAGGCTCCCTTGTCATATCGACTACATTCACAACTGGAAGAGCCTTGTTATCAACCCGTTTCGATAAGCGGTACAAAGTATATTTCCCAATTTTAGCATTAGAATAAGATTCTAAGCTTGGAGTAGCTGATCCTAAAACAATCAAAGCCTTAGATCCTTGCGCACGCTTAACCGCTACATCTCTAGCATTATAATTTAGTGGGAAATTGCTGTCTATATCTTCTTGTTTATACGAAGCATCATGTTCCTCATCAACAACTATCAACCCCACGTCATTTAGAGGAGCAAAAACTGCAGATCTTGCACCAATCACCACTTTTGCTCTTCCGTCTCTCAATCGATGCCACGTGTCATACCGTTCACCACGGGAAAGCTGGCTATGAAGCACGACTACCTCCTTAGAAAAATACCGCATGAATTGTCTCACCATCTGCCAAGCCAGCGCAATTTCGGGAACCAAAATTATAGCACTACGGTTTTTACTAAGAGCTTTGCGTACTAATTCAACATAAACTATCGTTTTCCCAGATCCCGTTACTCCGAAAAGAAGAGCTGGGTGAAAACAACGTTTCTCGAGAACTTGGGTCAACAAATTTACGACTTGATGCTGATCAGAAGTTAATTTTATATCGAATTCTCCAACAGCATCGATATGCGCGAGCGGATCTCGTATAATTTCCTTAGTTAATCTCTTAATCAAACCCTTTTTTTCTAAGGCATTAACAACAGAGGAACTATATCCAAGATCTTTCAATTTAGAATATGGGACGGATATATCTTTGAGTAAATACTGCAAACATTCATATTGACGTTTTGCCCTAGTTAATAAATCCGGCATAAGAGTCTCAGCAGCTTTACGATCAATTAATTGTAAATAGAGCTCTTTCCGAGGGTGGTTACGCTCATCCACTAAATAAGGAACTACATTGATTAAACCATGTCGCTTTAAGGAAAGTAATTTCTTCTCTAGTCCATCACGGCCCAAACGACGTTGTAAAGTGGTGACCTTAAGAGGACTACTACTGACCACGAGTTGTTCAATGATTTTTTTTTCATCAACATCACATGCCTTTATACAGTTCTCTTGAAAAACATTTCCATTTAAAAACCTAACATTTTCCTTAAGAGAGACGATTCGCTTTGATGTGAGCGTGACACCAGGAGGTAAAGCAAGCGTGAGTGCACTACCCAGAGAAGCCAGATAATACTCTGCCAACCATTCGCATAATTTTAAAATCTCGTCGGTAATCAACTCATCATCGAGGATCTGACTAACATCTCGAATCCTTATGTCCGCTGATTGCACATCAAAATCAACGTTTTCTTTAATAACTATACCCGTAATAAATTGTTTACCCACTGGAACTACAACAAGAGCCCCAAGGCAAATTGGCTCCCAATCTACCGGGGTAGAATAAGTCAACTCGCGCGCCAAAGGGGGTGGCAATGCTACCTGAATAAACCTCTTACTCATGGTTTTGCAAAGAAACGAAGGGAATTGAGTCTAGAATCAAGAATTGTGACGCCTCTATTATCTGCCTTAAAACGTAGGACACGATTCGGATCCCCTATTTCGCTTTCCGTCACAAGCGCACCGTCAAAATAATAGAGAACTCCATGAGGTTTTCCAGCATGTACAAAAAAAGAATCGACTGCACTCAAACGTTTTAATTGATCGGGTAACATCATTGCCTCAAAATAATTCGAATCATCCCACTCGACTCTCACCCATGTAGTATCAATAGCTCTCATAACTAAAGATAAAGAATCTAAGTGGCCTGCATCCTTCAAGACAATTTCTTGTTTTTCTACAGCTAAATTAATAACAGACTCATATCTATCGACATTATTGGTTATGTGATTTCTCATATCAGAATAACCTGTAGATTGCCGGGTCGTTGAATCCGCTGTTACAACTATTCTTGGAACAGATTCCGGATATTCGCCGCCTTTTTTCTTATTATCAGAAGAATTGATTGACTCAATCTCATCTGACTGGATCGTTTTCACAGAAATAACTGACGAAATAGACTTCCTTTCAATCATTTTAGGAATAGTAATTCCATCAGAGTCCATTTCCCCGTTTCTTTTTAATATCGAGGATGTTATATCATTTTGAATTACGTCTTGTGTAAAATCATTCTCCACTCGACCATGGTCTGTAATATCTTTTACGACCGGAAAAGTAGATGACGAAGAGGTCTGTTCTCCAGATACAAAAAATGCTTTTATGAACAAAAATGATGCCACAAATACTGAGCAGACACCAATTACAAGTGAAATGCGATACCAATCGTTGGAGTTTTTTACTATTTCATTCTTTGATAGTTCGCCTGTGTTGGACATTTCATTTTCTGATAAAATAATTTCCAGCTGTGACGATAAAACTTCAACATCCAGTCGGAGAAATTCGGCATATGTCCTTAAGGCAAACTTGGCGAAAACCGGCTCTACGACGTCAAAATTACCCGCTTCAAACCCTTCTAAAACGACCGTACTTATACCTGTAACGGAATGAACATAACTAATTTCAAACCCCAAATCCTTTCTTGCATTGACCAATGTGTCTTGTATCATTATCTAATCCGTCACTCTTTAAATTCTTTTTGCCGTAATCTTTCCACAGATCACATCAAAACCTAACTCCGAAAAAAGTTTCCTTAATAGAACCAAGGGTAGTCCAACGACATTATAGTAACACCCTTCAATAGACTCAATATATTGTGCTCCGAGACCCTGTATTCCGAATGCCCCAGCCTTATCCAATGGTTCGCCACTATATACATACGAACTAATATCCAATTCAGATAGTTTTAAAAANCTTACTTTAGTCTTTTCATATCCAGTAATTACAGATTTCGAATCCGCTAAAAAAATGGCCGTGTANACATGAACTTCTCTACCTGAGTAACGTCGTAACATACAACAAGCATCCTTTGTATCTCGCGGCTTACCCAGAACTTCACCATCTACACTTACAATCGTATCGGCGGCCAAAACAAATTTTTCGAATTCATGAAAATCCAGATTGAGTTTTTTTCGTACAGATTCTCCTTTTAAACAAGCAGTTTTAACCACATAATCCTCAGGAATCTGATTCTCTGGCAAAGGCTCATATTCGGTGCTTGGCATAATATCGAAAGAAATTCTTATTTGACGTAGCAGATCAGCTCTTCTTGGAGATCCCGAAGCAAGTATAACCTGATTCAATTTGAATACTCTATACAAAGAGTCACAGGACCGTTATTATGTATCTCGACTTTCATCTCAGCAGCGAATACTCCACTTTCAACTCTCGCACCCTTCGATCTTAATATTCTCAAAAAAGAATTATATAAAGGCTCAGCAATCTCTCCTTTTGCTGCTCGCTCAAAGCTTGGTTTCCGACCTTTTGTACAATCTCCGTATAATGTAAATTGAGAAACAGCTAATATTTGTCCACCTACCTGTAAAACAGAAGAGTTCATTTTACCACTTTCATCTGAAAACAAACGTAAATTAACGCATTTTTCGGCACACAAATTAAGAACTTTATCATCGTCATCGCGATGTATTCCGACAAACAACACAACCCCACACCCAATTTTACCGACCACATTGTCATCAACAGACACCGATGCTGTATCTACTCTCTGTAACAATATTTTCATCGAAAAAATCCAAACATTTGCGTTAAAATTATATCACTGTCGAGCATCTCGACGTTCAAAATTTATTTGAGGTATATCGATTAAATATGCCTTAAAATAAAATACCTTATTACTTTTGAAGTTAGTGGGTTCAATGTTTAATATCGCCCTCCAATCATGAAAGTTTCGTTGTAAAGATAGCAATTCTGAAGTAACGCGTTGGGACGAAAAAATTGATCCCATATTCGAATCCAAATTATAATTTATTGAGTAATGAATGTCCCAAGTTTTTCCAAGTTTTCCACTTCCCCCAAAACGCAACCATGATCTAGAGCGAGAATTGCTTTCAGTACGGATTTGAGAATAATAATGACTGACTTGTAGATTCCGCCGAAAACCCAGATTACTATCAGAACTTAAGCCCTGTTCAAAACCAAAATTAGACCTGGCTCTGCCAATATTGTCCTGGCTCAAGCCTGAAATTTTACTACCTTCTTTTTCATCATTGCTATCATATCTTGCCGTCGTTCGAATTTCGACCTGCCGAAGACTTGGCTTTTGTAAATGCCCTACATCATCATACCAAGTAGATCGCAAAGTAATACGAGAATCAAAAAACTGGCTTCCTTCTAAAACNACATTACACACAAGATCATCTATCGGCATTTTCTCCCTATGTAAATCATAGCCATTTACTAAATTGAACTGNAAAACACGAAACTTTTGATCTTCTACTATACCGTTAATTTTTGCCCATATAGCGTTGTCAATTTTTATATTCACCCTACTACTCTGTTCCCAATTATTGCCATCAGGGCTCCCAAATCCTATTAGTCCGCCTTCACTTATATTTCTTATACCATAAGTTAAATNGACAGAAGGCTTAAATACATGGCGGACCGCTTTGATTCCTCCAAAGCGCGGTCTAAACAAACCGTAAGCCGTTTGACTCATAGCTAGTCTCATATTCATTCGGTCAGTACGAACTCCTCCAAATANATTTTTCCTCATTTGTTCATTACGCCAATTCTCTTGTAACGACGGATTTACTGTCAACCATTTCATTGGCCTATACTGAGCATTTACACGCAATCCTATATCAGCAGAAGTGATATCCGAAGTATCGGTTTCCGTAGAATATCTAATATTTTTAAAACGCATATTTGAATCATAAAAAATCCGACTAAACCACGGAGAATTATCTGNGGGNGCTATTGTATTTTCACCCACCCATATAGCCTTGCGGCTTTTTCTAAAACTAACCTCTGGCAATACGAAGTTTCGTGTCGCAGTATCTAGATTTCTTGTTTGACTCACATTTACATTTAAACTATTACCAGATTTTCTGTAACGCCGACTATAACCAACATTTGATCTTAGTGTTCGGTTTAGACGTTCCTCAAGAAGATTCCCGTTATCTAAACCAAATTGAGTGTTATTTTGTATTGTGCCAGATGCCCGAATTTGGGAATCAGAATTAAGCGTCTGATTATGTANAAAATTGAGACGCCAATTTCGCTGAGCATTGACACCAGTCTGTCGATTTTCNATGCGATAGTCAAACCGACCATTAAAATGGTAACGTTTTGCATAATTCACATTCAATTTACCAAGCCAACCCGAACGCTGGCGCAAATCTACAGAGGAAGTCATATCCCAATAATCGTTAGGAGCAAAATAATAACCAATATTACTTAGCTCCCATTCACTTTTAACGCTNCCATAATTGATAGGCCGACGTCCATAACCTGGCGTAAGTAAACCTGAACGACGTTCATCACCCAACGAAAAAAGGAAAAANGGCACCCAAAAAANACGCCGATTAGCTANACGAAAATACACTGGACGTGCAATCGCAACATCATCAACTATAACTTTTATTTTCGGGCTATAAAAATCAAAATGCGGAGTATCCAAGTCACATGTAGNGTATGTTCCTTTATGAACGTCAAACTGAGAATCGCTATGAGTTTCTATATAATTACCAGTAAAAAACGTCTTGTCTCTTGAGATTCTTCCATGATTTATTTTACCAATTCCATTAGTCAAATCATAAACTATCTGACTNCCTTCTAAGACTTCATCGCCATGCTTTAATAATGGAAGAATACTATCTGATCTACTACTATCTGATCTGATACGAGCAACCAATATCTCAGGAGAGCGATAGTACACCATTTCACTAGATTCAAGAACTGTATTGCCTTGACTAACGCGAACATTACCTCTAAGGACTAATGAATCACCNTGTTGGTAAAAAAATACATAATCAGCTCGATATCTAAATCCATTTTTCTGGTCTACCNTCACTAGNGAATCTAATGACGCTTGAGAATCTGCAACAGCGCTGCACTCCCACAGGATAACAAATAAACATATGCATACCGATTTTTTAAGAAACAACATTATTTTTNGCGCTGCTTCATTACTTCAAAAAGTGCAATCCCTGTAGCTACGGATACGTTTAACGAACCAATACGAGTAATATCCATAGGTATTTTTACAAGAAAATCACACCTCTCAGCCACCAATCTGCGAAGTCCTTTTCCTTCATTACCAACNACTAACCCGACCCCTTTAGAAAAATCTACAGTTGAAATATTTTTTTCTGCGGTCGCATCTAACCCAATTAACCAAANACCAGATTGTTGGGCTTGTAGCATGGCTTTTTGTAAATTGTCAACTCTACATACAGAGACGTACTCAACGGCGCCTGCTGCGACCTTAACCACAGTCGATGTCAAACCACACGCCCCACGTTTTGGAATAATTACGGCTTCAACGCCGAGAGCACATGCACTTCTTAAAATTGCACCAAAATTATGAGGGTCTTGTACTTGATCAAGAAACAATAAGAAACCACTTTCTGGATCCAAGACTTCGAGAACCCGTTCATAATTCACATAATCTCGGGCAGCAACGTACGCAACTACTCCCTGATGGTTTCCAACTCCCAACCTATCTATACTANATTTNTCCCGAACATCATAAGGGATTCCTATTCCTCTTACTAATTCAAAAATTTCATCTACAACTTCACCACGAGCAGTCTCTGCTATAATCATACGCTGAATGGTAACGCTAGATTTCAGCGCAGATAATACAGGTTTACGTCCACAAATAATTTCTGACTTAAATTCTTTCATCGTCTACAGAGCTTGTTATCAGTTGGAGAGCAAAAAATAAGATTTTTCAAAACAGCTTAGAAAATATTCCCGAAAAAACGAAGAATGATTACAAAGATCAAGCTAACATTGAAAGCTAACCTAAATGAGATAAAACACACAACGTCATTGTTACTTATCACCTAAGATGGTACCGTAGCATACATTAAAAACCTAATTGCTTAATTCAACCACCAGTAAAAATAATCAGATTCTCTGCTGTTATACCTCTCGGTCTTTTTCCCCAAGACCTTGAAAACCCTCTCCAAAATCATAACCGGCTTTTTTCCAATTTATTTTTGAAGCATAAGACTTAAACAACTCCAGGGCCTTCACAACAACTTCTTCGTCATCGGAAACATGATGTTCATCAATTAAATTATTTTTCACTTCTTCAACAGTAAAATCATCCAATGATTCATTTTTTGGACTCGAGTTAGAAAATTTATTTTTCTGAAAAGTCTTGCTATCAGTTTTTCCCAGTTTAGATAGCAATGGTGCATCTTTATGAAAAAAATCGCCAAGTTCAATCATTATAGTGGCTTTTTCGAGCGCAGTTACATGGCCCAAAGATATCATTGTAGCATTTATTTTTTGTATTAAATCAATATCCATATCTGCTAAAATTTCTCGCGCACGATCCTTACCCATGACAATTAGAAATACACAGATCTTTTCTAATCTTGTAAAACGCTTAGAGGATGAAGACATAAAATTAGTTACTACCCTTTACAATCATATGATTTTCCCGATCATCCCGCTTCACTTTCTTTTAGGTCCAATTGCCACTGCCTAATTTTAACTAACGCGTCAATAGGGGTAACCTTATCTAAATCAAGCTCTTTCAATTCATCAATGAGTCTATTTAAACTTGGAGGAAAAAATTCCCCTTGGCTTTTAGAATAATCAAAGCCATAGACTGTTTTTTCGGCTTCTGGATGCTTACAATTTGCACCATGCTTTAATTCTGCCTCAGAACCAAAGTTTTCTACATTAATCTGATCCTTCTCTAACCGAGTCAATATATTTTTAGCTCTTTCCACAACATCAATTGGCATCCCAGCCATCTGCGCAACATTAATACCGTAAGACCTATCTGCCCCCCCCTTTTCCAAACGATGTAAGAATACAATATCACCACCCTCTTCACGAACCGAGACATTATAATTTTTCAATCTCGGCAAAATTTCTTCAAGTTCCGTCATTTCGTGGTAATGCGTTGCAAAAAGTGTACGTGGGCCAATATCTGATTTATCATGTAAATATTCAATTATTGCCCAAGCGATACTCAACCCATCGAACGTACTTGTACCTCTACCCAATTCATCCATTAAAATAAGGCTACGATTTGTAATATTATTCAAAATATTTGCGGCCTCATTCATCTCTACCATAAACGTACTCTCACCACCAACTAAGTTATCTGAAGCACCAACCCTCGTAAAAATTTTGTCTACAACGCCTATGTGTGCAGATTTCGCTGGAACAAACGATCCTATTTGAGCGAGAATCACAATTATACCTACCTGACGAATAATCGTGCTCTTACCAGACATATTAGGTCCAGTAATCAGCAATATTTGATCCTCGTTACTATCCATGCTGATATCATTTGCAACAAATTTACCATTCCGCAGTTGTTGCTCAAGAACCGGATGCCGCCCATGATGAACATGCATAGCCATACTATCATCAACCTTGGGTCGTACATAATCTTGTAACACAGCTAATTCTG
>NZPK01000070.1 GCA_002693325.1 Gemmatimonadota bacterium | reverse complement strand
CCCTATTGGATACGCTACCACTGTTTCTTCTTTTAACATATCCTCGTAAATCCTTGGAACACCGGTATCCATTACAAAAGCGACATATTCTTCAGGAAGCGTCGCGACACCTGTAATCTTGGCAGGAAATACTCCAACACCTACTAGTTTACCTGATTCGCCTAATAACATTCCACCATGGTCAGCCGTACCTCCTCGCGTCCCCCTTATCCATTCTGAAGTACCTATCCCATCTACCAAATCAGCCGGGTCCATATCCTTTCGTGGGTCAACGCCATTCACACCCATTGCGGCTATCGCTGTAGATATTACCAAAGCAGAAGAAGAGCTCATACCACCACTAGGTGACACATTGCTCCATATCAATGCATCCATACCAGAAAATGACCCACGGGAACGAAAGTAACTTTCCAAATAAATGAGTTGTCCTTTTACAAGTACAGACCAGTCACTGTCTTGTGAATTGCCTTTTTCTTGTAATCTTCTCTCACATACTTCACCGGCATAATCCATGAGTAGTTGGCGCGTATGAACACGTTCGTTCGGTAAAATTTCTTTTAGATTAAATTCAATCGATTTAAATTGATCTTGATCATAACCATAGACCTCTAAGTGGTTCCCCATTCTTATTTGGCCATCGATACGCTCTCGAGCAATAGTAATCGTTTCGTAACCCCTAACGGCTAACCTTACGGAGGGCATACCGCCATAATCGATATGCATACCCATCAGATTCATTTGACTTGGACAACGCGCAATTACTATTTCACCCTGATCATCGTAACGTTCAACAAAAACATCAATAGCGGCACGATAACGCCTCTTCCAGTCGGCTAATTTTTCATTACCGTACAATCCGATTAGCATGCGGTCTAATCGACCGTTATCGATTTTTTCACGCCATAACTTTACTGAAGCTTTCACGATTGTATCTCCATAATAAAGCAAATATTGCCGCAAAAGTTATTAATATACTGCGAAAAAATGAATAAACGAAAGATCTTCAATTTTCAATAACTTCGAAAGACTGTGTGTATTTTTCAAGAGAATACTCGTCTAATTTACAACCCAAACCCGGTAACTGAGGAACATCCACGTACCCTTCGTAAAACTCAATTGGCTCGGCAATCAAGTCATCCTCTCGCGTCCATGATCCAACAAAATCAGATGCCATAACGCAATTAGTCGTGGCGGCGGCAGCATGAATATAAGACGTATCGATAATACCCAAATCGTTTCCTGATCCGTGCCAACAATCCATCCCAGCCGAAGCAGCAATAGCAGCATTTCTGCAAAATCCAAAAAGACTTCCCCCCAAATTGAAACAATCTACAATATCTTCCTTAATTGCAGCCAAAACTGCTAGTGGGGATGTTAAATGTTGGGCAATTGGGTGGTTGACGACATCGTGTATCCGGCGATATCCTTCCACATCCGATTTTGGGATAGGATCCTCAAAAACCTCAATATTACCTAAGTCATCTAATTTTTTCGCCAGTTCAATAGTTTGCTCTGCAGTGCGAAAACGTTCGTTTGGGTCAACGGTGACCTTGAATTCATACCCCGCGATGTCTAAAATTGCCTTAAGGCGCTCATAAATCGGATCTTCAATTTGACATTTTATTTTTATTCCAGTGAAACCTGCTTTAAGTGCTCTTTCAACAGAGCGCTTCGAATCCTCTACCGTTTGTTGTCCCATCCAATAATCGGCCCGTACACGGTTACGTACTGCTCCACCTAAAAGAGTATGAACCGGAACACCCCTCGCTTTTCCTACAAGATCACACAACGCCATTTCAAAAGCCTCGTAGGCCGGACCAATTCCAAAAGGTTTTCCAAATTGATTATGTTGAAAAATATTCTGAAGAGGGATTTTCTCCGGATCCGCACCTAACAATCGGCCAGCCCCGTCGCGAACAGATTGGATTTGTTCACCGCGTCCTGTTTCACCGATCCCCACAAGTTCACAATCTGTTCTCAACCGAATCAGGTGTTTGGGAACTCGATCCCAACCCGTTTCAGGAACGATTTCTGGACTGTGAACACGACCCTCAATCGTAGGTACTATTACTGTCCAAACATCAACTGCTACAATTTTCATTAAATTCTAATTTTTACGGGATGAATGATTGACTCGTTTCCAAATTTAAAACAAAGAATGCCAAAAGTTGTGCACAATGATCTATATCCCTTAACGATATGATCTCTACAGGAGTGTGCATATATCTCTGGGGAATACTCACTAGACCAGCCGCTACACCGTCACGCGACAACTGAAGCGCATTAGCATCAGTTCCTGTCCCTCCTGGTTCTGCCATAATTTGAAAAGGTATTTTTTTGTTCTTAGCAATCGAAACTAGACGGTCAAAAACAATCGGATTAATATTTGCTCCCCGATTAATAACCGGACCAGCACCAAGCACACATTCTCCAGTTTTTCGTTTATCTATACCAGGATGATCAGTCGCCCATGTAACATCAACCGCAATACCAATCAAAGGATCTATTCCATATGCACTTGTTTTAGCACCCCTTAATCCAATTTCTTCCTGCACCGTTGCAACTGAGTAAAGAGCCGCTTTAGGTTTCTTTTTACTACTCGCAACCCTGCGCATAGCCTCTGCTACAACCCAAGCACCAGCCTTATTGTCTGTTGCCCTAGAAACTATCATTTCATTACGCAACATCTCAAAATTCGTATCGTAGGTTACTGGATCTCCTATGGATACATGCTTTTTTGCCTCCTTACCACTAACAGCTCCAATATCTATCCATAAGTCGTGTTTTTCTGGAATTTTCTTTCTTTCCTCTGGCGACATGAGGTGTATCGGCTTTTTCCCTAATACGCCGAGGATCGGGCCTCTTTTAGTATGTATACGAACTTTCCTTCCAGGCACAATTCCAATATCAAATCCACCAATAGTTTCAAAAAAGAGATATCCTGCCTCATCTATATGAATAATCTGAAAACCTAATTCATCCATATGGCCCGCCAACATAACACGGGGTAATCTTTCTGATCCTAAAGATGCAATAGCGTTTCCATGGATATCAGTAGTTACACTATCAGCATAATTTCCAACTTCTTCTTTCCATACATCTCGAACAGGACCTTCATAGCCTGATGGTCCTGGCGCAGACAACAATTTTTGCAAGAAATTTTTTGAAGCTTCACGCACGATCGATCTCTCCTACTTTTGCAGGATTAGTTGAAGAACACATAGTAACAAAGACACAAATACTAAAATTTACAAATAGGCCAATGACACCAGCATGAAAGCCCCATACTGTGTTTAGTCCCTGCCACCATAATACCAAAGCAACAATCAATCCAGTGACTAAACCGAAAATAACGGTTCGGCTTTGTAAACGCTTCCAATAAAGTCCAAAGAAAAATGATGGTACTACTTGAATCAAAACTTCAAACTTAAGCTCTAACAGTCTGACTAACGTCTTATCGGTAACAATGGCAACATAGACAAGGAAAGCTACCATAACCCAGGAGAAAACCTTACCAACCCACGTAAGATGAGACTCACTACTTTCTGGTCGAAAATATGGCAAATAAATATCTCTGGTGAACATAGATGAAATCGACAATAATGCCGAATCAGCTGTCGACATTAAGGCAGCCAACGCAGCAGCAAAAACAGCGACTACCAACCAGTAACCCAAGTCTGATTCAGCCATTATCAATGCAAGCAATCTAGCTAAGACTTGATCCGATCTGACTTCCTTTATTTCTGGCAAAACAACAATAGCCGTTAATCCACATACCAGGGCAATGAGGGTAGTTGTTAGCGGCATAAAAGCCATCCAGGAAAGAGATCTTTTTAAAACTTTAACAGATCGACTCGCATAAAGCCGTTGAATAGCTTGCGGATAGATAGCTGCACCACATCCCAACAAAAAAACGTAACTTAACCATTTATTTGTTCCGGTCCAGGTTGGCACTGTCAGCTTACTAGGATCAGTTTGGTAAATACGCTCTACAACTTGAGAAAATCCACCTCCTAAATCTGGAACGAGTACGAATATGATAGAAAATCCTACTAACAGTACAACACCTTGCAGTACGTCAGTCCACGCAACAGACCGCATACCTCCAAGAGTTTCATAAATAACCATTATAATAGCCAAAGCAATAATACCATACGCTGACGGAACTGCTCCATCAGTAATCCCTTCAACTGCAGCGCCCATCGCCTTTAATTGGGCCAATGTATAATTACATAGTGCGTAAATCATTAATAGGGTACTAATTACGGTGAGAAACCTACTTTTGAAACGATAACTAATATAATCGCCTGGAGTTATAAAATTCTCAGATCGTGCCAAAAGGACTAAGCGTGGCGCAAACAACATGTAACCCACAATAATTGAGAACATAAATAAAACAGAAACGGTCCATTCGAAGCCGATAAGATAGGATTTGCCCGTATAACCAAATAAAGTATTTCCGCTGTACTGAGTCGCATACAAGGTCAAAAACAATACCGCCATACCAAGCGATCGGCCGGCAAGATAAAAATCGGCCATTGTATCCCCCTTACGCTTAACTCTCGCATAATATCCAACGCCTATCATGGATACTAGGTATAATCCAATAGCCAATAGAGCACCATTACCAAAAACAATTTTTCCCTCTTCCATTATTTCTCTATTTCGTTTTCAACAATCCAAAACCACTTAATAACAAGAGCTGTCCATATTGCCAGTAAAAATACGGCAAATAGTGTTGTCGCTACCCACAATGGGAGACCCAAAATCCTTGGACCTATGTAATCAACTGGCCAATACCAGGGAATTGCTATCGCATAAAGCAAAACATAGACGCACCATATCCAACCTATTTTTCTTGGCTCTAACTTTATCTTCTCGAAAACTTTATGTTCCATTATCCATCCTCTTTTTCAGGAAAGATCCTTGATTATTTAATTTCTTCAAACGAATATGATGAAATGGTTTATTACGCACAACCAAATGAAAGTAAAGACTCAAGCCAAATTAAAATCGTGTGTTTTGATTGTTTTCCGTGACAGATCGTATATTCTGAATGGATGAGGGAGTTCACAAAAAGCAGGTGCTACAGCAAAATAGATTCCTTTGTATTGTACTATATTTTCCCCTGGATGAAAATGCCCCGAAAGGGCCAAGGTAACTTTTTCAGATGAAGCGGCCGATTTAATAAGCAACTCAGAATTGAAGTAGGTATGAGGATATCCATCGTTCCTCTTAGGATAAAGTAAATAATGCTGAATATGGATTTGAGAATAGCGATCAGAATTTGACGTAGCTTCGAAAAATCGTTGAAGCTCACCGCCGACGCGCTCTGGGACATTACCCAGACCTTCTTCATCATAAAAACAATAAACTCGATAACCCTCAATTTTTTTCGGCTCGTCTTGTAATTGGAAAACACGACGGAAAAGTAAAGGATGATCGTGATTACCATAAACGACAAAGACCGGACAGTCCAACTGGCCGAGCAGAGTACGCACAAGATGTAAGTCTGCTAAACCGTCTTCCAAATGTTCCGGATCATTCATGAATTCAAAAGGATGATCCACTAAATCACCAGTTACCACCACACAATCCACTTTTTCTCTACGAAATCGCTTAACAGCAAGATCAATTTTCGCCGGCATTTCACGGCTCATACGCTTCGTAACCGCAGAAGACCCAGAAAGATGATGTCTAAGATGAAAATCCGATATATGTCCCAAACGCATTTATTCAGCCCTCTCAAGGCCAACGATTACATTATCAACATGGGGATAACCGAGATATCCTTTATACCATTGATTCTTATTGTCTACCATAGCTCGGTTTTTGTATAGTTAAAATACCGCTCTTCATCGTAACGAAATTCTCTAATATTAAATTAACAACTCGTACTTCTTTTTTACCGCATTCAATTAAGCCATAGCGCAGGAAATCAAGTCAGCTATTTTACCAATACGAGCCGTCGAATTATCTGGATGCATAGGTATGAGCACGGATCTAGACAAAATTTTCAAAGAATCATTACACATTTTCTCATGATATTTAATTAAGACGTTTTTATTCGCTTCAAGTTTAAAAGGATCAAGAGCCGGGTGATGAGCACCCTGGTAGCGAAGTATTGGTTCCCAGCGAGTGTAGACGTGCCGCCCTGTATCCATTGGCAGAAAACTACTAACCTTCGAATTTGCGAGATAATTACTAAACTTACGCGCGAGGGCTTCATTACGAAAAATTAGACCCAAATGCGTCCCGCATTCGAATTCTATACTATTATTTTTGATCGACTTTAGTCCCGAATCTACTACTACTTTTAATAGTTCAGATTTATGTTTTCTCATTTTTTTAAGCAAATGACCAATCCGACCCGCTTGAACGTTTAGTATTGCTCCCTCTATCTCTGAGGCCCTGAAATTATGACCGGCAAATTGTAGGTCCTCTCTTTCCTCATCAGGGTTCCAATAGAACGAACAACAGTCTACAGCTACAGAACCACGGTTGTAAATATTCTGATCATTCGTAACAAAAGCTCCACCTTCACCACACGTCATATTTTTGTAATAATTAAAACTGAACGCCCCCGCATCTCCCCAAGATCCGAGTGGTTTACCTTCGTAGCCGCCACCCACTGCCTGACACGCGTCTTCCAATATCAAAACATTATGTTTTTTCGCTATTTTCTTTATTTTTTTCATATCGCAAGGTAAGCCAGCCATATGCACTGGAATTACAGCACGAGTATATTGAGTAATGCGTTTTTCAAAGTCCTTCGGACAAAGTGTTAATGAAGTATTAATATCAGCAACGACAGGAATGGCACCTACAGCCAGAACAGCCAATGCCGTCGCCATATATGTATACGCTGGCACAATAACCTGATCTCCAGGGCCAATTTGCATACCNACCAGTGCAGTATANAGCGCAGATGTCCCNGAACGAGACAATCTGCAATAAGAGNCACCTACCTGATCAGCCCAACGACGCTCAAACTCCTCACATTCTCCTCCCATGCCGTAACGAAATATCTGACCGCTGTTAAATAAACGTTCAATCCTGTTAATTTCTTTTTTTCCAATTTTATACATCTTGCTCTCCTGCTCTTAGGTCTATAGGGACATAACGCCGAACTGAATTAATTAGATAAATTTTGTCTACTGAATCTATTTGATCTTTATTCAGGACCCTTTCGATCAGGCGGCCGTTATCTATCTCTTCCGCACGAAACACCCCAGGCAGTAGACCGCAAGAGACAGGGGGAGTATATAAATCTCCGTTAATTTCGACAACCAAATTACCAATACAAAACTCCGTCAATTCTTCGTCTTGATTGTAGAGTAATACCTCATCAATATTCGGAATTTGACTCTTTGCAAGCTCATAAACAGAACGATTTGTCGTCTTATGAAAAAGCAACCTGTTCATACGATCAATTGGGTCAGTAGCTAACGCTGCCGTCAAACTGTTGATCTTAATGGATGAAAACGGTGTTTCATTTATCGAAATTTCACCAGATTTCGATAAACAAAGTCGCAACCTAGAACGTTGTACAGATTTCATTTTTACGAAATCCNTTATAGTAGAAATACAAGTTGACCGATCAAACTTATATCCCCAATATTTAGCAGAAGATTCTAATCGATCTAAATGACGTTCAAAAAGGAAGATCCTTCCATTTTCTAATAGAATTGTTTCAAGAAGGTCAAAATTTTTATCTTCCTCATATAATATGCGAGCCTTATCCTTACATTCTTGAAATTCAGCATCAGTAGAAGAATTCCAGGTAACACCACTACCTACTCCATAATTGACNTGCCGTAAATNTCGATCGATATGAGCCGTACGAATAGCAACACTAAAACATGCGTCGCCACCAGGGCCAACATAACCGATACATCCTGTATAAATGCCTCGAGGATCCTTTTCTACTTCGTTAATGATCTCCATTGAACGAACCTTAGGAGCCCCAGTAACTGACGCACACGGAAATAAAGCTCTCATTATGTCTGATATTTTCGCTCCTGTTCTCAAGGAGGCTNTAACAGTCGAAGTCATCTGCCAAACTGTGGGATATCGCTCTATTTTAAATAAATTTGGTACTTGGACGCTACCCGTTTGAGCCAAAATTCCTATATCATTGCGCATCATATCGGTAATCATGACATTTTCGGCTCTATCTTTCTCTGATGATAAAAGCTGTTTTTTAAACCTATCATCCTCTTGCAACCAACGTCCTCGGCGAAAGGTTCCCTTCATTGGACGAGCTTCAAGATGACTACCATCTATCCTAAAAAAAAGTTCGGGAGAAGCTGAGACAACAACATGCCGACCAAAATCTAAATATGCGCAGAAGGGAGATGACTGAGCATGACATAGNCCGGCATAAAAGCCTTTCTCATCCCCTTCAAATTCTGCTTGTAATCTAAAGGTATAATTTACCTGNTATGTTTCTCCTAACTCAATATAGCGTCGGATTTTATCTACAGATNCTTTGTAGTCTTCATAANNAATTGNCTGATTCCATTTTGCTGTAAGCCTGTAAGTTTTAGGGAGTTCAGCACCTGCTATTATCTGATTTCTCTCAGCAAAAAAAACAAAGGAAACCAACGGAAGGGTTTGGCTGGTGAATGTCTTTAAATAAGGCGTAAAACCACTTGCTGCCTCATAAGTAATAAATCCCACCGCGAATAATCCATTATCAATCGCGCTCTGCACTTTTTCCAGAGCGGGAAATACCTCCATAGAGTTATAAGCTACAACATGACCTTCTACACCATTGAATGAGTAGGACTTTTCTTTCGCGGAGGACGAAAAGGAATCCAATCTTGCGATGATAGAATCGTCAGCCAAGAAAATAATTACCTTGAACTTTTGTGGAAGAATTTAATCGACAACATTATCCAGTGTATTTTAATCGAGTTAGCTAGCTAAAATTGCTAATAGCCAAACGTACTTCAAACAATTCAGCAATAAAATTATGAGATCTTAGAATACCTATCCCAATCAGAAAGAGAATCTAATTCAGTCCTTTCTTCTTTAGTCAAACGAACATCGACAGCGGTTAGCAATTCATCTATATGCTCCGGTTTGTCAGGTCCGATTATAGGTGCAGTTATGCCATCCTTATCGATTAACCATGCTATGGCTAATTGAGCAGTTGAAATTTCTTTTAGCGAAGCGATTTCCTGCATTCTGTGTATTAGTAGATCTGTCTCTGTTGTCATAAAACTTTTGAAACGTTCAACATTATTAGCCCAAGGACTATCAGAAGGAATAGCATGCCCACGTCGAAATCGTCCCGTCAGCAAACCTATGGCCAATGGACTATAGGTCATCATCCCCATACCAAAACGCTTGCACAGTTCCAGTAATTCCGGCTCTACCTCCCACCGGTGCAAAAGACTATACTGGTTCTGTAATACTGCCCATCTATCCATCCCTCCTTTGTCTGCCTCCCAGAGACCTTCTACAACTTGTGCTGCAGTAAAGTTACATGCCCCAACATATCTAACCTTACCCTGTCGGATTAGATCGTCACAAGCGCGTAGCGTTTCGTCAATATTTGTCTCAGTATCAAATGCATGCAATAAATATAAATCTACATAATCGAACTGTAAGCGCTTAAGAGAACGTTCGATCTCTCGCATGATATGAAAACGAGATAATCCTTTATCGTTTACTCCTTCTCCAATTTGGCTCCAAACTTTAGTAGTGACGACAAGATCATCTCGGTTGTCCATCTCTTTAATAGTCTCACCCAAAAGTGTCTCGCAACGGCCACCAAAATAATAATTAGCACAATCAAGAAAGTTTATACCGCCCTCAATAGCCTTGAAGACGGTTTTCATAGCCGTAGCTTTATCTTGATGACCGTTCCAATAACCACGAAAGGCAGTCCCCAAACATAATCTAGACACCTTTAACCCAGATCTTCCTAACTTAACATAATCCATAAAACATCCTCCGATTCAATCCGTCTTCCACGGGTCCTGATAGCTAGGAACGTTGACAAGTCTTTTCAGCCCTAATTTTAAATTAATCTGCATACCTGGAGGTAAATCAACCTGTATATGCGTATTGTCTATCACTTTTGAAACCCACTGTATTTCCGAATTAGGGCTTCCATAATCATCATTTTTACCAGGATATTGACCAATATCCTGCGTATACTCCACTGAGGTAAAACTATGTTCAGCCAATGATCCAGCTTGAATTATCAGCGTACGGCTATCTGTAGGACCAATATTTAAAAGCTGAATTTCTAACGATTCTTTTTAGACAACAGTCACAAGAGCAGCAACATCCTGAGGCAATCCCGGTCTCTTGAGCTGCGCATCAAAATACCTTAATGGCGCAAGAAGAAGGCCGCCATTATATAGTAATTGCGGTGCTCCGAGCGTCAGTTGTATTAAAGCCTCGGTCGTTACAGGATTCAGTTGCTGCCACCAATGAATATGATTTTTTTTAGGATCAGTATCGTCTTGACGAATAAGTTCCAATCTTCTGTATACCTGCTCAAAACTAGCCTGTAGTATTTTTTCCGGATAATCAGGATTTTCACCTCTGATAAACATATACCAAGGCTGCTCGTGCCCAGCATCTTCCTTGGTATGAAAAGATGACACCTTACGCCAATCATATGATTCATTTTCTCGAATCGTTTCCACTATTTCGCGATCCGTCTCATCACCACTTACATTCCATAAAGCCAACGGATACATTGGTGCCAAAGGTTGCCAGTCTTTCCAACCAGAATCACTATAACGATAAGGCACAACCCAACTACGACGGTTTTCTCCTAAAGCTCTAAACTGAGAAATCCAATGATGTCTTAGGCTCATATCTAATTCGTCAAGGTCTTCAACCTTACCCTGAGAAATCACTTTCCGTAACTGATTTCGTGGTAATTCCAAATACCGCTTTTCACCAGAAAACAAATAACATTCCAATCCTGCTATAATTGCTGCCATTGCAATATTGTAAAGACCGTGCGGCCAACTCCATCCATACATACTACCGTACCATTTACCCCCCGTGTACTCGCCTACATTCCCAGAAAGACCGACATTATCAGGTAGAAAACCATCATTTTCTTCAGCACGTTTAATCCAACCGTCAACATATTTTCGTAGCCAGGTTATATATTTTTCGTCCGTCGTCAATAGATAAGCATTCGCAATTAAGGAACATACGTGAAGATTAGTAGCAACATCTCCCTTCGCCATCCGTTCTTTCATTACACGACCCATTTTTAAAGCATTCTCTGGGTCCTTTAAATCCTCGACCTTAGTAATACCTTCCACATCCTCATAAGGCAGTCCATAAACTGCCATCCCCTTTGAATATCCATAAGAAACCTCCTCGGTTTCCTCATATAGCCATCGAGGTCCTTTTGAACCATTATGTGCACAATAAATGATGTTTTTTTCTTCGTCATAATTAATCGCCGCTGGATCCTCGTTTAAATAAAACCCGGCAAATCGTTGAGCTCTCTCTTTATTTTTTTCGTGTGAAGGGTCTGCCATACATAGTAAGTAAAAGTAGATATAGCTTTCCGATTGGTGGAATTGGTCATATCCAATTTCATATTCATTTGAGATATGTCCCAATTCTTCGAGAAGCTTCGTTGTCGCATCCCATTGACGCTGACCTAGTTCGAGTAGACGAGTTCCACCACCCAACAAATACAAAAGAGGCCAATTATAGAAGCTCTCATAGAAGTCATCTGCTCCGTCACGAGTATCTCTTATGCCTTCTCTCCAAATCAAACGCCCATCTTCGTCGGTATATTTGGATAGAAACGGATCGGTAGCCTTCTCCATTACATCAAACAACTGACGTTCTAAAATGGCCCATGAGGGTATCTGTCTAATCGCTACATTTGCTTTTATTTTCACCCTGTAGCTCCCTTAACGCTCCAAACAGAACCTGTTGTATAAGTGTTACGTTCTGAGCATAGGAATTCTATCACCTCAGCAACTTCCTCAGGATCAGAATATCGCCCCATTGGATTGCCAGGATCTTGCAGATGTTCGGAAGAAAAACGAGATGTCACCATTTCGGTCAGTGCACGCCCGGGTTCAACTCCGTTAACAAACACCCCTTCTTTTACCCATGCATTTCCTAACGAAGAAACCAAAGAATATACTGCTCCCTTCGAAACCGAATACGGAACCTGATTCGGACTTCCGTGTCTGGCACCAGATGTTATGGTTACGCATCGTCCCCATTTTCTTTTAATCATATGAGGGACAATTGTTTGGTGAGCAAAATATACTCCATTGACATTAATAGACATGACTCGTTGAAACTGCTGAGGGGTTTGCTCAAAAAATGGTTTTTCCCAGCCTAAAATACCGGCACAGCAAACCAGAATATCAATTCTTCCCCAAAGATCAATCACGTCTTTTACTGCCGCTTCAATCTGAGAAAAATCTGAGACATCGACGGCTATGTATAGGCCTTTCCTATCCAATGCCTCAATATCCTTCACAGTCTGCTTTGATTCGGCTTCTAGTAAGTCAAAAATAACAACGTCGCGTCCCTCTTGAGCAAGACGTAAAGCAGTTGCACGACCAAGTCCTCGTCCACCACCTGTGACACATGCAACACGATTTTCCAAAGGAGCCGAAAAACGCAAATAAGCCATATTAATTTACCCCCCCATAAAACTGTTTAATTTAAGCTAAATATCGACATAGAAGGGCCTTGCTACAACACCATAGACCGTTAGCCTACTATAACTTTGGTTCCGATACTATTTGGCTCAATTAAGCTCTTGTCTTAAGTTATTTACTTCTCAAACAAAGCAGGAATCTAATGAAAATCGAATCAATCGAAAATTTCCTTATCGGCAACGCGTATGTTGTACGAATCAACACAGATAACGGTATCAGTGGCATAGGACAAACTGCTTGTTGGGGATATCCTACCGCCGTTCAAAGTATCGTCGAAGTTTATAGAAGTTATTTAATTGGTCAGGATCCGCTCCGAATCGAACATCATTGGCAAAACCTTTATATAATGGCACCTTTTCGCGGAACAACTATAATGGGTGCAGTCTCAGCTATAGATATTGCTCTTCATGATATCAAAGGTAAATATTTTGAAGTGCCTGTGTGGGATCTTTTGGGTGGCAATGTAAGAGACAAAATTCGCCTTCACCTATTATCTGGTGGAAATACTCCTGAACTAAATTTTAAAGCCGCGAAGTCAGCTGTAGAAGAAGGATTTACAGCAATCAAATTTGACCCAATGCCTAGCGGTTATCAGGATATGGCCCAATCACGCTTAATCCAAACTGCTGTCGATATTACTGCTGCCGCTCGCGAGGCCGGTGGACCAGATTTAGACTTAATAATCGAACTCCACCGAAAATTGACGCCGATGGTTGCGCTAGAATTGGCTGATGCTCTAAAACCATTTCACGTGCTTTTTTTAGAAGACCCAATCCAAATTGATAGTATTTCTACCCAAGCCCATATTGCGTCTAAATCGTCTATGCCCTTTGGTAACGGAGAAAGATTTGTGTCAATTTGGGAATTTAGAGAATTATTAGAGCAAGGAGGTCCCCAGTATGTCAGGCCGGATATAGGCCTCGCCGGAGGATTATCACATTGCAAAAAAATAGCTGCAATAGCTGAAAGTTACAACTGTGCTGTTGTTACGCACAATTTTCTTGGCCCCCTGATTACAGCTGCTTCTTTACACTTAGATGCCAGCATACCAAATTTTGTAACGCAGGAATATACCAAACAAGACGAAGCAGACGAAAATTTAGTATATAAAACGTGCTACAAACGGGAAGGTGGATATATTTCTATACCCCAAAAACCGGGCCTTGGTGTAGAATTAGATGACAGCTTGATTACAAACCATACATTCGAAGCACTTAAAGAATTACCACCACTACGTATGGACGGATCAGTCGCAAATTCAGTATAGAAAAAGCCGTGGATGCAGATTGAAGATTTAAAAGGGCTTTATAGTTTTTTCAACGTGAGACCAACGACCACCTCTGATTTGAATTGTACGTTTTATCGGAGCAATATCCGTTATAAGTAGCCTAAATAACGAAGAATCGACTTCGCTATTACGCATATTCCACATAGTATGCGCTACTGATCCTAATCCAACACTTATCGCCTGATCATTGAGCCTATAGACTGCATCACCCTCTTTTAAAAAAGCCGTACATCCAGAGAGCCCTTGTGCTATAAGATCTCGTGACTCAAGTATTCCACCAGGAGTAAAATTAAACTCTACTTGAAAAGGAACCCCTTCTAATCCTCCGACAGTAGTAATCTCCAAGTCAAAAATACCACTACCCGCTTCTGATACCATTAAATCAACTTCAAGCGCGGGCAATTGATAAATATCCCGACGGCCGCGAATTTCACGCCAATTCTCTGCATTAACCTCTTCATCAATAGGAAGCCAATATATTCCACCGAGATAATCTTTCTCTGTGTAGATCTCATTACGACCCAAATGCCTCATCTTAACTTTATTGGTTTCTCCCTGAAAGCGTTCTCCCTTGAATTGTCCGGTTGCAAAATAAGAAGAGCATATTTTTACTCCTAATTCTAAAGACCCGCAAACCAAAGAAAACGGCGTAGTCAACCCAGAAGCTACTGTAGCACTTAGATTTTTTCTGCGAACCCTCCACAAACCAGAATCAAAATAAAAGCGGGAGTAACTTTCGGGTAAAATTTCACGCTCTACAATATTTTCTCGCCATTCTGGATTCAATGCATAGTTAGATAAACAAACTAAACTATTACCCCCCTTAGCTATCAACCAGTCAGCAACAGAAGCATAGAATCCATTGCCATCTATATGTGATAAGGCGTGATAGCCATCTGCCAGACTATTTGGAACGGAACGATTACCTCTGTCTTGACGTAATGAAATACTATTTACTACAGTAGCATCACCATGTAAAAGATGGAAACTAAGATCGAGGTTCTTGCGTACTGGTTCCANTAGTTCCGGACGGNTTAAAGCTTCNGCGGCATAAATGAGTGATCGATTAACAATTGCATTATACACGCCAGTACTACGCTCGATATATTCACCGTCTTCATTAACATCGATCGACTCTCGCAAATAATTTTCTATCGTCGTTTGAACTTCTAAATCTGGAAATAGTTTCTTTGCCATTGAAAGAGCNGCTACCAAAACCCANCTATGGTTAGGAGTATGAAATCCTCCAACAATCATTCCTTCAGATCCAACCTTAATGACTTCACCGAGTGCATCTGAAATAGATTGAGCTCCCTGATCAACGTGATTACGACGAGCTAACCTCACTACTGGAGCAATAGATTTGACAATGAAAGCAGTATCAGGCGCCGAGTCAAAATTCGTCGATAGAAGATCAAAATTGCCAGAGGGGCGCCGTGATTTTCGTGCAAAGTCTGCAGCTTTTAAAATGCAGTCGAGAACATGCTGATCTAAATAATATCTTGTTCCCTCCATGAGATATCCGTATCCCAAAACTGAAACGGCAGAAATACTATTGGACCCAACAAGGCCATCCCCATCCACAAAGCCACCACACACCCTACTCTGTGGATCAGTGACCTGCCTATTCAATTGCCTATCTACTGCAATTTCAAGATCAAGCAAGACTTGATTAAAAGTCAACATAAATAATTTTCTTTATTGTTATAAGCTTATTAAGTTAAAAGTGCGTGATCACTTCAGAAGAGAAAAAAGCGGTGCAACTGCACCAAACATACCTGGAAAACGAAACAACTTTTCATCACCTCTTGAAATACGGTTTATGACCTCATCAGTCAAAAAGTTCTTTTGTCTTGCAAAACAAACACCCTGGTCTTTTACATCATAAGATCCTGCTGATCGTGCTGATTCTTGAAGGCATTCTAATTTAGAATCATCTTTCATAGTGGAAGACATGTACGAAAAAAAAGAAATTAATTCTCGCCGTCGATCTTCTGAATCCATTAAAAAAGTTCTTTCAAATGCCTCATGAGCGACCATAAATCGACCGAATGGATCATTCGGAAGATCTAGGCCTTGTAAACAGTATGGTCCAGCATTTCCAAATAGCGGCGTCTGATCTTCGGTTTGAAAAGCAACTATCGCTCGAAAACCAGGTCTCGATCTAATTCTTAGTCGAATTACTGTTAAGGGTCTTATTAAGATTATATCGTCTTCAAATATTATCTTTCTTTCGACTCCGTCTTCACAAATTATATCAACATAAGCTTCCTCGGCACCAAATACTTTCAAATGTTCATTTGGGAAACCGCCTAAACCGCACCGACCAAATGGCATGGAGTAAGACCAAACAGATTGCCCCTTAGCAGAAAAATAGTTCTTTTCCTCATGTGACCATGCCTTTAGTGTTTTCGAAAGCTCCAAAGCCTGATCGTGAGAGTCCGATACGGAAGGAGTAAGTTTTCCAGACGAATCTATTTCTACCTGATACGGCATTCCGTATCCAAAAAGCCTGTGGCTGAGAATCTCGTAAATCTCAATCATAGTAAATCTTTATATCTTCGGGCCACCTTTTGAAAAGCTGAAACGTATTCGTCTATCACTTCTCGTCGATAATGTTTAAACCATGGAACGGATAGACATTTTTCAGGAAGGCTTTCAGTGACTGGCAATGATCCCAACCCTTGCCTTAAATCCCGATCCGAAAATGCAATCCGCGTAGGACAGCCGTCACCATAAACATCTACATCATTCATTACTGGATGCAGATGCATCAGGATGTTAGCACCTGGCATGATTCGATATTCCACTCCCTCGGCATTTACTGCTTCACAGAAACGGGTAACCGATAAACCTCCTAATTCCTCGGCAACATATAGTCCTTTGGCTGCATACCACCCCCCCATTGTACTTTTAGATTCAGCTTTTGGACGATGCGCTCTTATACCCGGTGTTCCTTCCATTTCGTCCCAAAAGTAATTCATTGCCCTTTGTATTGATTCAATGCGTTCAGAATATTTTGCCAATTGCACACGACCTACGGCCGAAGACAACTGATGCATACGATATTTGTAGCCACCTAATGGCATACCACTTGAGGAATTTAAATCTGAATTGTCTAGTGTAGGCATTCTCTGATAATGACCGAAAGCCGCAGCTCTTTCATAAAGTTCCTTATCCTCAGTAATGAGGAAGCCACCCTCTCCAGAAGGGAGCGACTTTCCTGACATTATAGACATAGCCCCAACGTGTCCAATCGTACCCAGCATACGACCTTTATACAGCCCACCCTGAGCATGTGAAACATCCTCAATCACCTTCAGTTTATATCGGTCCGCGATCTCCATTATAGGATCCATATCAGTTGGATATGCACTGTAATGCACAACGACAATAGCCTTCGTACGATCCGTGATCCGAGACTCAACGTCATTGGGATCTAAAGTAAGTGTTTCAGGATCCATTTCACCGAAGACTACCGTCGCACCCAACGAAAATACCTGTAATGCCGATCCCCAGTATGTCATACTCTGACAGATTATTTCATCACCTCTCTTTACCCCACACGCCCACATAGCAGATTGTATTGCAGCCGTTCCAGTATTATGACAAAGGGCGTAACTAGACCCAAAATACTTCATAATTTCCTCTTCGAATTTCAGAGTTACGTCCGAACCAGACATAGCTCCGCGCCTTAAAACTTCAAGGACGGCTTCTTCATCATCAGCGGTTATAATAGGCCACCGAAAGATATCTCCTCCATCAATTTGTATTTCTTTAGGACCGCCAAACAGCGCTAGTTCGGCCATTGAATCAAGACCTCCATGTTAGTTAGCTAGGATAAAAGAGTCAAAAGTTGATTCATTGACTAATTTCCGAAAAAATACCGATTTATTTTATTTGAGTTATTTTACGCAAACGATTAACATCCGGCATAAAATCACGTTCCCAAACCGATTGCACGACACCTTCGTTGATATAGGCTAGACGTGGGTAGCCGTGAGCATACGTCAAACGATAGAAATCCGTAAGAGAAATTGTAGCAATCTCAAAAGCCGGACTATATTGATCTCTGAATTCAGTCAACTGATCGGAGTCCTGTTTGAAGTTCGTCAATGCTATAACCCGGGGTAATTCAGGGTCCTCTGCAAGAGTATTTAGTTTGGGTACAGCATCTATGCAGTGCCCGCAAATAGGACTGAATAATTCGATTACGTATCTTCCCTTTTGCAAATCTGCTTCTACTCCCACTAAATTTAACCCGATCAAACGAACTCCGGATTTTAGGTCTCCGACTTCAAGGCGTTCTCTATCAGGTAAAAACCTAAAAAGGCAAATAAAAACTGCGACAGCTATAACTCCAAATTGTAATTGCCGCTGCGTATGCAATTTAAATGTCCAAGGTATTCGCTCACGGAAACACAGAATCCACGTGGAAAAAATGAGCATAATTAACAAAATAGAATCTTCGACTGCAGCCTCACCTGGGCCTCTTTCGACCAATGCCCCAAAACATCCACAATCCACAGAAGCTCCTACATGCCAAGCATAAACCATCAGGCCAGTAAAAAAGGCCATTAGAATTGTCGCAATGGGTAAAGCATAGCGGCAATACCATCCAAATATTAGTGCCGCTCCTATCCCTACCTCAATTGGAGCCAAAAGCATTGCGGCCTTGGCAACCACTTGAAAAGTTTCACGGTCGAAACCTAATAATTGGGTGAAAGGAACTGCTTCCCAATAAAACAGTACAGGATGCCAAACCTTTATAGCTCCTGCAATAAAATATACTATACCTACTAGAATCTGGAATATTCGAGCAACCTGTATAATCATAGCTAATGCAATTTCCTAATATTTTGCCAATGAAGAAAAAACTTATCTCCGACCGTAACGGGGTTTCCTACCAAAGCCAGTTATCGGTTGGTCTTCTGATAGTTGCGGATCAACTACAGAGTCAGACTCGCTACTTCCTATAAATTTTCCGACACAATCAGCAGGTACCTCATCGGTAAGAACAACCTCGCCACGCAAGAAGAAGTTCACACCCAACTCACTTGCTTTAGCCGATAGGATCTCGACTACCAGTGGTGCACCCTTTTGATGAGACCGAGCAGCAGCCGTTTTTTCATCTAACGATAGATGAACATAATACCTATCTCCTGGACTAATTCCCTCCTTAGCAAAATCACGTGAGGCGGCATCTGTAGTCCCCATATACAATCGCTCGGGAATCGGATTTATAGGATCGCCATCCATCTCTACAAAGTAACTATGCCCGTAAAGAGCACGTATACCAAATTCGTTAATTTCAAAGCGCTGCTGACCTCGCTGCCCGATTAAATCATTTAAATCATCCTCAGTCATCTCTGGATATCTACTCTGTATCCCTTGGATAACTTGATCAATCGGGACATAACCGTATGCATCGACTTCGAGACCAAATTCATCGGGTTTATGACGTAACATCAGTGACAGCAATTTTGACACTCGACTTTGATCAACCATATTTTAGCCCTTACAAATTAGTGGAAATGTTAATCCCATTGTGATCGGTATCGTTCAATCGCAGCTCGAATTTCGGGAAAAGTCAAAGCTAAAATGTGAGAAGCCAGAAGTGCGGCATTCCGGCTATTACCGATTCCTACTGTAGCAACAGGTACACCTGGCGGCATTTGTACAATCGAGTGTAAGGCATCCTGTCCGTTCAAGGGGCCACTTTCAATTGGAACTCCAATAACAGGCAATATGGTGTGAGCAGCAATTACACCTGGTAGAGCTGCAGCCAAACCCGCGCCTGCAATTAAAACACGCAGACCTCTTTTTTCTGCTTCCTTTGCCCAAACTGCCGTACGTTCCGGATTACGATGAGCCGAACTTACAATCATTTCGTAGCCAACACCAAGTTCATCCAGAACCGCAGCGCCCTTTTTCATCGTATCTTTATCAGATTCACTACCCATAATTATCCCCACCAATGCTTCATCCATAACATCTTCCTTATTTAATGTTTAAAAAGTAATTATTGGTGTTTTAATTGACACAATTAACAAGTTAAGCGTAATATATTCCAATGTTAGTTGTACGCAATAAATTTCATTTTTTTATCCATTCTTCCGACGCCGCAAAAACGTTGGAGTATTTAGATCTTCGTCTTGGTTTTTATCTTTATCTAGTTTATTTAATTCGTCAAAATGAGAATGGGCAACCATTGTCTTCGTCTCGTCTTTTTCGACGCGAATTTCAGTAGTAGTAACATCACGATTTTCAGATCTAAGTTGGGTGCCCCCCTCACTACAGTCTCCATTTAAATTGAATCCTGTCGCTATAACAGTTACACTAATTTCATCAAGCATCTGATCGTCTTTTACCGTACCAAAAATTATATTTGCCTCTTGACCCGCAGCTTCTTGAATCAAGGACATAGCTTCATTAACCTCGAATAATGTTAAATTAGAATCGGCAGCTATATTTACTAAGACTCCCTTTGCCCCATTTATTGAAACATCCTCCAGTAACGGACTTTGTATGGCCTTACGAGCCGCTTCAACGGCTCTGTCTTCACCTTTATGTGTTCCCACCCCCATAATAGCGTCACCACCTTGGGAAACTATCGTTTTCACATCATTGAAATCTAAATTTATCATACCGGGAACAGTAATTAAATCTGCAATCCCCCTTGTAGCTTGCAAAAGTATTTCGTCGGCTTGATAAAACGCATCATCCAAAGTGGTATCTCGTCCACATATTGACAACAGCCTCTGGTTCTTTATTACTATTAGAGTGTCAACATGCTCCTGTAATTCTTTCAAACCAGCTTGTGCATTGCGCATTCTAGGAAAACCTTCCATAGAAAACGGTTCAGTAACAATTCCCACAGCTAACGCACCCTGTTCCCGACATATCTCAGCGACAACCGGAGCTGCACCAGTTCCTGTTCCTCCTCCCATTCCTGCCGTAATAAAAACTAAATCTGCATCTCCCAATCGCTCAGCAACCTTTTCTCTATCCTCTTCTATTGCTTGTCTACCAACCTCTGGATCAGCTCCAGCACCGAGTCCTCGAGTAACAGTATCTCCGATGCAGATTGTGCCATCGGCTTGAGACGTATCTAAAACCTGTGCATCAGTATTTATGGCTATAAACTCCACACCATGCATCCCGGAATGAATCATTCTATTTATTGCATTCCCACCAGCACCGCCAATCCCTACTACTTTAATTCTTGCTTGATGATCATTTTCAATGATTTTAAAACTCATATAAATTCTCCCCTTTTAATGACAATTTAATATGGTCCACTAATTATATCCATGTTTGAAACCATGCCTTCATCCGGCCAAATACTGCTTCAAAACCCGCTCCCTGAAGATCATTATCACTTAAATGTGAATCATTCTTGTTCCCTAAATGTTCCCGGGCAAGAAACGATAATCCTATTGCAGTTGAATAAGACGGACGTTCAATTCCCTCAACCATACCTTGAATATCCTTCGGTAGTCCCAAACGAACAGGTAGACCTAAAACCTTTTCTCCACATTTTACTACACCCTTCAAAAGCGCTCCCCCTCCCGTCAAAACGACTCCTGAGGCCAAATTAAGGCGCTTTTCACCTAATTTATCTCTTACTAAACAGAAAATTTCCTCCATTCGAGCGTCAACAATTTCCGCTAATAACAAACGAGAAATATTTTGATTCGAACGATCAGTTAAATTAGGAACTTTTACCTCTTCGTTAGGGTCAATTTGAGTTAAATCTACAGAGGCAGCTTTGCATTTTAGATCCTCAGCTACAGCCCAGCTTGTTTTTAAACCAATTGCAATATCATTGGTCACATTTTGGCCTCCCAATCCAATCACACCTGTATACCTGATCCCGCCTCGGGAAAAAACAGCTATATCTGTAGTCCCTCCACCTATGTCAACCAAACAAACCCCCATCTCACGTTCCTCATTACCTAAGACAGCTGAACTAGAAGCTAAGGGTTCCAAGGCGATGTCTTTTACATGAAGACCTGCACGTTCAATACTCATACACATATTTTGAACCGCACTAACAGCACCTGTGACTACATGAACATGAGCTTCTAGTCGTACCCCAAGCATACCAATTGGATCTATAATTTCACGCCTTCCATCTATTACAAATTCTTGCGGAATTATATGTAGAATTTCACGATCGATTGGAACTTTGACGGCAGCAGCAGACTGTACTACTCTCTCGATATCTGATTTACAGATTCGACCGTCTTCGTCAGACACTCCAACTACTCCTGAACTATTCATGCTATTTACGTGGTCACCAGCGATACCAACATAAGCTTCACTCACATCGACTCCAGCCATCAAGGAAGCCTGATTAACTGCTTTTTTAATGGCTTCTACAGTCTTTTGGACGTCAATAATTACTCCTCGCCTTAGTCCCTGCGACGGGCACGATGCAAACCCCAAAATACGTAAAGGATGGTCACGCCTTATTTCAGCTATCACAGCACAGATCTTAGTTGTACCAAGATCTAATCCCAAAACACACTTATTCCCGTTATTCATCTCGACCTATCCCTTCCGAACCCCCTACGACTACTTGACCTGCATAGCGCAGATCTATGTAGTGAGGATCCGCATTCTCGAGATATATTTTTGGCATCATTGACTTCAAATCGATTAGTCTCTGATGCGGTCTATCGTAAGGAAGACGTATCTCCAATCCATCACCAGCCATCCAAAATACAATCGATCCATCATCAAGCAATCCAACCTCCTTAATTCCTATACAAAATTCAGAGTCAAAATCTTTAGCTTGAATCCACCAATCTAAAATCTTTGGTATCCGGTCATCATATGTGGCCATGTTACTACCAACAACAAGTGAATCAACAAAAGATTCCCCTAAACGAATTAGTGGTAATTGGCCTATTGTGTTAGCTTCACGAGGCAGAATCTTTTCGGGAAGCAATACCCCATCAGAGTCAAGACCAAATGTTTTACCAACTTTAATCCAAGCAATCCGTCGACGCTCAACTATTTCTACAATTAAAAGATCGGGTGGCTTACGACGAACAACAGCGTGTTTTATCCATGGGTAATTCTCTAATCTTTGAGCTACCAAACTCAATTCTATCTCGATAAGATTATCGCCGAGAGATAGACCTGTAATTTCAAGTATTTTTTCTCCGGTCAGCATTTGCAAACCAACAACCTCTATAGCTCTGAGTTTATATTGATCAGTATACGCATTAGATTGTCGCCAAATTACACATATAACTATCACAGCAAGAAATGGAATTAATGGCCAATATTGCAGGATTTTACTAAATTTAGACATATCAAGATTTTTGCCGGAATTACCTGCAACAAAAGAAAAACTACGCGACTTTGCTTTTTTTCTTACCGTATTCCGTGCCATGCTTAAACGGTTTCTCCGACTCTATCAATAAAATCCTGTGCTATTTTCCAAACATCACCGGCTCCCATGGTAATGACTAAATCTCCAGAATTGATTATAGATCTTATATAGTGAGTTACATCTTCGAGGTTTTTTATAAAACAAACGTCATGAAATCCCTTTCTTTGCATTTCATCCACAATCATACTACCACTTATGTCAGGAACAAAACTTTCACGAGCCGAATATATCTCAGTAACCACAACATAATCCGCTTTCATTAATTCTGTTGAAAATGATTCTAAAAATACTTTCGTACGAGAATAGAGATGTGGCTGAAAAATAGCTACTACTCGACGGCCCATGTTTCGGGCAGCACTCAAAGAAGAAGCTATTTCAGAGGGATGATGAGCATAATCGTCAACAAAAACAACATTGTCTTCGAGTAAGGTTAGCTCGAAGCGACGGTCTACAGACTTAAAGGATTTTAAACCTATTGCGATATCGTTCCAACCAATTCCCACACGATAGGATAGTGCTACCACACCAGCTGCATTGCGGACATTGTGTTCACCTGGCACATCTAATTCTAGGGTCCCTAACAACTGATTTTCATGATAAAAATCAAAAGAGCTACCATAGCTCGTGGTAGATAAATTCGCTATTCGGAAATTACACGTTTCGTGAAAACCAAAGAACTGTATTTTCCTCTTTATACCAGAGATTACTTCCTGACTAACCAACCCGTCACCAGCAACAAAAACTTCGCCATAAAAGGGAAGACGGTTGGAAAATTCAATAAATGCTTTTTCGAGTTGATTAGTAGAGCGATAACAGTCTATATGCTCTGCTTCAACTCCAGTAATTATTGCCCAATCACTGTGAAAACAAAGAAAACTCTTTGCGTATTCATCCGCTTCCAGGATCAACCATGGATCGCGATCATATTTTGCTATCGCACGACCAGAAGATGTTCCACCAACCAGCATGCTCGGAGATAGCCCAGATTGCACAAAAATCTTAGTTAACATTGCAGAAGAAGTAGTCTTACCGTGAGTGCCAGCAACAGATATAGTTTCGTGCCAACGACTTAATTCACCAATAAATTCGGCACGGCTAATGTAATTCACACCGGAATTTTCTGCGGCTACCAATTCAATATTATCCTTATTCACCGCAGCTGAATAAACCACAAGATCTACATTCTCTATATGTGAGGAATCATGAAATGACCATATTTTGAATCCATCTTCCGAAAGAAATTTTAAAGTCTGCGAATTTGAAGCGTCAGATCCTTGTACTGCTATGCCAACAGATCCAAGATACCGAGCTAAACCTTCCATCCCAATACCACCAATACCAACCAAATGCACACTATCCAATTTACGTAGCAGTGGATTCATATACGCTTCATTCCTCTGCTAGACAGACTTTGCCGGGCAACTCCTAACAATATACCGACACCCAAAAGATTGAGTATAAGCGAAGATCCCCCATAGCTTAAGAAAGGTAGAGGCAGACCAGTTGTAGGTAGAACACCTACTGCTACACCTATATTTATAATCGCGTAGACAGACACCATAGCAGTTATTCCTGAAGCTAACAAGAATCCATGATGCGTCGGTGCTGCAAAGGCAATACGCAAACCTAAAAACGCAAACCAAATAAAAAGACCACATACACCCAAAGTTCCTAAAAGACCTAATTCCTCTCCAATAATTGCAAATACGAAATCAGTATGTAATTCGGGCAAATATTGCGATTTTTGAATACTATTTCCTAAACCAACACCTAATAATCCGCCATTACCCAAACCTATCAACGATTGGTTAACCTGATAATTTCCAGCCAACAAACCATTTTGACTTCCGTAAAAATCAAAAAAACTAGTAAGGCGAGACATTTGGTAAGGAGAGGAATACAAAGAAATCAAAATCCCAACACCACCAACAATTAATACACAAAATAATTGGATCGTGTGAACACCACCAACACAAAGCATCGAAATAGCTATACATCCAATCGCAATAGCAGTTCCCAAATCTGGCTGAGCGGCAATTAAAATCAAAACCATCCCAACAACAACTAGACGCGGTAATAACCCCCGTCTAAATTTTAGCAAATCATCCTCCTTACGGACCAACACATCAGCCAAATATAAAACTAGAGCTACGCGTGCTATTTCAGAGGGTTGAAACTTTAGGCCATATGGAAGAGAGAGCCATCTATCAGCTGGACCCGTCCCAACAAACAACACGAGAATTAACAATCCCAATGCACATAACATAAAAAATCGGGAAAAGGTTGCCCAATATTTGATATCTACTCGCGCACAAAAAATCATTAGAGCAAGGCCTACAGTAGCTCTAACAGCCTGATTTTTCAAAAGATATAGACTATCGTTATATCTTACTCTTGCCAATTCTGAACTCGCGCTATATATCATCACCATACCAATAGCCAAAAGAGCTAAGCAAACCAGAACTAAATGTGTTGCTGATCGTTGTGTAACATTTGTCAAAACAAAGCTTCTCCGCACCTAAAACGGGGAAACCCGTACCTTTTAGCTAAGGGGGACTTAGAAAAGGTTTGGTCACAGCGTCCAGAATTAAATCATCGCCTCGTGAGACAGGCGTACAAAAAATCTTAAACGGAATTACAAAATACTATCAACTACTCTCCTGAGTCCCATTCCCTGAGACGCCTTCACAAGAATAGTATCTCCTTTGACAAGAGTGTTCTTTAAGTATTTGACAACCGAATCAAAATTATCAAAATGAAAGGTCTTCGAAAGACCAACACCCATTGCAGATGTAGCAATATATTTGCCCATGGTCCCGATTGTAAGTAATTCATCTACCATTGGAGCAACATATCTTCCTAACTCTTCATGATAACGCTTTGAATCTGGTCCCAATTCCAACATGTCGCCCAAAAGAGCTATTTTCCGCTGTCCCAACTTATTCAACAATATATCCAATGCCGCTCGCATCGATTCTGGATTAGCATTGTAACAATCATTTATGATGGTAATCCCAGCCNCATCTATAATTTGGGAACGCTGCTCTATTGCCTGAAAGTTAGACAACACACGTGCCGCATCTTGAATGTTCACTCCGAGTTGAACGCCCACAGATAAAGCCGCTAAGGCATTGTAAGCATTGTGACCACCAGGAATACCCAAATCTATTTCAAATCCACGAAAAAGGAAGTGGCCGCAGCTCTCCTGGTCTAAAATGAGTCCCTCCCCACGAAAAATACTCTCAGACTGAAAACCGAAGGTCAGGAGTCTCCCCTTTGTCCTCTGAACCTCCTGACACACGACACGGTCATCAGCATTTATGAGAGCTATTAAAGACTCATCTAGATATTCCAGGAGCTCCCCTTTTGCTTTGGCCACTCCCTCTAAAGATTCAAAATATTCAAGATGTGCACTACCTATGTTTAATAAAACACCGAAGGTTGGCTGTGCAATGCTACACAAGTATTCAATGTCGCCCTGCCTCCGTGCTGCTAATTCTAATACAACAACGTCGTGTGCTGCATTAAGTTTTAAAAGAGTATTGGGAACGCCAATTTCGTTGTTTTCGCTACCTCTACTCTTTAGAACATTAAAACGATTTTCAAGTACAGACGCCACCATCTCCTTAGTCGTGGTCTTTCCTGAAGACCCAGTGATACAAACCACAGGAATCTGAAACTTGGATCGGTGCTGTCTAGCAATCTCACCTAAAGCCCTCAAAGGCGATTCCACGAAAAATATCGGACCTACTTCACTAGAAACAACACAATCATTTTCGACAATCGCTGCGACTGCACCCAACCTGAAAGCTTCGGCGAGAAATTTATGGCCGTCGTGATTCATCCCTCGGAGCGCCACAAATATATCGCCATTTTTAATCTGACGCGTATCTGAAGACACCCCAGTAATCACAGAATCCGGATCAAAGATACCAATAACATTAGCTCCCGTCCACTCCCTAATTTGTGCAAATGTTGACTCTAGCATGATTAGATTTTCATTAATTTGAAATTGAGTTAGACGCAAAATTCTTAGCAATTAATCGATCATCAAATTCAACGGTGCCATCGGCGAGCACTTGTTCTGTTTCGTGTCCTTTCCCAGCAATTACAACCCAATCACCAGGCCGAGCCTCTGCCAGCGCACCTTGGATAGCTTTGCTTCTATCTAATTCCACTCTATGTTGACCAGACAAGCTAACCCCTTGGATTATTTCATCTATGATTTTCTGTGGATCTTCCGTCCTTGGATTGTCAGAAGTTATCCATGCAATAGTTGAAAATTCATCAACTACTTTTCCCATTGGAGCTCGTTTACCAGAATCTCTGTCTCCGCCACAGCCGAAAACACATAAAATTCTTCCTTTCGTTATATCCCGTATACTTGCTAACAATTTCTTTAATGCGTCCGGTGTGTGAGCATAATCTACAACGATATGATAATCTTGACCTATATCAATTTTTTCAAATCTACCTGGCACTACCTCAATCGAGGATATTATTTCACACATGTCTTTAAGAGCAAAACCCAAAACGTGTCCTACAGAGAGCACTGCTAAAATATTTTCACAATTAAATGCTCCTGTGAGTTTCGTATCCAAAATATAACAACCTTGGGGAGTATTTATCTTCAACTTCATACCGTCTACTTTCACTTCAAATTCTTCTAAACAGAAATCCGCCGAAGAGGATCGACCATAATTAACAATCTGGGCAGCTGTTCTGCTAGCTAATAGTTCGGATTTTTCGTCATCGGCATTTAAAACAGCTACCGAATCTTTATCCAACTGTTGAAAAAGTCTTGCCTTAGCCTCAAAATAGGCGTTCATGGATTGATGGTAATCGATATGGTCTCTAGAAAAATTTGTAAAAACACCAACTGAGAACTTAATTCTGTCTATACGGCCTAAACTTAAAGCGTGGGAAGACACTTCAAGGGAAGAGAATTTTTTTCCTGCATCGACCATCGATTTTAGTGATCGATGCAAGACATCTGATTCCGGCGTTGTGTTACCAATAGATCTTGCAAAATCGTCAGTATATAACCCTAAAGTNCCGAGATATCCACATGGACTTCCCAGTAATTCTAACAGACGGTATAACAAATATGCGGTAGTTGTTTTACCGTTTGTTCCTGTTATNCCAATATTTACTAACTTATCTGCGGGATCTCCNTACCATTGTTGAGCAATATGNGACAAACAAGTTCTGCTATTNCTAACTATCACCTGTGGNACCTTAATCTTTAGAGGTTTTTCGACGACTAATGCAATNGCACCGCGTTGAACCGCATGCTCAACAAATTCGTGACGATCCTGTTCCTGTCCCCCTCGGAGGGCGATAAAGAGATTACCNGGATTTACTTTTCGCGAATCACNGCTAATACCATTTATATCACAATCAATCGTACCGCTGATTTGAAAAGNCTCCGAAAAGGAGGATAATAGATCGCTCAAATTCATGGATTAAACTCCGCGACTATACGTCTGTGCATTGCAGGTAACCTTGATGCTATATTTTCACCTTCAACGTCAATAACCTTATGTATCAATGATCCCATCGTCACATGAACATCCGCGCCGGGAAGCATTTCAACTCCTGGAGCTGGATTCTGCGCTACTATCAATTGACCTTCCCCATGTGTTATAAGCCTACAACCGCGAAGTTGCGTCATAACACGAGCAGCCTCTTGAGTCATTCCTTTTAATCGAGGCGCACTCACGAAGTAGTTACTTTCTTGACCGACAAAGCTTTGTGCTTGCGAAGCCATAATCTCGCCAGGCAAATGTACGATACGTTGCATCGTCCTTTTAAATACAGGGGCGGCAACGCTNCCTCCCCCTCCNCCATTTTTAGGNTCGTCAATGACTATAACGCAAACATAGCGAGGANCCATAACCGGTAAAAAGCCAGCAAAAGAGACCACGGTAGCTTCCTTATCATAGCCAACCCCTTCTTTAGATGCTTTCTGTGCGGTACCCGTTTTNCCTCCCACTTTAATACCATCTATTTGGGCAAGCTCACCCGTACCATTATCGACAACACTTTGNAGCATTCTNCGCATTTCTTTCGCCGTGTCCGACTTAATTACTCGACGTATAACTTTAGGCGTCATCTCATCCGGAATTTGATCTTCAGTTTTTATATCATTTCGTAAAATCCGAGGAGCAATTAAANGTCCTCCATTTGCAATAGCTGAATAAGCTTGAGCTAATTGTAAAACCGTAACACTCACTTCTTGTCCTATAGCCATGGTTTCCAACGAACGTTCGGACCAATCTTCAACCTTACTTAACAGACCACTATTTTCTGCAGGTAAACTTATTCCAGTTCGTGAAGCAAACCCAAATCGACGCATATGCTGGTAAAAACGCTCTTTAGGTAATAACCGTGCAAATTTTATAAGGCCTATATTACTCGATTTCTGTAACACTTGAGCGAAAGTCAAATCTCCATGTTTTTCCATATCACGAATTACATCTCCATTAGATAAATGTAATTCGCCCCATCCACAATGAATCTTGTCTTCGGCATCTACTAACTCATCTTCCAAAACTGCTGAAGCAACAACAATTTTGAATGTTGACCCAGGTTCATAGGCATCCATGACAACTCTATTTCGCCTTAAATTCGCATTAGAACTGGCGACTCGATTTGGATTGAAAGTTGGCACATTAGCCATGGCTAGTATTGCGCCTGTATGAGGATTCATTACAATCCCCATAGCACTGGTCGCATCTACTTCTTCGATAGTTTTATGAAGTTCCTCTTCTAAAATACCTTGAAAATAGGCATCGATGGTCAATACAATATCGCTTCCATTTTGAGCAGGAGTAGTAGCTTCTGTGAGGCCAGGAATTGGCTTCTTCAATTTTCCATCGACAAAGAAAATTTGTTTTCCATCATAATCTCGAAGCTCTGCTTCAAAAGCACGTTCAACCCCTTCTCTACCTTGGTTATCAATGCTAGTGTGACCGAGAAGCTGACCAGCCAAATTTCCAAGAGGATAATACCTACGAACCTCATCAATAACACCAATACCATTCATACCTGACACAGAATCAAATAATTCCTCATCATCGACCCAACGAGCAAGATAGACAAATTTTCTATCACCAGTAATTAAGTCCTTTATTCGATCCGAATCGTCATAGCCCAAATTCCTAAATACATTAACAATCTGTTCGGGCTCATCAATATGTCTGGGTGTTGCTACATAAGATCGGAAGGTTAAATCTGTCGCTAACTCAGTGCCACGTCTGTCATATATACTTCCCCTACGGGCTTCGAGCTTTACTTCCCGAGAATACTGCTTACGAGCTTTCTCTGAATAACTTTGACTCGAGATTAACTGAACATTTATTATGCGAACACACAAAACCAACCAAAAGACCCCTCCTAAAATTGCTGCAACACGAAGTCTTTTCGGTCCACTCCACTCGGTGAGTAGACGGTGTTTTTTTACTCCGTGCTTATCGAATTTCACCATAAAAAAATTACCGATTCCATGTAGAAGCTAATTGTCGCGAATGAGCGGGAATGAGTCCGATGCTCATAGATTTTTTTTGAATTCGACCTGAGCTCTTCTCAATAGCAATATCTGCCCTAAGTTTTTTTCGCTCCTCGTTCAGCTCTTTGATTTCTATATTAATTGACAAAATTTCTCTCTGAAGATTACGCAACTCGTCTTTCTGCCACACACGAAACAGAGCCGATAAAGTTATTAGACTAATTATAAAAAACCATCTGTATGAGTATATCACGCTAACATTTTTTATTGGTATACGAGTCATATCGTACTTTCCCTTTTTTCATAAATTCGTAATGTAGCGCTTCTAGCCCTACTATTCCGAGCTACTTCCTCTTCGGAGGGGTAGAAACGCCCTCTACCAACTTTTATAAATTCAGCAATCCCACTACACATGCACTTAGGTAATTGTGGAGGACAATTACAATCACGGATCAGGTTCGCCATTTTTTTCTTTACGATGCGATCTTCTAATGAGTGATAGGCTATAGTTGCCAATCTACCTCCAGATCTAAGCCTTCGAAGCGACGTATTCAAACTATCCGATAATTGCTCTAACTCATTATTTATAGCAATTCGAATAGCCTGAAAAACTCTAGATAGGGTCTTATTTAAAATTTTAGGCCGAGTACTTTCCACGACTTCACGTAAGTGGCTTGTAGTTTGAATAGTAGATGATGAACGACGCTTAATAAGAGCTTTTGCGATAAAGGAAGCATTACGCTCTTCTCCGTAATCACGCAACACACTGATTATTTCATCCTGCGTTGCATTAGCTATAAATTTTGTGGCATCTATTGGTAAATTATTATCCATACGCATATCAAGAGGACCATCTAATCGATAGCTGAAGCCACGAATTGGTGAATCTATTTGCCTAGAAGAAACCCCTAAGTCATATAGAATACCATGTACCTGATTGCAACGGCATTCCGTGAGGATACTATCCAACTGACCAAAGTTTCCTTTATTTATAAGAAGACGTGTATCAGAAGACAAAACCTCAGACACCTGAGAAATAGATTCGGCATCACGATCTATCCCAATAACTACAGCATTCGGGCCCAAGATATCTAACATAGCGGAGCTATGTCCACCTCCACCAAGAGTAGCGTCCACATAAACCCCATTCTGATCAGTAATCAATCCACTGATAACTTCTTGCACCATTACCGGTATGTGATAATTTGATGAAGGTTTCACATATGACTCCAGTTATAATTGTAGATGTTCGGCTGCTTCTTCCATTCCTTGATCCGCTTCTTTAAGAAAAGCTGTCCAGGATTTAGGTTCCCAAAATTCAAGTTTGTCTAAAGCCCCTATCACAACTATTTGACCATCTATTCCAGCACGCTCTAACAATTTTCGAGGAAGTGCTGCTCTTCCCTGCCGATCCATTTTTACTTCCGCAGCCTGCGATAACATCGCTCGCAAAAAAACTCTATGTCGACGTTCAGTCTGCGACAATTTCATTAACTTTTTTGCTACACCATCCCATATATGTTGAGGGTAAGCTGACAGACATCGATCGTAGCCTCTTACAATTACAAAGGTATCACCGGCTTCAGCAGGCAATTTTTTTCTGAATTCTGCAGGAACGAATATGCGCCCCTTTTCATCCAGTGGAACATCATATTCCCCCAAAAATTGCATAATCGACCCCATTTTAAACCTTTTTCATCCTTTTTTACCCTTTTAACACCACATTACACCATAATACACCACCCGTAACATCATATTTATTCTGGAAGATGTCAAGCACAATTTTTGTAATTAAATTTTAAACGTAGTTTAGGTTTAAAATTCACAGAAAAATGCTAGAATTTACACTAAATTTTCTACTTAAATTTTAAAGGAGATACACTTGAGACAGCTATTTTTAATAGAAGCTATTCTTAAAATTTATGCCTCTAAAAAGTACTTTAAGAAAAGCCCAATTGGCGTAGACTACTTATGACAAAAGACTTGCCTAAAAATTAATTTACCATCGTCTATATACTTTTGTTCGTAATTCGTTCTCGCCCCTACCCAATCCGCACTGACAGGTTCCAAGATTACACTTTCTCCAAATACTTCCATCATTGCCTCGAAATACTCCTGGTGATCTGTAGCTAACCATAGCCTTCCCCCTTCTGATAAGGTTCGTTCCACTTCTGACCTAAATTCTACATTTATTAACCGTCTCTTGTGATGTCTCTTTTTAGGCCATGGATCCGGGAAATAAATATGAAAAGCTTTAACAGAATTTGCAGGAAGGAAAAACTCGACAAATTCTCGAGCATCGGCACGCACAAAACGCACGTTACTGAGATTTGCATTTAACGCACGCTTGTGAGCTATACGCAAGTACTTCATTGCCCACTCTATACCAATAAAGTTTGAATCAGGTTCTCGATTTGCAGCATCAATTAAGAAACGACCTTTGCCAATTCCTATCTCTATCTCCACAGGTCTTGAATTCCCAAACAAACAAGAGAAATCAATGATAGCGTCAGTCGCCTGTATATCTCCTATCGGTAAAAACAAATTCTGTTCAGAATCTTCTGACATAATTCAATCTCAATATTTTATCAACGTAGATATGGGCACCAACTCAAAATAGAATTCGTGCCCATTCTAAAATTCGTAATTTTAAAATAACTGAATAACCCCACATGTTGTTTTTAGTTAGGCATACCACAGAATTGTTGATAGTCTATCAGTTCAGTGATANTCGGATGATCACCGCAAACAGGACAAGAGNTGTCTCTACGAAGTTTGAGNTCCCGAAATTTCATCTCCATAGCATCATAGAGTAAAACCCTACCGATCAAAGGCTTACCCTCTTCAATAATCAACTTCACAACTTCTGTCGCCTGCATTAAACCAACCGTGCCAGGCAAAACNCCCAATACACCTCCCTCCGCACAACTGGGAACCTCTCCTGGTGGCGGTGGCTCAGGATATAGACACCTATAGCATGGACCTTTACGGGGCATATAAACAGTTGACTGACCCTCAAAACGAAAAATACTCCCATCAACAACAGGAAGGTCTGCCATCACAGCAGCATCATTGACAAGATATCGAGTCGGAAAATTATCACATCCGTTTACGATTACATCATATTCTTTAAATATATCAAACACATTTTCTGACGTTAATAACTCATGATAAGTGTTGACACGTATGCTAGGATTCAATTCCAAAAGTCGGTCTTTCGCAGCTTCTACCTTTGGACGACCTACATCCGATTCCCCAAAAAGAATTTGACGCTGCAAGTTACTCATATCAACTACATCAGCATCTACCAAGCCTATAGATCCAACGCCAGCTGCGGCTAAATACAAGGCAGTGGGGCAACCTAACCCTCCCGCTCCTACAAGCAGGACTCTTCCCTTAAGCAAACGCTGTTGGCCCTTTTCGCCGACTTCAGGTAAAATTATGTGACGAGCATAACGCTGTAATTCATCTTCCGACAATAACCCTCCCTGCTCAAAATCATATCCCGAATCTTTCCAGGCTTTAAAGCCTCCAATCATAGATCTGACATTTNTATAGCCTAAAAATCCCAAATCGCGCGCTGCTAATGCAGAACGATTCCCGCCGGCGCAGTAAAGTGTAATTGGAGCCGATCGATCCATTGTAACATCCTCTTCCACATTCATTTCCAAAAAACCACGAGGTATAATCGAGGCCCCAGGAATATACCCATCAGCTACTTCATCACGCTCCCGAACATCGATAATGTGCACTGTTTGATCAGACGCCAATTCTTGAAGAACCTCTTTTACAGAGATCTCACGAATCGTTTTCTTCACCTTGTTTAAAAGCTGATTTGAAGTAATACTCATTAAACACCCCTATTAAGTTTTCTTTCAAAGATACAATAAATCTTGATGTTTTTTCTAAAAATTAATTATCTAACTTCAAATTTAAAAGAGCACAATTTTTCCGAGATATAATCAATATCGTCTTCCGACGAATACCGACCTAAGCCAATCCTCAAAGTCGANCCAATCTCATTAACAGTCCTCCCCATTGCAGTTAACACGTGAGATGGGACATTAGAGTTCGATGAACACGCTGCTCCTAAAGACAAAGCAATTTCTGGCAATTCCGATAAAACTCGTACCGCATCTAAATTCGGTATACAGACGCTTAAATGCCCCGGAAGACGATTTACTTCTGAACCATTTAACACTGCATTATCAAATACCGACTTAATCTGANCCCAAAGCCTGATCCTTAGATCACTCAACATCAGACTTTCGGTCTCANAAAGCTCGCTTGCAAGTCTACAAGCTGCCCCGAAACCAACTATACCCGGTACATTTAATGTACCTGCGCGCAGACCTCGCTCCTGTCCCCCACCAAATGATTGAGGGTTTAATCGGATCCTAGGTTTGCCCGATCTAACATAAAGTGCTCCGACCCCCTTCGGNCCGTAAAGTTTATGACTCGAAAACGACAGTAAGTCGATATTACAATCCCGAGCATCTATCTTGATTTTTCCAATAGCCTGTGTCGCATCACAGTGAAAAAGAACCCCATTTTTACGACAAATTTCGCCTATGGCTTTGACCGGATGAATAGTTCCGACCTCGTTATTCGCAGCCATCAATGAAACCATTATTGTCTGCGAATTAATAACCTCATTAAGTTCGGATAAACAAATATTCCCATCGCAATCCACATCCAAAAGCGTNACGGAAAACCCTTTTCTCTTAAGAATTTCGCAACTACGCAACACAGCCTCATGTTCCGTTTTCGAAGTTACTATGTGGCCGCGCTGGGCATATTCAGCTACACCAACCAAGGCTAAACTAATCGATTCAGTTGCACCGGAAGTAAACAGAATTTCGCTTGATTTTGCTTGAATGATACTTGCGACCTGTCTTCGAGCATCCTCGACACCGGATAAAGCCTGNTTACCATANGCATGCGTCGCACTAGAGGGATTGCCAAATTTTTCGGTAAAATAAGGCAACATCTCTACTACAACCCGCTTGTCAACAGGCGTAGTAGCTAAGTAATCCGCATAAACTAATCGTTCGACCACGATTACTCGGAATCAGGCACTAAACGACTCACCACACCCACATGTTGTTCGAGCATTGGGATTTTCTATTTTAAANCCGGCTCCCATCAAACCATCCTCNTAATCCAATGTAACGCCATTTAAATAAAGGCTGCTTTTCATATCAACAAAAATTTTTATACCGTTAGTTTCGAAGATATGATCTAATTCATTACTGTCATCAGCAAACTCTAAATCGTATTGAAAACCCGAGCAACCTCCACCCTTTACAGCCATTCTCAAACCATCGAGCTTTTTATCATTTTCGCTTATAAGAGTTTTTATTTTCTGAACAGCCGCATCAGTTACGCTAATCATGCAATAGGCCTTTCAAGAACAAAAAGATAAACTTGGATAATATAAATATCGCTGACCAAATATACCTCGCCTTGGATAGTTGTCAACAAATTACAATATAGTGCTATCTCGATAAAATTTTTTCTCTATTTTTACAGGATTTGAATCTGCAAAATATAATAATTAGTATAAATTAAATGGATTACGTAAACCTATTATTTTGGCGCTAGGAAAAGAAAAACTTCTCTTAAAAATTTCAGTGGGAGATAGCCCGTTTGTTCTTCATTGCCATTTTCGTTTTTATTACTTTCGCAACCGCGGTCGCCCCAACTACGGTCGAACAGTTTTCTCTGACGTCTTTAACAGAAAAAGCGGTAAAAATAGTGTGGGGACACTGCGAGAAGATTACACCAATTTTAGTCAATGACGAACCCTATACAACTTACGAATTTACCGTAATTGAGACCATAAAAGGAAGTCATACGCCAAAAATCAAACTCTCACTTCCAGGCGGTAGCTATCAAGGTAAAAGCTACCAAATAGTTGGCATGCCAATTTTCCAAACCAACACACATGAATTACTCTTTCTAACGCAATCGTCTCCAAATAAATCTGCATGGCCCATTGGACTTTACCAAGGATCTGCCCGAATCATACGTGCTAAAAATGGCTTAGACCGCGTCTTTTTTCGTCATAAACCTTTAGTTACAGAGAATCTCACTGCTAAGCAATCATCAACAACTAGTCAAAATCATGTCGATAACGGCGAAACGTTAAATCACATTCTAAATAAAATAAGAAGAATCATTTCAGAACAATCCAATGAACACTAATTATCTATTTATTTTATCGTTCCTTGCCTTCTCTTCAGCTGAGGCTTTTCTGATACAAACTTTTCATAACCAAAACGATATTCCAACACAGCAAAAATGGCATGGTCCNGAAAGTATAGAAATAACTATCGACCAAGCGGGCTCAAAAGATATCGGATCAACACAAACTCATAGAATAATCAGGGAAAGTTTTAGAGTNTGGGAAAATGTTCAAACCTCTAACCTGTCTTTCAAATTCACCCAAAACAGCAAGAAGATAAGGCCATCTCAAAATGACCGCATTAATCTAATATTTTTTGATGAGAGAAATGAATATTTAAAAGTACCAGAAGGATCGGGGATAATTGCCGTTACGCGAATAAATTCCATTACGAAAACGGGAGAAATAATCGACGCAGATATTATTTTTAATGGCAATGACTTTGAATTTTCGGCCGAAAATCTATCGGTAAACTCCATCAACCTGATTGATGTAGCAGTACACGAAGTTGGTCATTTAATCGGCCTTGAGCATACACCAATCGACGGACACCCAAGAGTACGTCCAACAATGAATCCCTATAATCGCGGCGACGAGCAAGGCCAAGCAAAAACTCTGGAACCTGACGATATAGCCGGTATTAGCTATTTGTATCCTTCTGATGATTATTCACGCCAAATCGGCAATGTAAGCGGTGAGATATTTGATTCGGATGGAAATCCAATTTTCGGTGTCCACGTAGTTGCAAAGAATATCAATAACGGTTCAATGATAAGTACTGTATCAGGAGCGAATGCAAAAAATATGAATATCGGGGAATACCAAATAAATGGGCTCCCCCCAGAGGTGTATAAGATATTCATCGAACCAATTAACGGTGACATCAGTCAAAAAAATTTCGGTGGTATTTTTTCTGATTTCCCCACAGACTTTAGTTCCGAATTCTATGACAATATTAAATTCGAAAACTTGGCCTTACAATTAACCGTCGAGGCTGGAGAAAACCTGTCAGGGATTAATTTTTTCACAGGTTCGACACGCCTAGGATATCCTTACGTTGAATCCACTAACCAGATTGCTAACACGCCTGACCAAAAAGGCCCCTATATTGTAACGGCTATTACAGAAAACACGGAAAATTTATGGTTAGAATACTGGGACAACCTTGGATTATCGCGACAGCGTGTTTCAATGTTTCGCGATAAATCTGGTTTTTTCAAAGGACAAATTCCCGGATTTTCCGCTGGCATCCAAGTTAATTACCGCTTTGAGGCTGAAGGTCAAAATTCTTTAACAAGTTTTTTCCCGAGTGGTAATTATCCTTTTTCTTTTCAAATAATTCGAGCAAAAGAATTAGAGCAACCAATAATATTTACCGCTAGTCGAAATGATAATATGGTAACAGTATTTGGAATGAACTCAGGAAAAGAATTGGCTCGAATTGCCGTCGGTCAACAACCAATACAAATGCTTTTAGATTCAAATCGAAATATGCTATTTGTTGGTAACACCGGATCTAACTTCATTAGTATTATAAACACCAATACTTTTCAAGAAGTAGAACGTATACCCACCGACAATCAGCCTTTAGACTTAGCTTTCTCTCCCGACAGATCAAAGCTCTATGTTAGTAATTCTGGGTCAGCAACAATAACTATAATCAATATTGACAACCGAAAAACAAATTCCATCGCAATCCCAAACATGGAGCGTGGACCCTTTGGCATTGCTGCCAATAATAAAAGCGTTTTTGTTACCGACATTGATGCAAACTCAGTGATTGTTTTAAACACAGATGGGAGTTTTCGAAAAAAAATATCTGTCCCTACTCAACCACGGTCATTATTACTAGACGACAAACGAAATTTATTGTGGGTATCATCACTCAAGAGCGATACTTTGACAGCAATTGGAACTCAGACAGAAAAAATCACGACTCAAATAAAACTTCCTACTATAGGTACGTTTGCTTTAGAACAAGACATAGAATCTGGTATTGTATTTGTAAGTGCCCATCAGGAAAATGCTCTTATTGCCATTGACAGTCAAAATCAAGAAATCCTTGCACATATTAATACGGGTATTAATCCTCGTGGAATTTTTGTCTTACCTAAAACTCGTAAACTTTGGATAACTAATGCACATTCAAATAAAATTTTATCGATTAATACGGATACTTTTGCAATCATCGATTCGTTTTCGACTGGAATCGAGCCCCGTGGCATTGCCGTGGTAAACACTTTGAAATATCCAACTGTTGTTTCAAGGTCTGCAGACATGGAGATTGTTCGACCATCACTTCATATTTTTCCAAACCCATTTAATTCAACAACGAAAATCCTCATAAATATTCCAGAATACAGAAATTACTCAAAAACAAAACTTTCAATTTTTAACATACTTGGACAACATATCAATACACTGGTAGACGCAAAACTAGAAAATCGGTCTCATGAAATAACTTGGGATGGTAAAGACAAAGATGGGAATTACATGGGAAGTGGATACTACTTTTTAAAATTAGTCCAAAATAACCTCACGATAAGAAAAACGATCACACTAATTCGTTGAGCCTGAAACAAAACCCTCAACACTAAAATAGCGGAAGCCAGTATCACAAAAAAATGTTACTATATTCTGACCCAGNTTAAGATCTTTTGCAACCCGATGNCTTGCCGCAACGTTAGCTCCTGAGGAAGGGCCTAATAGCAGACCTTCTTCGNGTGCAAGGCGTCTGGCAAAAGAAAATGCTTCTTGATCATCTATTGTTACTATATCATCAATCANATTACGATCAACCAATTNTGGGATGAAGCCAGCACCAATACCTTGTATTCCATGAAGNCCNCGTGATTGGCCACTCAAAACAGCTGACCGAGACGGTTCTACAGCAACAATCCGCAAATCAGGAATTTCATTTCTTAAGACCTGGCCAACACCCGTAATAGTCCCTCCAGTTCCAACGCCTACTACAAATGCATCGATATTTCTACCAGTAACCTCAAGAATTTCTTTAGCTGTAGTTTCACTATGAGCCTTGGGGTTTGATTCATTTTCAAATTGATGCGGCATAAAATATTTAGCTGGATCGCTACATACTATTTGCTCAGCAAGATCTATNGCTCCAGCCATATCGTTTTCAGCAGGTGTCATCTCCAATTCAGCACCATAGCTCAACATCACTTGGCGCCGCTCAACACTCATGTTATCAGGCATAATNAGAATCAAGCGATAACCTAANGCCGCAGCTACCATAGCTAAAGCAATCCCGGTATTTCCGCTGGTTGGCTCCACAATAGTCATGTCCCGACAAAGTTTCCCCGATCTTTCTGCTTCGCGAATCATATTAATTCCAATACGATCCTTTATACTTCCACCAGGATTACGTGATTCAAGCTTACCCCACACAGAACAATTATTTGGAGCCATAATTCGATTTAAACGTAACAATGGCGTATGCCCAACGGCATCTATTATCGTTTTCACTGTAATCAAAAAGAACACCCATCTCACTTAAAAAATTACAAATGTCATCAGATAAAAACTTAATTTAAGCTAAAACTTCTTTTCAAATAAGGGTCAAATTGAATAAACCCCTTCCCAGTTTTTGGCCCCTAAACAATTAGTTTCCTTTCACTTATTTTACCAGAAAGGAATAGTTCAAATTGTTTAATTATCATNNCAAATTTGATCTTGGCTTTTGAGCTTTGCCGTCGATGTAAGGGCAAAACCTCTCTACGNTATTTATTTTCGAGTTCAATNTGGGTTTCAGGTTTCAAGTTAGGAATGAGTAATGAACGAATTTCAGAAAAATTAATATTGGGGGTGCCCACACCATTAATGACAGAAAGGATTTGACTACGACCATGGATAGTCTTGAAAAAAAACCAAACGGAAAATGGATTCAAATCCACAAGACGTAGCAGATCCACGAAACAACCTACATTGGCTGTTTCACGGCCAGTGTAAACTACCATCCGATTTTTCCCTAGCGAACCAACNCCTGATCGAGCCATTAGAAAATCCCCTTTACGGACACGGCTGCGCTCCGGATCATATTCACCGTCAAATTCCACACNTATTAACTGACGGTGTAACAATCCCGTTTCCGCAATATCTCCTTGTAGAATAACAGGTCGACCGTGGTCCACATGCTGCATCTTTCGCCCAGNGACAATAGGACCGTAAGTCAAATGTTCAACGAAATCTCCAAGAGGCATCATCTCAAAATTAGATTGTAGATCGTCCAGCATCTTAACCCCAGACCAATAGCTAGGGTCCCATCTTCTACCAGACAAAGAGGAAGGTCTAACATTAAATCGAGATNTTTTTTTCTCTCTAAACTGCAAAACATCTTTGAAGAAAGCCCCAAGATTTTTTCTTTTTACCGTTTCCCTATGACCAAACATACGCACTCTATTTCGCCCCAATCTCTTGTTCCCATACGATCGGCGGGCAACAAGTATGCACGTTCGGACATTTAGGTAGTTATTTCGGAATATCGTATTCGGTAAATCAACTATACAGAATAGATGCATTTTANCTAAAAACCAATCCCTGGCCTTTTGGTAGACGGCATTTGAGAACAAACTATCAGGAAGAACCTGGATTATCCAACCACCCGGCTTAGCCAATTGGATAGCCCGTTCTAAAAAAAGTAATTCAATTGNAAGATTTCGTNTATTTTTCTCTAGCTTTTTGATNACCTCAAATCTACTCGATTCCAACTTTTTTTCTGTAAGACCCATAAGCGGAAGAAACCTGTTCAAACGACCAAACGGCGGGTTACCAACTACAACATCAAAAGTTGAATTTTCAACCCCTGGGAAATTACTCCAAAGGGCGTCACCAATGTGACGAACTTCTCCTACTCCACTCCAACGCCTATCTATATCAATCCCAAAACCTTCACCGACAAATTTCTGCTCACCGTTAAAAACCGGATCTAACCAAACACCAGCTCCTGCTGCAGGATCAATAATTCTAAACCGAGAGATGTCATNTGGTCCAAATTCTCGAAGTAACGTCCACCCAAAATCCACCAAATATCTTGGAGTGAAATGTTGAGCTAATGTTCGATTAGGCTCTACTATTTTTTCAATCATGAAATATCTAAAAGAGTTAAAGGTGAAGCGTTAATCATCCCGATATAATTTAATCAGACGAATGTCCAACTAAACAACTAAGTCAATACAATTCAAATAGAGCGGCAACACCCATTCCTCCACCAACACACAAAGCGGCTACGCCAAAACGTTCTTGACTACGAAGCATTTCATNAATCAAGGTGGTTGCAATTCTAGCTCCACTTGCACCGACAGCATGGCCCATAGCAATTCCNCCACCCAATACATTNACAGATCTCCNATCTATTCCTAATTCTCGCTCTACAGCTAACGTCTGAGCAGCAAAAGCCTCATTAATTTCAAAACGACCAATATCGTTCAAATTCATCCCATTTCGGCCTAGCAATTTTCGTATAGCAGGCGCTGGACCAATTCCCATAATCATAGGATCAACTCCGATACTAACGACATCGCGCAAATAAACAAGTGGCTGTGCGTTAGCTGATCGTGATATATTTTCACGCATCAGTAACATGCTTGCAGCTCCATCATTAATTCCTGCTGCATTTCCNGCAGTCACCGTTCCACTCGATAAAAAGACTGNCTTTAGTTGTTGTAAATCTTCAATAGTCGTTTTCGGTCTAGGGTGTTCATCCACTACCCGAGAAACCAACTCTCCCGAGAAAGTCACATCTATTGAAACTATCTCATCACTAAACAAACCCTTGGAATTAGCCGAAGCCCAACGCTCCTGACTCCTGAGGGCAAAGTAATCCTGCTCTTCACGAGTTATTTTATATTTCGAGGCTAAATTCTCGGCTGTTATTCCCATATGACAATCGTGAAAACAATCCCATAGACCATCAGTTAGCATTAAGTCTTTTACTTTCGAATGACCCAATCTCTGTCCCCATCGGTAATTTGGAACAACAAATGGGATCTGACTCATATTTTCCATACCTCCAGCGACAACAACATCACACTTTCTTAGTTGTAACGACTCCAAACCTATACCAATCGCACGTAAACCCGAGGCACATAATTGATTTATGGTAAAAGCAGACGTTTCATAGGGTAATCCTGCACCAACTGAAACCTGTCGGGCAGGATTAGCACCTGCACCTCCNTGGTAAACCATTCCAAATATNACCTCATCAATATCTTCAGGACATAAATCTGATCTCCTTAACAATTCTCGCACCGAACCTTCCGCCAATTTAACAGCGTTGATATCAGCAAACATACCACCGAAACGTCCCGTGGGAGTCCTCACCGCTTCAACAACTACGACATCTTCCATATCATAAATATCCTGATTGACTGTTAAAGTAAATGTGACTACATTTTACATATTATTACTTTGTAAGGAGTTGCTATGCCCTGGGCAAAAAGCAAAAGTTTTCTCGAAAAAGTCCAGACAAGCTCAATCGTTCTTTATTTGGTCTGCCTAGGTGGTTATGCTATACCATATGATCAATTGCATGATATTTATGATATGTATCGCGCCGATATTTTTGGATTCACTTTCTTTGCTCTCTTTATAGCTTCAACCATTTTACTAGAATTTGAAGATTCAGCTAAATAAGAAATAGATTAATACTTTCTCCCTTTTGATGGGGCTGTAGCTCAGCTGGGAGAGCATCGCGTTTGCAACGCGGAGGTCGTCGGTTCGATCCCGATCAGCTCCACCATATATTCATTCTGAAGGCCCGCTTACTTTATTTTAAACGTAGCGGGTTTTTAGTTATTACAATTATTTTTTGTCTTTATTTTCGAGATATTAAATTGAACCGGAATGTTTATCGGGTTTTCCTATACGGTTATCGTTAAACTTTAGTATTTTAACGGACTGCATAAATACTCACTACCGCTGTGAGCAACCAGAGAATTACTGTCAACTTTAAGGGTTTGTCGCCTAATAAAACCGAGGTAGGATTATCCCCACGCCCCTTTTCATAAACCACAAAGAGATATCTAAGTAATCCATAAAGGACAAATGGGATAGTCCACTCCATATTTTTGGAAATCAACTTTTCCGAATCTCCAACCCCCATCGCGTAAAGTGAATAACATACTAGCGTAGATGCTGTGAGTATTGAAATAATCTGATCTAAAAATGGCAAACTATATGCTGCAAGAATATGTCTATGACCAACAGCATCGGATTTTAATAGAACGAGCTCTTGCCGGCGCTTTATGCAGGCTAAAAAAAGAGCAAGCGTAAAAATACATAGTACAAACCATGAGGATATTGGTACTTGTAAAGCCATCCCTCCTCCCACAGCCCTCAATAAGAATCCAGTAGCAATTGTAATAACATCAAGAAGAACGATATTTTTCAACCAAATNGAGTATGCAATATTTTGAACAAGATACATCAAAGCAATCCATCCGAAAGAGCTTTCTAAATTAAAGGCTGTCGCAACTGCTATTCCAGAAAGCAATACAGAAACACAACTCGCCGCAAAAACAGATAACTCTCCNGTGGCAATAGGACGCCGACGTTTTAGGGGATGCAAAGTATCTTTATTTCGATCCNCTATATCATTCAGAATATACACTGCACCGCTTAGAGCACAAAAGCAGAAAAAAGCATAGATAGAAACTATCAATAAACTTGGATTCAATAAGTTGTCAGAAAAAACTAAGGCAGGAAGTACAAATATGTTTTTTATCCATTGCTTTGGTCTTAACGATATTAAAATTTTTAGAAACATACATACCACCGGACAAAAAATAATGAGAAAACAACTACTATGAAAATCAAATACTGCATAAATAGAAACTATAAGTTGACAGTTTGACACCAATTAATCCAAATACTTTTTGCTAAAAAAACATCATATATAATCAAAACAAATTCTATACATTGCAACTAATTTACAAGATATTTATCTTCACTTAAACAAGCTCGGATTCACATTCACGTAAAACAAAAGCACATAATAAGGTGAATTGGGTTTCGTTGTATTTTAAACTGAACTAACATTTTATTTTTACAAAGATCGCTTATTTATGCCCACATTTACTATTTTCACTGCTTTAATTTCCGTTTTATCAATTTCTTACGCTGTGTACTACTTGCGAAAATCTCAAAACAAGAAAAAGCAATTGAAACTGCGCGTAATAAAGGGACGACGTAACATATTAGGAATTAAAATTTCTCAAATTGAAAAAGCAATAAACACTNATAAGGAGATCAGTTATATAGATTCAAATACAATTAGAAAAGAGATAGAAACTTGCCAGAAACTGTTTCTGACNCAAAATAAAGGTTTGCAAATCTTGGCAGAGATAACGCAAATAACAAATCTAAAAGAAAATTTATTAGAAAAATNTCTCGGTGATTTAAGAAAAGAACATGCCAANAAAAANATTAAAAATAAATCACTAAAAAANGATACATTCAAGGACAATAGTGAACGTAATTCNAAAACCATGTCACTTGCAAAACAGCGAAAAACCATAGAAGANGAACTTTTGAAAAAAATTAAAACACTCAATAAAAGTAAATGAGCTTGCAGGGTGCTGAAATAAAAAATTAGATTAGAGACCGTTCGGAAATACATTCAGATATTTACAACAGTTAAACCTCCATAATTTCCGCTTCTTTATTCTTGGTTATTTGGTCAATTGTCTCCGTAAATTCATCAGTCAACTTTTGGATACTGTCTTGGCCACTTCTAGATTCGTCCTCAGATATTTCACCTTCTTTCTGAGCATCCTGCAACATGTCATTTCCATCTTTTCTAGCATGCCTAACAGCCACACGCGCATCTTCACCGCGATTCTTAGCAATCTTTGTTATATCACGCCTGCGCTCTTCAGTTAACTCAGGGATAGGTAATCTAACAACGCTACCGTCATTTGACGGATTAAGTCCCAGATTCTTTTCAGCTCTAATAGCGTCTTCTATATCTGGGATCAAATTTGCTTCCCATGGCTTTATTACAATCAGTCTTGGCTCTGGGACACTCAACGTTGCTACCTGACTTAAAGGAGATTGATTACCGTAATAATCAATGCGAAGATTTTCAACCATAGCCGTTGAAGCGCGTCCCGTACGAATGGTGGAGAGGTCTCGGCGTAACGCCTCAATCGCACTTTCCATGGCGGAATTCACTTCGGCTAAAACCTCTTCAAGCATGTTTAATAGGCCTTCCCTACTATAAAGGACTGAAAAAATTAAATCTTCATTCACCTAAGCGAAAACAAGAAAAACGCCTTACACCAATCTTTTCACCGATTTTTGCTGTCAATTCAGTAATCATTTGCTCTATCGTTTGATCAGGATTTTTAACAAAGTTTTGCTCCATAAGACAATTTTCTTGATAAAACTTTTCAATACGACCCTGAACAATCTTTTCTGCAATATTCTCTGGCTTCCCTTCATTCTTTGCCTGCTCCGAATAAATTGCACGCTCTTTTTCTAACAGCTCGGTCTCAATATCTTCCCTTTTTACAGCTAATGGCTGCGAAGCAGCAATATGCATAGAGACATCCCGAGCAAATTGTTGGAAATCTTCAGTTCTCGCAACAAAATCGGTTTCACAATTAACTTCTACTAACACCCCCAATCTGCTACCTGGATGGATGTAAGACACTATCAAACCATCAGTCGCTTCACGGCCTGCTCTTTTTTCAACAGCGGCCATTCCTTTTTTTCTCAAATACTCAACTGCTTTTTCAATATCTCCATCAGTCTCTTTCAGAGCTTGTTTACAATCCATCATACCCAAGCCGGTTGACTTCCTAAGTTCCATCACTGATTTTGCCGAAATCTCTGCCATTTTGTTTCCTAGTTATGGTGCCATGAATTCGATTAAACTAAAATTTTATACCTTCACTACTCTTGATCTTTGTTCGTTTCCTCCGAGGGATTGCCCGAACCATTTTTAGAAGCATTTTCTTCCTTCTTCGCTGTGGCCAGAGCTTTGCCTTCAATAGCCGCATCTGCCAAATATCCACTGATCAGACCAATTGAGCGAATTGCATCATCATTGCCCGGAATCGGATAATCAACCTGGTCTGGGTCACAGTTTGTATCGACGATTGCTATTGCTGGAATACCTAGCTTTGCAGCCTCACGGACAGCTATGTGCTCTTTTCGAATATCAACAATAACGACCAAGCCAGGGATACCTCCCATATTACGTATCCCAGCCAGTGTCCTAACAAGACGAGCACGTTCTTTTTCTAATAATAATACTTCTTTTTTCTTTAATTTTTCATATGTGCCGTCAGCAGAAATACGATCCAAATGATCAAGATGTCGAATGCTCTGCCTTATTGTCGGCCAATTCGTAAGCATGCCTCCCAACCNTCGATACGTCACATAAAACTGCTCACATCGCTCAGCCTGTTCCTGAATTATCTCAGTAGCCTGTTTTTTCGTGCCAACAAATAANATCGACTTTCCACGACTGGCTGCATCACGTACGGCGTCACANGCTTGTTCAATTTTCCTNACAGTTTTNTGAAGATCNATTATATGAATGCGGTTGCGCTCAGTAAAAATGTACTGTCGCATTTTGGGATTCCAACGCTGGGTCTGATGACCGAAATGAGTCCCAGCTTCAAGCAGATCTCTAATGTTTATCTCAGACATCCTAATACTCCTATTTTCTATTTTTCCTCCGCTCTTTTCATCTACATACAGAATACCCGTAGGCACATCCTACGGGTACATTCCTGCACATATCAAAAAGCGTGTGTATTTGATACGTAGGCCAGCCACTAACGCTTCGAAAATTGGAATTTCTTGCGGGCACCGGCCAGACCNTATTTTTTTCTCTCTTTTTCACGAGCATCTCTNGTTAGAAANCCACCCTTTTTAAGGGCTGTCCGCATTTCTGGATCGAACTTAATCAGAGCGCGC